>DATBSP010000155.1:0-33213 GCA_036559705.1 Hyphomicrobium sp.
TGCAGATGGTCGAGCACTACACGAAAGCCGCGCGGCAGAAGCGTCTCGCGTCGTCTGCGATCGCCAAGCTCGAGGGAACGCGAACGGAACGCGAAAGTGGCAAACCCAAAAAATGAAGTGGCAAACTTCGCCACTCGTCGCGGGCGGAAGACAGCTCGAACCTGGTGCAATTTCCGGATATTGAAGTGGTGGGTGATGTAGGATTCGAACCTACGACCCGCTGATTAAGAGTCAGCTGCTCTACCAACTGAGCTAATCACCCGCGCCGCATTCGCGACGTCCCGTCATTGGCCTAGGCAGGCGGTTGGCCAAACCACACGGCCAAGACGGCAAAAGGGCCCGCCGCGCGAGCCCTCGTCGGAGCAGCATCTAGCACCATGAGACCCACCTGTCCAGCAGCGGCGATCCCCACCCGGCAGCTACGCCACCGACGTCGTTTCAGACTGAACAAACATCGGGATGGCGCATGAAAATGCGACGCTACGGCGTCGCCGCCGTATGGCGCCGTGCGCCACCTCGCTACATACTCGGAGTGGTGCGAATCGAGGCCAAGTTCCGCAACCCCATTTGCAGGGCTGCCCTCACACGCTCCCGGCATGACGCCTGCCGTTGTCTCCTCGCCTCGCCCCGTGACCCATGGACGACAGACGAAACCGCGCCGACGCGTCCTCAAGGAGGGCAAGATCGTCTATGCCGATGGACTGCGCGTGCTCGACTGTACCATTCGCGATATCTCCGATCAGGGCGCGCACCTGTTGATCGCCAATACGGTGGGTCTGCCGGACACCTTCCAGCTCTACGAGAGCTCTTCCGGCCTGCTCTATCCGGCCTCGATCGCTTGGCGGCAGGCCAACGCCATCGGAGTGCACTTCGAAGGCCCCGCGAGCAGCCTCCACGACGCCGCCAACAAGCGCTTCTCACGCCTAAAGTTCAGCCGCTAAGGCCGCATCAGCAAATGCTCGTGCTCGTCGAGGTTGGCGAGAACCGCGGCCGAGCCCTTGACGACGCAATGCATAGGGTTCTGCTGCACGTGGAATTTGACGCCGACGCGGCGCGTCAGCGCCAGGTCGAGCTTGTCGAGCAGCGCGCCGCCGCCGGTAAGATGCACGCCACGCCGGGCGATGTCGCTCAAGATATCGGGCGGTAGATCCTCGAGCGCACGCTGCGCGAAGTCCGCGATGGCATCGACCGGCTCGGTGAGCGCCTCGGCGATGTCCTTGGCCCGTAGCACAGCGCTCTTGGTGTTGCCCTGACGCACATCACGGCCGCGGATATGTACTTCGGCGGCGCGGCCGTTTGCCGTCGCCAGGGCGGTGCCCGCCTCGATCTTGATGCGCTCGGCGTTCGCCTCGCCGATGAGCAGCTGATGCTGGCGCCGCACGTAGCGAATGATCGCCTCGTCTATGGCATTGCCGGCAACGCGTAGCGTACGCGCCGAGACGATGACACCGCTCGACAGGACGGCGATGTCGGAAGTGCCGCCGCCGATGTCGACGACCATGGCGCCGCCCGGCTCGCCGACGGGCAGCCCGGCACCAAGCGAGGCGGCGACCGGCTCGGCAATGAGATAGACCCTGCGGGCGAGCGAATTTGCCGTCTCGTAGACGGCGCGGCGCTCCACCGGGGTCGCCTGCGCCGGCACGCAAATGAGGATGCGTGGGCGACGGAAGCCGAGCATCGTCTTGGTGCGCTTGATGAACTGGCGCAGCATTTCCTCGGTGGCGAGGAAGTCGGCGATGACGCCGTCGCGCAGCGGGCGCACCAGCTCCAAGCTCTCCGGACCGCGCCCGATGAGCGCCTTGGCCTTACGGCCGACGGCAAGGATTTCGCGCGTGCCCCTCGCCGAGCGAACGGCCACGGCCGACGGCTCATCGATGATGATGCCACGCCCGGCCACGTGCACCAGCGTGTTCGCGGTGCCGAGGTCGATCGAAATATCGTCCGAGAACGCGCTCGCCACACCCAGCCGCATAGCCTGCCCGCATCATCTGCGACGCGCGGCCCCCCTTGGGCCGAAGCCGCGCGGCCGCGCAGATTTACCGCGTTTCCTCTGTCTACGCCAATGCGCGGCGTGGGAGGCATCGCCGCAAGATAGTTGCAGCGACGCCTTGGCTCGGAAGCGGCTAAAGCGCCTGCTGCTGCACGCGAGTAGTCTTTTGCCGCTTCACCAGCAGCTTGTTGAGCGCCGAGACGTAAGCACGTGCCGAGGCCACCATGGTGTCGGTGTCGGCACCGCGGCCCGTAACCATGCGCCCGCCCTCCTCCAGCCGCACCGACACCTCGGCCTGTGCGTCGGTGCCCTCGGTGACGGCGTGCACCTGGTAGAGGTCGAGCTTGGCGTCGTGCGGCACCAGAATCTTGATGGCATTGAAGATGGCATCCACCGGGCCGTTGCCGGTCGATTGAACTGTATGCTCGATGCCGTCGATGTCGAGTGTCAGCGTCGCCGACTGCGGCCCCATGTTGCCGGCGATGACGGTGAGCGAGCCCACCTTCATGCGATCATGCATGTGGGCGATGCCTTCGTCGACCAGAGCTTCGATGTCCTCGTCGTAGACATGCTTCTTGCGGTCGGCGAGGCCCTTGAAGCGCACGAAAGCGTCCTCGAAGGCGTTCTCGCCCAACTCGTATCCGAGTTCCTTCAACTTGGAGCGGAAGGCGTTGCGGCCCGAGTGCTTGCCCATGACCAGCGAGGATTTGCCGACGCCGACCGATTCCGGCGTCATGATCTCGTAGGTCTGCTGATACTTCAGGATGCCGTCCTGGTGGATGCCGCTCTCGTGCGCGAAGGCGTTGCGGCCGACGATGGCCTTGTTGTACTGCACCGGGAAGTTGGTCACCGCCGACACGAGGCGCGAGGCGCGCGACAGCATCGTAGAATCTATGCCCGTGTCGTAGGGAAGGTTATCGCGGCGCGTCCTGATGGCCATGACGACCTCTTCGAGCGCCGCGTTGCCGGCGCGCTCGCCGATGCCGTTGATGGTGCACTCGATCTGCCGTGCCCCTGCGCCAAGGGCCGCCAGAGAGTTGGCGACGGCCAAGCCAAGGTCGTTGTGGCAATGAGTGGAGAAGATGACGCGGTCGGCATTCGGCACACGCGTCCGCACCGCACGGAACATCCCTGCGTACTCTTCCGGCGTAGCGTAGCCGACGGTATCGGGCAGGTTGATGGTGATGGCGCCGGCCTTGATCGCCGCTTCGACGCACTGGCAGAGATAGTCGATACCTGTGCGCGTCGCATCCATCGCCGACCACTCGACATCCTCGACGAAATTGCGCGCGCGCGTCACTGTGGCGGTGATGATCTCCAGCACCTCGGCCTCGGTCTTGCGCATCTGGTGCGCGAGATGAATGGGCGAGGTCGACACGAACGTGTGGATGCGCCCGCGCTTGGCATGCTTCACCGCGTCGCCGGCGCGGTCGATGTCCGCGAAGATGGCGCGCGCCAGGCCGGCGACCGTCGCGTTCTTCACGCGCGTGGCGATGGCGGAGACGGCCTCGAAATCGCCCTCAGAGGCGATGGGAAAGCCTGCCTCGATGATGTCGACGCCCATGCCGTCGAGGCACTCGGCGACCTCGAGCTTCTCCTCGTAGGTCATGGTGGCGCCGGGGCATTGCTCGCCGTCGCGCAAGGTGGTGTCGAAGATGACGACGCGGTCGGCGTTGCTACCTTCAGGCTTATTGGGATCGGTGCTCATCGGCTTCTTCTTTCGCTCGGGGCCAGCTCCCTTCAGGAGCGGCATTGAACCATCAGCTCGCTCGACTTTTCATCCCCTGAGCGCCCGTCCACGGCCTTCGACCGGGACCGATGAGGCTCAGGGGCTGCTAAGGAGGTTCAGAAGCTGGAGAAGACGCGCCGACGGGCCGCGGCGGATCAGCTCCGCGCGGGGAAAGGAATCGCCATCAATGCCAAAGCTCTGGCGCATGCGGCAACTCTTAGTACATCGTCTCAACTAAGGCTAGTGCAGTCGTCGGACCGACAGACTGGCCGGTTAGCAAATCGCTAGCAGGCGCGGGCAAGCCCGTTGCGCCGCCTCAGATGGCTAGCGTGCCCTCGACGACGCGCACCGCACTACCGCCGATACGGACCGTTTCGAGGCGGCCTCCGGCGACCACCAGGGTAAGGACGATGGAGCTCGGTCGTCCCATCTCGTGGCCCTGTTCGATGACCCGCCTATGGGCACCATCCGGCAACCCGTCGAAGCCGTGCACGACACTCGCCAAGCAAACCGCCGCCGATCCGGTGGCCGGATCCTCGGCGATGCCGAATTGCGGTGCGAACATCCGTGCGTGGAAGTCGGCGTCGTTATGCACACACTCCCGAGTATAGAGGTAGACGCCGTCGTCGGGGAACGTTGCGGCCCAATGGGCGGCACTGACGCGCGCCTTGGAGATTGCCTCGAGAGTGCTTACCGGAACGAAGGCAAACGAGTTGCCCGCGGTGAGACACAAAGCAGTGTGATTTTCAAAGCCGATCTCGCGCGGCAACAGTCCGAGCGCATCCGCTAGGCGGTCGCGAGTGGCTGGCGTGCCGGACTTCTCGGGCATTTTTGGCGCATCGAATTCGGCGAACGGCGCATGACCGGCGCGCAGACGAACACCTACGCGCACGGTGCCAATCTCTTGCTCCATTACGATGATGACATCGCTCGCGCCATTGACCAGCGGCGTACGCGCTTGAGCAAGCAGGATCGCCGTGCCGATAGTCGGATGTCCGGCGAAGGGAACCTCGCGCTGCGGCGTGAATATTCGCATGCGCGCCGAGTGCGCGGGATTTTGCGGCTTCAGCACGAAGACCGTTTCAGAGAGGTTCAGCTCGCGGGCGATTGCCTTCATTTGATCGGCGCTGAGGGCATCGGCATCGCTGACGACGGCAAGCGGATTGCCGCTGAAGCGGCGGTCGGTGAAGACATCGAGCGTGTGCAGCGGCAGGGCCATCTGGCGATTGTCCACGTTGAGGCCGGCGCACTCTGCCCATATATCGAGGCCGGTCAAGCGGGCACGAGGGTGCGGATCACCGCCCCATGTCCACGTGCCTGCGCGCGATGACGATGTCATCGAGCTCCGGCTCGGCCTGGCTGCGGATCGCGGCGAGCATGCGCGCGCGTACCACGCCTATAGAGGAACGTACTGATGTCAGACTTGAGAAGGGTGCCCTTAGCGTCTCGCCGTCGATGGTGCGATCACGCAGAAGGTAGACGGTGCCGTTGAACAGCTGCGGCATGCGCGCATGCCGACAGCTCCCAGTCACGCGCGATGGCTTCGGCATGCTCGAGCGCGAACGGCCACTGCCAGTCGGTTCTAGCAAAGGCGCAAGTTGCGAGGCGACCGCTACGCGATTCCGCCATGCTTGGTTGCAGCTTCATCGCGCAACGCATCCCTGATAGTCCCAACAAATCAGGCGATCAATTTCGTCGGTCGGACTGAAATCTTAGTTTCGCCGTGATCAAAACATGCTCGTTCCACGATGGGGGTGTGGAATTCACATGCAAAGGCAAGGGGGTGCCGAGGGGGGACTTTGCATGCACCTTGCACAGCCGATCAGGTAGACGACAGCCCGTGCGCGCTCACGCACGCGAGCTTAGCGCGCCCGCGAAGCCGCACGAACGTGCGGGCGCCCTAGTTTAAAATCCGGCGGCATCACTTCGTGATGCCACTGGAGCGGACGGCGGAGGTCCCCGCTTCTTCGCCGTCCGTTTCTTTGCGCGCCTCTGATCGCGAAGCGTCGCCTCGCACCAGAGCTACCGCCTGGCAAGACTCGCGCGGCTGATGCCTAGCTCTCCAAAGCAGTTGCGCGGGTCTGCCGGGCCGGGCGTTGCCCCTAGAGGCAGCCGAGCGTCTTCGATCCGCACGTGTAGTAGTTGATCATCTCGGCCGAGCAACACGGCTGATTGATGCCGCAACGCCAGGTCTTCACCTTGCCGCTCGCCGTCTTGTGCTTGCAGATCTTGGTCGCCTTGGCGGCGTCGGCCGTGCCGGCCGTCAGCGCCAGCGGAGCGGCCGAGATAAGCGCCGCGATCGCGATGGACGTCAGAACTCGCAACATGGCTGAACTCCCTGATCTTCCCCGAGAAAGCCCCCCGTGGATATCAGTATGCTCCAGAAGGGGCGGAGTTGTGGTGGCGGCAACGCCTCAGTTGCGCGACTTGTCGACCAGCGCCTTGGATTTGATCCACGGCATCATGTCGCGCAGGCGTGCGCCCACCTCCTCAATGGGGTGAGCATCGTTCATGCGGCGGGTCGCCTTGAACTTCGGCTGCCCGGCCCTGCACTCTCGAATCCATTCGGAGGTGAAGGCGCCCGTCTGGATGTCCTTCAGGATCTTCTTCATCTCCTCCTTGGTCTCCGGCGTGATGACGCGCGGACCGGAGACGTACTCACCGAACTCGGCGGTGTTCGACACCGAGTAGTTCATGTTGGCGATGCCGCCCTCGTAGATGAGGTCGACGATCAGCTTCACCTCGTGCAGGCACTCGAAGTAGGCCATCTCGGGGGCATAGCCTGCCTCGACCAGGGTTTCGAAGCCGGCGCGGATCAGCTCGACGAGACCACCGCACAGCACCGCCTGCTCGCCGAAGAGATCCGTCTCGCACTCTTCCTTGAACGTCGTCTCGATGATGCCCGAGCGGCCGCCGCCGACGGCGGAGGCATACGACAGGAAGAGATCGTGCGCGTTGCCGCTCTTGTCCTGATGCACGGCAATGAGGCACGGCACGCCGCCGCCTTTCTGGTATTCGCCGCGCACGGTGTGGCCGGGGCCCTTCGGCGCCACCATGCCGACGTCCAAGTCGGCGCGCGGCTCGATGAGCTTGAAATGCACGTTGAGGCCGTGCGCGAACATCAGCGCGGCGCCCTGCTTCATGTTGGGGGCGAGGTGCTCCTTATAGATGTCGCCCTGCAGCTCGTCCGGCGTCAACATCATGATGACGTCGGCCCACTTGGCCGCCTCGGCAACGTCCATAACCTTGAAGCCGGCACCCTCGGCCTTCTTCGCCGTCGCCGACCCTTTGCGTAACGCTATAGCTACGTCCTTCACGCCGGAGTCCTTGAGGTTCAGCGCGTGCGCGTGACCTTGGCTGCCGTAGCCGACGATCGCGACCTTCTTGGCCTTGATGAGATTGATGTCGGCATCACGATCGTAATAAACGCGCATGGCTTCCTCTGTTCTTCTCGGTCGTACTTGTGCGGCTGTGGCGTCGCTGCGGATGCAGCGGGCGGTTTGGTGGGACCGGCATGAGAGGGCCGGCGGTGAATTCTGGCAGCTCCTTTAAACGCTCGAGGCTCCGCGGCCAATGGCGGCAATGCCGGTCCGCGACACTTCGACGAGGCCGAGCTCGGTCATGATCTGAATGAACTGCTCGAGCTTTGACGGCTTGCCGGTCAGCTCGAACACGAAATGCTCGGTCGAGGTGTCGACCACCTGGGCGCGAAAGATCTCGGCAATGCGCAGGGCTTCTATGCGCTTTTCACCCTTGCCCGAGACCTTGATCAGGGCCAATTCGCGCTCGAGCGCGTCGGCCTCGACGGTTAGATCGCGCACGCGATGCACCGGCACGAGCCGCTCCAGCTGATGCTTGATCTGCTCGATGACATCGGGGGTGCCGCTGGTCACGATGGTAATGCGCGACAGGTGCTTCTCGTGTTCGGTCTCGGTCACCGTGAGAGAGTCGATGTTGTAGCCGCGCCCGGAGAACAGGCCGATGACGCGGGCCAGCACGCCCGGCTCGTTGTCGACCAGCACCGAAAGCGTGCGCGAGACGATCGCCTGCGCCGCGCCGGGGCCCACGTAGTGGCTTTTGGGGAGGGGTTTGGCCATGTCTGTCACTTCTTCTCTGGGGTCGGGCTTGGCGCGTTCTGCGGACCCGGAGCCGGCGGGCTGAGGTCCTTGGGAACGGGGAGCTTGGCGTCAGGAAACAGCGACTGGAAGAACAACGGAAAGCCGTGCTCGTCGACGTTGCGCTTGAACGCCGCGATCTGCTCGCTCGGGATGTTGTACTTGGAGAAGGCCGCGCCGACACGCCGGCCCATCGACTCCGCCAGCATGTCCGGCGTTGGAGCGCCCATGCGCTTCAGGGCGTCGGGCGACATGCGGGAGTAGATCAGCGCCAGGATTTGCGTCTCGAGATAGTCTTGCGCAATGCACGCCTCGAAGGCCTTGGTGTAGGCCGAAGACAGGCTGTGCGTGCGGTAGCAGGCGTCGATGAAGACGAACGCCTTGGTGGCGCCCTGCGTCCGCTGCATCTGCGCGAGGCGCGTCGCCGCCTCCTTTATGTTCTCGACCTGGTCCCACTTCGGATCCTGCGCGGCGACCAGCGAGGTGGTGCTCATGCCAATGACCCCGGCCGCCGCCAGCGCCAGCGCCACGCGGATGCGCGCACCGCGTGCGTCCCGCCGGCGAGGCCCCACATTGCTCCACTGGCGCGGACATAGAGCCATCAGACAAGCACCTTGCCTGCTTCGCCAATTGCCTTCTCGACTTCTTCGTCGCTGACGTCATCGCCGAGCAGCATCTCGTTGTGCGCCTTGCCCGATGGGATCATCGGGAAGCAGTTGGCCAGCGCGGCAACGCGGCAGTCGAAGATCACCGGTCCCTTGGTGTTGATCATCTCGAGTATGGCATCATCCAGCTGAGCCGGATCCTCGCAGCGCATGCCGGTCCAGCCGTAGGCATCGCCGAGCTTGACGAAGTCGGGCAGGCTATCGGTGTAGCTGTGCGACAGGCGGTTGCCATGCAACAGCTGCTGCCATTGGCGCACCATGCCCATGTACTGGTTGTTGAGGATGAACACCTTCACCGGCAGATCGTACTGCACGGCAGTCGAGCACTCCTGGATGTTCATCAGGATCGAAGCGTCGCCGGCGATGTCGATGACCAGCGATCTCGGGTGCGCCATCTGCGCGCCGATGGCGGCAGGCAGCCCATAGCCCATGGTGCCGAGGCCACCGGACGTCATCCAGCGGTTGGGTTCTTCGAATTGATAGAACTGCGCGGCCCACATCTGGTGCTGGCCGACCTCGGTGGTGATGTAGGCGTCGCGATGCTTGGTGAGCGCGTAGAGCCGCTCCACCGCGTACTGCGGCATGATCACGTCGCGTGACTTCTTGTAGCTGAGCGACTTCTTCCCCCGCCACTGGTCGATCTGCTTCCACCACGCCTTGTGCGCCGCCTTGTCGACCTGCGGCGCCTTCGACTTCCAGACGCGCAGCATATCCTCGAGCGTGTAACCGACGTCGCCGACGATGGGGATGTCGACCTTGACGTTCTTGTTGATCGACGACGGATCGATATCGATTTGGATCTTTTGCGAGCCGGGCGAGAAGGCGTCGATGCGGCCGGTGATGCGGTCGTCGAAGCGCGCCCCGACGGCGATCATCACATCACAATCGTGCATGGCGAGGTTGGCTTCGTACGTGCCGTGCATGCCGAGCATGCCAAGCCACTGCTTGTCGGAGGCCGGGTAGGCGCCGAGGCCCATCAGCGTCGAGGTGATGGGAAAGCCGGTGAGGCGAACGAGCTCGCGCAGGATCTGACTCGCCTTCGGGCCCGAATTGATGACGCCGCCGCCGGTGTAGAACACCGGACGCTTGGCGCGCGCCATCAGGTCGACCGCTTCGCGCACGGCGTTCTGGTCCGGCTTCACGCGCGGCTTATAGGTCTTGTGCGCGATGTTCGACGGGCCAACGTAGTTGCCGCTGGCGAACTGGATGTCCTTCGGGATGTCCACGACGACCGGGCCAGGACGGCCCGCCTTGGCGATGTAGAACGCCTCGTGCAGCACGCGCGCCAGATCGTTAACATTCTTCACCAGCCAGTTGTGCTTGGTGCATGGCCGCGTGATGCCGACCGTGTCGCACTCCTGGAATGCGTCATTGCCGATGAGGTGCGTCGGCACCTGCCCGGTGATGCACACGAGCGGAATGGAATCCATCAGCGCGTCCGTAAGCCCGGTCACCGAGTTGGTCGCGCCGGGGCCGGAGGTGACGAGGGCGACGCCCACCTTGCCGGTGGAGCGCGCATAGCCTTCGGCAGCGTGCAGCGCTCCGCCTTCCTGGCGGACGAGGACGTGCTTGATCCTGTCCTGCTGGAACAGCTCGTCGTAGATCGGCAGAACCGCGCCGCCGGGATACCCGAATATGTGCTCGACGCCCTGATCGGCGAGCGCCGCGAGCACCATTTCGGCGCCCGACATCGTGCGTGCCATTACCAACTCCAAGAATGCAGCGCCGCCGCGCGGTCGCCTGGCCCCTATTGTTGGCGCGAAACCTAAGGTGGCGATGGTGAAGGGTCAATGACGAGCTTGAATAAAAGAAACAAAATCTGCGCCTGACATTTCCATTTCTTTCGTTTCAATGCGCGTCCACGCAATCATATTACTGCCTGCCCATGTGACCTGCCGTTTCGCGTATTGGCGCGTCTCCGTTTGGCCGGCAGCAATCGCAGCATCGCGCGACAACTCCCCGGCGAGATAGGCGAGCAGCGGCCGCACCCCCAGCGCAGTCATTAGCGGCAGCGACGGGTCGAGATCGAGCGCCTTGAGTTGCAGCACCTCATCGAGAGCGCCCCGCTCCATCATCGTGAGAAAGCGCAAGTCGATGCGCCGCGACAGTTCTTCTCGCTCGACCGAAACGACGAGCGGAATGGTCCCGGCCAAGTCCAGTACCGGCGCGCGCGGCATCCGCTGCCAGTCGGCCAGCGAAATGCCGGTGGCGTCGAGCACCTCGAGCGCGCGCGCGATGCGCTGCGTGTCGCCGGGGGCAAGGCGCTGCGCCATCTCCGCATCACGCGCCGTGAGTACGCCGTGCACATGCGCGGCGCCCTTGTCGGCCGCCTCGGCGCGCCAGTGCGCGCGCACTTCGTCGGGGATCGGCGGAATGGGCGACAGTCCCTCGCCCAGCGCCTTGAAGTAGAGCCCCGTGCCGCCGACAATGATCGGCCGGCGCCCCTCGCGACACGCATCCGTAAGGACGCGCGCCACATCGGCGGCGTAGCGGCCGGCGGAGTAGCTGTCGGCGCCCGCCACGAAGCCATACAGCGCGTGCGGCACACGTACCTCCTCTGCGGGGCCCGGGCGCGCGGTGAGGATGCGCAGCTCGCGATACACCTGCATGGAATCGGCGTTGATGACGACGCCGCCGAGGTGCTCGGCGAGGCGCAGGGCAAGGCCCGACTTGCCGCTAGCCGTCGGTCCGGCAATGAGGATGGGGCGCATGTCGATCATGCGCACACCTAGCGCACCTCGTGCCTCTGGCCAACGCGGCGGCAGGCTTAATAGTTGACGGTCGTGCGCAGGCCGAAGACGGCGGCGTTGGGGATGGCGATGGTCGGATCCTCCGGATCGCCGGAATGGCCGCCGCATCCCCACCACCACGAGAGATCTCCGGATCCCTAGTTGCAAATTATTATCATCTGTAGGAGGGCTTTACGCTGCGCGCTCGTCAAGCCAGCACAAGAATCTATCCGCCGCCTGCCTCTTGCTTTCTGCGGGCGCTCATCGCGCGCCCAGTGTGACCGGCAAGGCACGTTGCGGGTGCGATTCGCCAGATAACCGCTCGACCCGCACCCGGGCACCGCACTTGTCGCGCTGCACCGAAGCCGCTAGCCATTTACGAACGGTTCGACGGGCAACGCGGGGGAGCGGCGCCACGCAGACAAGGAGAGGTGCGAGCATGGCAGAAGAGGCGATCGTCGCGCAGGCGGGTCCCTATCAAGTCGAGCTCACCGAGGGAAAGCCGTATTTCTATTGTCGCTGCGGGCGCTCGCAAACGCAGCCCTTCTGTGACGGCTCGCACAACGGCACGGGCATCGAGCCCCTACGTTTTGTCGTCGATCATACGGGCACGTTCAACATCTGCGGCTGCAAGCACACGGACGATGAGCCGTTCTGCGACGGATCGCATCTTTTGCTTTAGAGTGGAGGGAGTTCGGCGACCGGGGGAAGCATGGAATATTTCGTTCAGCAGCTGATCAATGGCCTGACACTCGGCTCGATCTACGGGCTCATTGCCATCGGCTACACGATGGTCTTCGGCATCATCGGCATGGTGAACTTCGCCCACGGGGACGTGTTCATGGTCTCCGCCTTCATCGCCCTCATCCTCTTCCTCATTCTCACGCAGATCCTCGGCATCACGTCGATAGGGGTCGCGCTGCTCATCGTCCTCGTGCTCGGCATGGCGCTGACGGCGCTGTGGAGCTGGGTCATCGAGCGCATCGCTTATCGGCCGTTGGCGGGATCTTTCCGCTTGGCGCCGCTTATCTCGGCGATCGGCATGTCGATCTTCCTGTCGAACTTCGTGCAAGTGGCCCAGGGCCCGCGCAACAAGCCGGTGCCGCCCATGCTCAACGACGTGATCAGCATTCCCCTCGGCGGTGGCACGGTGACCATTTCGGAGAAGCAGGCGCTCATCTTCATCGCCACCGCAGTGCTGCTGGTCGCGTTCTGGACGCTGGTGCAGAAAACCAAACTCGGCCGCGCCCAGCGCGCCTGTGAGCAGGACCGTCGCATGGCGGCGCTGATCGGCGTCGACGTCAACCGCACCGTCTCGCTCACCTTCGTCATCGGTGGCGCGCTGGCCGCCGTCGCCGGCATGATGTTCATGGCGTACTACGGCGTCGTGAACTTCAGCGATGGATTCACGCCCGGCGTCAAAGCCTTTACCGCCGCCGTGCTGGGCGGCATCGGCTCACTGCCCGGGGCGGTCATCGGCGGGTTATTGATCGGACTGATAGAGACCATGTGGTCGGCATATTTTTCGATCGACTACAAAGACGTCGCCGCCTTCTCCATTCTTGCAGTCGTGCTGATTTTCATGCCATCCGGCCTGCTCGGCCGGCCCGACGTCGAGAAGGTCTAATCCATGAGCGCGGGCGAGCAGGGCGAGCTGCCGCCCGCATCGGTTTCAATGCGAGAACTCGTCAAGAACGCTGCCATTTGGGCCCTCGTGGCGCTCGGGCTGTGCTTTCCGCTGATCGCCTTCCGCACCGATCAGGGCTTCTCGCATCAGACCGTCCTCGAAGCGCGCCCGTTCCTCGTCGCCATCTTCGTCATCGCCGTGTTTGCCGGACGGCTGCTGTGGCGCCTCTATATGCATCCAGGGCGCGCGCGCCGTGTGCTGTTTCCCCCCCTCGATCTTTCCCATCATCAAAAGGCATGGCTGCCGCGTGCCGGACTTGCCGCGCTGCTGATCTTTCCGTGGCTGGCGCTGACGCTGACGGGGCAGGCCGGCGCCATCAAGTGGATCGACAATTTCGGTGTGCAGATCCTCATCTACGTGATGCTCGCCTGGGGTCTCAACATCGTCGTCGGCCTCGCGGGACTCCTGGATCTCGGCTACGTCGCCTTCTATGCCGTCGGCGCCTACGCCTACGCCATCATCGCCACCTACGTGCTGCCGGCGACGGTGCCGTGGCTGGGGCCGTGGGCGTTTTGGATCTGCCTGCCCATCGCCGGCATGCTCGCCGCCTTCTGGGGCCTACTGCTGGGCTTCCCGGTGCTGCGCCTGCGCGGCGACTATCTCGCCATCGTGACACTGGCGTTTGGCGAGATCATCCGCCTCGTGCTCATCAACTGGGTCGATCTCACCAACGGCAACGTCGGCATCCAGACGCCTCGCATCACCTTCTTCGGGCTGCCGTTCAGCTCACGCACCGGCGAGACGACATTCGCCGACGTCTTTCACTTGCCCGGCTCGCCTACCGTGCACCGCTCGATCTTTCTCTACTACGTGATCTTGGGGCTCGCCCTGCTCGTCGCCTACGTTACCCGGCGCATGCGCCGCCTGCCGGTCGGGCGCGCGTGGGAGGCGTTGCGCGAGGATGAGATCGCCTGCCGCTCACTCGGCATCAATACCGTCAATACCAAGCTCACGGCGTTCGCCATGGGGGCCTTGTTCGGCGGTTTCGCCGGCGCGTTCTTCGGCGCGCGCCAGGGCTTTGTCAATCCGCGTTCCTTCGAGTTTCTGGAATCGGCGACCATCCTCGCCATCGTCGTGCTCGGCGGCATGGGCTCCCTCGTCGGCGTTGCCATCGCCGCGGTGGTGATCATCGGCGGCATCGAGCTCCTGCGCGAGCTCGATTGGCTGAAGTCGATCTTCGGCGACGGCTTCGACCCCGCTCAATACCGCATGCTGATTTTCGGCTTCGCCATGGTGCTGATGATGGTGTGGCGGCCGCGCGGGCTCATCGCCTCCCGCGAGCCCTCAATTGCGCTACATGAAGCGAAGGCGGTGTCCAGCGCCCACGTCAAGGAAGGGCACGGCTGATGCGCTGGCTGCGTGATCCGCTGCTTGTCGTCGAAGGACTTACCATGCGTTTTGGCGGCCTCGTCGCCGTGCGCGATCTGTCGTTCTCGGTAGGCCGCGGCGACATCACCGCGCTCATCGGCCCCAATGGCGCCGGCAAGACGACCGTCTTCAACTGCATCACGGGCTTTTATAAGCCGACGAGCGGCCTCATGGTGCTGTCGACCGGCGCCCCGATCGAGGCGGAAGCCGTCGCCGCCCTCACCGCCTCCAGCCGCCGTTACGTATGCCGCGACGACCGTATGGGAGCCGACGGCCTCTTCCTGCTCGAGCGCATGCCCGACTTCGAGATCGCCCGGCGCGCCCGCATCGCCCGCACTTTCCAGAACATCCGGCTGTTTCCCGGCATGACGGTTCTCGAGAACCTCATCGTCGCGCAACACAATCCGCTGATGCGGGCATCGGGATGGTCGGTGCTCGGCCTCATCGGTTCGGCGAGCTACACCCAAGCCGAGGCGGCCGCAGTCAACATTGCCCGCTATTGGCTCGATCGCATCGACCTTACGCACCGTGCGGACGATGCGGCGGGCGCTTTGCCCTACGGCGATCAGCGACGCCTGGAGATCGCCCGTGCCATGTGCACCGACCCGGTGCTGTTGTGCCTCGATGAGCCCGCCGCCGGCCTCAACCCGCGCGAAAGCGCCAGGCTCACCCGCCTGCTGCGTGCCATCCGCGACGAGCACGCGACATCCCTTCTGCTCATCGAGCACGACATGTCGGTGGTGATGGAAATTTCCGACCACGTCGTGGTGTTGGAATACGGCTTGCGCATTTCCGACAGCACACCGGAAAGCGTGCGCAACGACCCGAAGGTGATTGCCGCCTATCTTGGCGTCGAGGACAAGGAAGTGGCGCAAGCCGAGGCGGAGGTCGGCCTATGAATACGCCGTCCCTCCTATCGGTACAGGGCATCACCGCCTGCTACGGTAATATCATCGCGCTGCACGACGTCAGCATCGAGGTTCCAGCCGGCGAGATCGTCACGCTCATCGGCGCCAACGGTGCCGGCAAGTCCACTTTGATGATGACCATTTTCGGCAATCCGCGCGCCCGCCAGGGTGGCGTAGTATTCGATGGCCAAGACATCACGCAAATGCCGACCCACGAGATCGCTCGCCTCGGCCTGGCGCTGTCGCCGGAAGGGCGGCGCATTTTCGGCCGCATGACGGTGGAAGAGAACCTGCGTATGGGCGCCGAGTTCGCCGGGCACCACGACTACGAGCGTGAGCTCGCCCATGTCACGGCAATTTTCCCGCGTCTCAAGGAACGGCTGCACCAACGCGGCGGTACGCTGTCGGGGGGCGAGCAACAAATGCTTGCCATCGCGCGCGCGCTTATGAGCCGGCCGAAACTTCTGCTGCTCGACGAACCATCGCTCGGCCTTGCCCCGCTCATCGTCAAGCAGATCTTCAAGGTGATCGCCGAGCTCAACGCACGCGAGCGCCTCACGGTTTTCCTCGTCGAGCAAAACGCCTTCCACGCGCTGCGCCTCGCGCATCGCGCCTACGTGATGGTCAACGGCGCCATTACACTCAGCGGCACGGGGCAGGAATTACTGGCAAGCCGGGAGGTCCGCGCCGCCTACCTCGAAGGCGGACGCCACTAGGATAGTCATTTGGATCGCACGCCATGAGCTTCTATGACACCGGCGACAACGGCCTTTGGATCTTCCTGCTCGTCACGGTGCTGATGGGCGGCTCGGCGGCCCGCGCCACCGGCTCGGCTATCGCCTCAACCTGGCGGCCACCTTGGCAGGTCCTCCTCGCCGCGCTGCTGCTCACCTTCGTCGTCCGTTTCTTCCACTATGCATTGTTCTATGAGCCGCTGCTTTCCTTGAAGAATTTCATCGTCGACTACATCGTCGTCGCCGCCGCCTGTGCGTTCGGGTTCTGGATGACGCGCGTGCGCCAGATGGTCGAGCAGTATCCCTGGGCATACGAGCGCGCCGGTTTGTTTGGCTGGCGCCGGAGGCAAGAACTTCCCGTCCCGCCACGGGGATGACATTTCCCGCATTTCAGACGAACATGCGCGCCGTTGCCTGCGGCACGCTGCGGCACACGCCCAATTCACCTCGAGAGGACCCCATGAAATCAGCAGCGACTTTTGCAGCACTCGCGCTTGCGTTCGCCGCCCTGTTCGCCGGCTGCGACAGCGGACCTGAGAAGCTGAAATTGGGTGTCGCTGGGCCGATGACCGGTACGGACTCGGCGTTCGGCGCGCAATTGCAGAACGGGGTCGAGCAGGCGGTCGCCGACATCAACGCGGCAGGCGGCATCAACGGTCAGCAGATCAAGTTGTTCGTCGGCGACGACGCCGCCGATCCGCGCCAAGGCGTCTCCGTCGCCAACAACTTCCTCGGCGAAGGTGTTCACTTCGTGGTCGGCCACTTCAATTCCGGTGTCACCATGCCGGCCTCCGAAGTGTACGTCGACAACGGCATGTTGATGATTACGCCGTCGTCCACCAACCCGATGGTCACCGAACGCAAGCTGTGGAACGTATTTCGTACGTGCGGCCGCGACGACCAGCAGGGCGGCGTCGCCGGCAAATACATCGCCGAGCACCTGAAGGACAAGAAGGTTGCCATCGTCCATGACAAGACCACGTACGGCAAGGGGCTCGCCGACGAGACCAAGAAGGCGATGAACAATCTCGGCGTCACCGAAGTGATGTACGAAGGCGTAGGCGCCGGCGAAAAGGATTTCGCCGCGCTCGTCTCTAAATTGAAGAACGCCGGCGTCGAGGTGCTGTACTGGGGCGGCGTGCATACCGCCGGCGGTCTCGTGCTACGGCAGATGCGCGATCAGGGCCTGGGTGCCGTGTTCATGTCGGGCGACGGTATTGCCAGCGATGAGTTCGCTGCCATCGCCGGCCCTGGCGCCGAGGGCACGCTGATGACCTTCGGACCAGACCCGCAAAAGCTTCCTGAGGCCAAGGAAACTATTCAGAAGTTCGAGGCGCGGGAGTACAAGCCGGAGGCTTACACCCTCTACAGCTACGCCGCCGTGCAGATTATCAAGCAGGCGATCGAGGCAACGAAGTCCGTTGATCCCAAGACGGTCGCCGCCTACATGCGCACCGGCGTCGTGTTCAAGACCGTGATCGGCGACATCGCCTTCGACGAAAAGGGCGACCTCAAGCAGGTGGCCTATGTCATGTACACATGGGTTAAGCAGCCGGACGGCCGCATCACCTTCGTGCAGAACTGACACCCGCCGACGCGGTCACTTCGGATTTGATCTGGGCGCATGCGCCAAAGGGAGATAGCGACCTCCCTTCGGCGTTGTCGTCATGGCGGCAGCGACGCCCACCGTGGACGACCGAAGGGATCAATCGCGGCCTTGTGAGGCAGCCATGCACTCGGCTACCAACCGCTTTTCGATAAGCGCCAGATCGTCCGGCACTTTAATTCCTGCCTGTCGGTAACTGCGAATCTTGGCCTGCACCTTGGCGTAGCCTTCGCGCGGATCGTCCGCCTCTTCGAGTTCGGTGTTGAGCTGTGCGATCTCGCCTTGCATCTGTTCAGTCATTACGCGGCCTTTGCCCTCGTTGCTTCCTATCCTGTCAATCGCGCCCGGTTGCCCCGGGTTGCGCACCATCGGTATAAGAGTCCGATGGCTAGTTCGAAGTAACTTTCTGTTTCACTCGTGCACTATCAAGAGTAGATCCCGAAAATTGATGGCGAAAGTGACAATGCGTCCACAGTCACCATTGGCGGGGAGGGCGCGGTTGACCAATTAATTGTGGCCATATCTGGACAATATTATGGACTTATTGGTGCAACGCCGCGAGTTCTTGTGTGCGTTGCAACAATAGCACGGGTATGTGGATTTTCCGTCAAATTGCATTTCGCTTCACTGCGAAGACCAAGTATTTCCGGGTGCATATACGCGCAGTGTCGCGATTGAAGGCTGGGCCCTGCACCTGCTACGGCTCCGCGCGTTCCCCTCTGGCGAGGCCATTCGATGATCCAGCGCTACAGCCGTCCCGAGATGTCGTCGATCTGGGACCCCGAAACGCGTTTCCGCATCTGGTTCGAGATCGAGGCGCACGCGGCCGCGGCCATGGCCGAGCTGGGCGTCATCCCGCACCACGCCGCCAAGGAAATCTGGGCTAAGGGACGCAACGCCAAGTTCGACGTCGCGCGCATCGATGAGATCGAACGCGAGACCAAGCACGACGTCATCGCTTTCCTCACGCACCTCGCCGAGATCGTTGGGCCCGAGGCGCGCTTCGTGCACCAGGGCATGACCTCCTCGGACGTGCTCGACACCTGCCTCAACGTGCAACTGACGCGCGCCGCCGACCTCCTCATTGCCGATGTCGACGCCCTGCTCGCCGCCTTGAAGCGCCGTGCGCTCGAGCACAAGACGACGCCGACCATTGGCCGCAGCCACGGTATCCACGCCGAGCCCGTCACCTTCGGCCTGAAGCTCGCTTACGCCTATGCCGAGTTCGATCGCGCCAAGCAGCGGCTGATCGCGGCGCGCAAGGAGGTGGCGACCTGCGCGCTGTCGGGCGCCGTCGGCACCTTCGCCAACATCGATCCGCGTATCGAGGCCTACGTCGCCGACAAGATGGGCCTCACGCCCGAGCCGGTTTCCACGCAGGTGATCCCGCGCGACCGCCACGCCATGTACTTCTCCGTCCTCGCCGTCGTCGCCTCGTCGGTCGAGCGGCTGGCGACCGAGGTCCGCCACCTGCAACGCACCGAGGTGCTCGAGGCCGAGGAGTTTTTCTCCGCCGGCCAGAAGGGCTCTTCCGCCATGCCGCACAAGCGCAACCCGGTATTGAGCGAGAACCTCACGGGGCTTGCCCGCATGGTGCGCGCCTATTCCATCCCGGCGCTGGAGAACGTCGCCCTCTGGCACGAGCGCGATATCTCGCATTCCTCGGTCGAGCGCATGATCGGCCCCGACGCGACGGTCACCCTCGACTTCGCGCTTCACCGTCTGGCCGGCGTCATCGACAAGCTCGTCGTCTACCCGGAGAACATGCAGAAGAATCTCGACAAGCTCGGCGGTCTGCACAATTCCCAGCGTGTGCTCTTGGCGCTGACGCAGGTCGGCGCCTCGCGCGAGGACGCGTACATGCTGGTTCAGCGCAACGCCATGAAGACGTGGAAAGAGGGCAAGGACTTCCTCGCCGAGTTGAAAGCCGACAAGGATGTAACGGCGAAGCTGAAACCGGCCGAGCTCGAAGCCATGTTCGACCTCGGCTATCACTTCAAGCACGTCGACACGATCTTCAAGCGCGTCTTCGGCCAAGCCTAATCCGTGCTGTAGCCTGCGGAACAGCAATTTCATCGCCGATGCGGCTCGTGTGGTGATAATTGTCCTCGCACGTGATGAGGAGCCGCACGCATGCTGCAGTCGTTGGATGGCGCATTCTACCGGCGCCTCGCCGTTACGGCTGCGGCGCTCGCCGCCTATCGCCTCGGTACCCAGCTGCCCGTGCCGGGGCTAGTCACCCAGTCCGTCGCAGAGGCATTCAAACCCGTTGATCTCGCCGTCGCTCGCCTGTCAATCTTCGCGCTCGGCATCACGCCGCTACTCAGTGCCCTCATCCTCGCCGAGATCGTGAAGATTATCGCGCCGACAGCGCGTCGCTGGGAGGGCATCCATTACGCAGTCATTGTCGCGGCACTGCTCTTGGCGTCGGTGCAAGGCGCCAGCATCGCCGGCGCGCTGCAGGACGTTCCAAACCTCGTTGCGGAGCCGGGCACCTCGTTTCGTCTCGTATGCACGGCGACGCTGGTCGCGGGAGCGGCGCTCGTCATTGCGCTGGCCGCCGTCATCGATCGCGCCGGTCTCGGCATGGGCGTGTGGCTGATATTCCTGGCGCCGGCGCTCGCCGAACTGCCGCAGAACCTGGCGGCCATCGCCCAACTCTACGAGGTGGGCCAGTATTCGGCCGCCGCCATCGCGCGATCCGCACTGTTCACGGCCATTGCCACTGCCGGCGTCGTCAGCATCATGCTTGCCGCGCCCACCTCGGCAGAGACACGTACCATCTGCGTGTGGACGCTGTTCATCGCTTACGCGTTGCTGGCCTGGCTACTCATGGGCATCGGGCTGGCGATCAGCGGGGGCAGCATCGACGTAGCGGCCGCCGCGGCGACGCCTGGAGGCGCCATACGCCTGGTGACGCTCCCCGCCGTCATTATCCTCATCGCTTGGCTGTATGTGCGCTCCTACCGCCACTCAGGCCTTCCGACCCCGATCCCGGCAGCGCCCATCGCCGCCGTGTTGGCAGCCATCGCCCTGGCGGCCGAGATACTGCAGTCGCAGTTGCAGACAGCGCTGCCGCTCGGCAGCGTGCAACTCGTCGTCGCCACGGTGGTGGCAACGAGCATCCTCATCGATTGGGGCTTCATTGGCGGCAGTGAGCGTCCGGTCGGGGACGCGTCCGAGCCGCTCAGTCCTCGGGCCTGAATAGGTAGCTGGCGCGCGCCATCACCGAATCGATGGTGGCCGTGCCGCCAGTCGAGGACGGCGTACCGATCGGGATACCGGCGGTGCACAGCGGGCAATCGCCGGCGTCGGCCAGATCGAGCGTGATGTGCTGATACTCGATGCCGAAGATGACACTCGGCCAGAACGCGTACTCGAGACCGCCGCCGATGGTCCACCCATCGACGAACTCTTTGGTCGAAGCGGAGCCCCTGACCGGGCTGCTCACCGAGAACGTGGCGTTGCCGCCCGCCCAACCGCCCTTCACGAACACGAAAGTCCTGTCCCACGTGTAGCCGATGCGCGGCTCGACGGTCGCCAGCCACTCGATGTCCGTCTGGAAGGTGTCGGTCGCCGGGAAAAACGGGCTGGTCGCGGACTCCGACAGGCCGAGCCCGATGTAGGAGCCCTCGAGACTGAAGATCCAATTTCCCATTTGCAAGTTGGCGCCGCCGAAGATGCCGCCGGCAATGCCGTTTGGCCCAAACGTCACCGGCGTCGCCGGGTCAGCGGCACCGGCAGCGGAGAAGACGTTGAGATCCTGCGACCAGTCGATGTCGCTCCAGGCGCCGCCGAGCTTGCCGCCGACGTAGACGCCGCTCCAGTCGGTGACGTTCTGCGAATCCGTCATGGGTGTGCCGGGAACCCATCTACCAGGTTCGCCGGATTGCCAGCCGTCGGCCTTTGCCGGCGCCCCGAAAGCAAGTGCCACGGCCGCGGCAATCAAAAACGCCGAGCGGCACGATGCGCGCGACTTATCCATAGGCTTCCCACCGTTTCCCAGTCCCCTTTGCACTTCTACGGTGAGTCGCGAATCCCAGATACTGCATGGCAAGCACAGTTGCCGATCCTACATAGGCCGGCATGAAAGCATCCGACGTCGACATCCTCATCGTGCCGGGCTGGCTCAACTCGGGCCCGGATCACTGGCAATCCCGCTGGGAGAACAAGCTCACGACGGCGCGGCGCGTCGAGCAGGACGACTGGCACGTCCCCAACAGGGACGAGTGGGTTGCCAACATCGTCAAGGCGGTGGGCGAGGCCACGCGGCCGGCTGTGCTTGTTGCGCACAGCCTCGGCGTAATCGCCGTTGCATATGCTGCGCAGCAACTCACCGCGGGTTCGGTCGCGGGCGCGTTCCTTGTCGCCCCGGGCGACGTAGACGACACGCAAGACTGGCCGGAGAACCAAGGCAACGTGTGGCCCGCGGGAGGCTTCGGCTTTGCGCCGGTGCCTATGCAGCCGTTGCCGTTCCCCTCGCTGCTTCTGGCGGCTGCCGATGACCCCTATTGCTCGCAGGCGCGGGCCAAGGAGTTCGCCCACGCCTGGGGTGCGAATTTTGTGGATGTAGGGCCCGGCGGCCACATCGCCGACCAGTCAGGACACGGGCCCTGGCCGGACGGCGTTTTGCGCTTCGGTCGGTTCCTCGCCTGCCTCGAGTCCTAGGGGCTCAGGGCTTTCCGGCCTCCTCGATGTCGGCCACGGCCTTGGCCAGCAGCTGGCCCATGGCGGCGCGGAGCTCGGTGTCCGAGATCTTCACCCCGGCAGCAGCGAAGTCATTGCGAATCTTGCGGAAAACGTCCTCATCGCCCTTTTCCTCGAGGTCGGCTTTGACGACCGAGCGGACGTAGTCCTGCAGCTGCGGGCCCGTGATTCCGAGCTTGGCGGCAGCCCACTCGGCGAGGAGCCTATTGCGCCGGCTCTCGGCGCGGAACTTAAGGTCTTGATCAAGCGCGAACTTTTTCTCGTACGCCTGCTCGCGATCGTCGAACGTCGTCATTTCAATTCTCCACTAGACCGGGGGCGCCGCATGGTCGCGCGGCAGGGCAGGAATAGGTTGCATCTCCCGCCACCAAATCAGCGGTCGCGGGAGCCATAACCCGGGCCCTCCCGGGGTTCAATGACCTGTCCTCGACCATTAGCGACACTTGCGACCTTTCCGATCCTTAAGATTGTTTCCAGGCATGGGTTCGGCTAGTGTCGAGGGTGGGTGTCCGACCGCGCGAGCCACTCACCCAAAGCGGCACCTGCAGACAAGAACAATTCGTAGTTTCAATGACTTGTCTCTTGTCGGCAGGTCGTCTTCAATCTCGCAGAACACGTAATTTTCAAGTCAAAGGACAAAGGCTCAATGAACAGGCGGCGTCGCGTCTATGAGGGCAAGGCCAAGGTGCTTTACGAGGGCCCCGAACCCGGCACGCTCATCCAACATTTCAAGGATGACGCGACTGCGTTCAACGCCAAGAAGCACGCCGTGATCGAAGGCAAGGGCGTGCTCAACAACCGCATCTCCGAGTACATCTTCCAGCGTCTCGGTGAAATCGGCGTACCGACGCATTTCATGCGCCGCCTCAACATGCGCGAACAGCTCATCCGCGAAGTCGAGATCGTGCCGCTCGAGGTCGTCGTGCGCAACGTCGCGGCCGGCTCGCTGGCGACGCGCCTCGGCCTCGAAGAGGGCGTGCAGCTGCCGCGCTCAATCATCGAGTTCTACTACAAGGACGACGCGCTTAACGATCCAATGGTCTCGGAAGAGCACATCACGGCGTTCGGCTGGGCAACGCCCCAGGAGATCGACGAGATCATGCAGATGGCGCTGCGTATCAACGACTTCCTCGTCGGCTTGTTCCTCGGTATCGGCATCCGTCTCGTCGACTTCAAGATCGAGTTCGGGCGCCTGTGGGAGAACGAGCAGATGCGTATCGTTCTCGCCGACGAGATCAGCCCCGATTGCTGCCGTCTGTGGGACATTGCCACGTCCGACAAACTCGACAAGGATCGCTTCCGCCGCGATCTGGGCGGCCTACTCGAGGCTTATCAGGAAGTCGCACGCCGCCTCGGCGTGTTCACCGGCAATCGTCCGGCGAAGGGCGTCGGCCCGGTGCTCGTGGCCTCGAACCCGACGGCCAACGGCAAGCCCAACTAGGCAGTTGGCAGTGAAGGCAGTGGGCAGTAGTAGATTGCGCCACTGTCTACTACCCATTGTCCACTGCCTTTGAGAGACTCATGAAAGCCCGCATCCGCATCACGCTCAAGAACGGCGTCCTCGACCCGCAGGGCAAGGCTATCCAGAACGCGCTCGCGGCGCTCGGCATCCGCGGCGTCGAGGACGTGCGCCAGGGCAAATACATCGAGGTCGAGCTGGCCGAGACGAGCGAAGAACAAGCCAAGGCGACGGTCGAGCGCATGTGCAAGGATCTGCTCGCCAACAGCGTAATCGAGAACTACGCCTACGAGTTGCGGCGCGCCTGATGCGGAAGGGCTGATCGACATGCTGCGCGCTTCCGTCGTCGTCTTCCCCGGCTCCAACTGCGACCGCGACATCAAGATTGCGGTGGAGAAGGTGACCGGCTTTCCGGTCAACATGGTGTGGCACGGCGATGCGTCGGTGCCCGCCTCCGATCTCATCGTGCTGCCGGGCGGCTTCTCCTACGGCGACTACCTGCGCTGCGGCGCCATGGCGGCGCACTCGCCGATCATGCGCGACGTCATTGCCAAGGCGAAGGCCGGCACGCCGGTGCTGGGGATTTGCAACGGCTTTCAGGTTCTGTGCGAGTCGGGGCTCTTGCCGGGCGTGCTGATGCGCAATGCCTCGCTGAAGTTCATCTGCCGCGACGTGACCCTGCGCGTCGACAACGACAAGACCTTCTTCACCAAGTGCTACCGCAAGGATCAGGTGGTGCGCCTACCCATCGCGCATGCCGAAGGCAACTACTTCGCCGACGACGAGACGCTCGACCGTCTCGAAGGCGAGGGCCGCGTCGTGTTCCGCTATTGCGATGAAGCCGGCAAAACGACGCCGCAAGCCAATCCCAATGGCACCCAGCGCAACATCGCCGGCATCTGCGATGAGAGCGGCCGCGTCGTCGGGCTCATGCCGCACCCGGAGCGCCTGTTCGAGCTGGCGCTCGGCGGCGCCGACGGCCGCCGCATGATCGAGAGTGCCTTGCTCTGCGCGCTCGAGCCCACCGCGTAACACGCTAAGGGTTTTCGACTTCTGAGCTGGTTTGCCAACTCTCCCACGACGTCCTTGAATTCGCCCGGCCTATAGCGGCTCGTCACTTGGTTGACCTTGAGACGGATGAGGCGGTTCTCCTTGAGAACCATCGCCACGCGGACCACTTCGCCTCCGGTCATGTAGTGAAGCTCCGCGCCGCTCGCGGTTCGAACGACATCAGCCGGATCGATGCGGTTCGCCTTCAATGTTGCAGCCAAGTAGGACTTGGCCGCGTCGGCGCTCGGATGGATCCCCGTCTTACCCGTTGCTGGATCACGCCAGTCGTCGCGAAACGCCGACTGATAGACCTTCGCGCCTTAGTCCTGATGCGCCGTGATCTTTTCAAGGCGGCTTTCGTTTCCGAGGATGCGTGCGGCATCTTTGGTGCCGAGCACGAGACTCGGGCGCCAATCGATCTGCGCTCGTGTAAAGGGGTCGCGAAACTCCGGCTGCTGCTTACAACCGGCTCCCGCGATAGCCAGCACCGCTATCACGAAGGCGTCGATTGGCGCCCGAGTCTCGTGCTCGGCACGCACCAACAGTCTAGACTGCGCTGCTGTCACACGCGAGTATCGTGGAGTAGAAACACAAACGTGCCGGACCCGAAGGTCCGGCACGCCAGCCACCTCGCCGAAAAGGCTGCTATGTTCGTTTAGCGCACGAGACGCGTGTAGGCCGTCTGCTGCATGGTCTCGACCGACATCGCGACCGCGCCCGGGGCGCAATGGAAAGCCAGCTCCTTGCCCTCGCCGGTGTCGAAGCGGGCATGCTGCCCGGCCTCGATGGCGGCGCGGAAGCGAGCCGGGGTCTGCGCCACGACCTCTTCGGCCCGCGGCTCCTCGCCGACGACCAGTGTCAGCTCGCACACGCCCTTATCGGCCTGGTAGTAACCGACGGCGTGCTTGGAGCCGACGTGTAGGCTGATGCCGTGCAAGGGCTTGAACTCGGTCTTGGAAGACTGCGACGCGGCACTATCCACCCCGATCGAGGCAGATCCGGCAAGCATGGCGGCAACGATTGCGCCCTTCTTAATCGTGGACATGCCCAGCTCCTTTTGCTGCAAGGGAAAATCCGGGCCGGCGGTGGGAAAGCACCCGCCGACACGTTGCGAACGAAGTTAAGCAGCGGACTCGCCGAGCAAAATGGGGATTGTTGCATTGCAGCAATGCGAGCCTAACAGCGCGCAACTGTCGCGGGTGGGCGCTTCTTCCCACCCTGTCGACTAGTCCGTGGACGACGGCCGACGCACACGCGGCGGACGACTTTTCCAATCGCCTCCGATGTTTCGACGCGACGCCTCATTTTCAATGACCCCTCGCCACGCCGACCAGCACAGCCCGTAACGGCCGTGATGCTTTGCGCCCCGTCATCGCCGCGTCGTAAATGCCACGATGGGCACGCGGGCGAGGCCAATCGGCACGTACCTTAGCGGGGCGACAACGCCAAACTCGGCCGCTATAAGCGCAAGCATCTGCACCCCCTGAATCGCACCGAGAGAAAAAAGCGCGCGCGCATGGATGCCAAAGCCGAGAGCCGTTTCGAAATCACCCCGGAAATTATCGCCGAGCACGGGCTGACGCCGAGCGAGTACCAGCGGCTTTTGAAAATTCTCGGGCGCGAGCCGAGCTTCACCGAGCTCGGCATCTTCTCGGTCATGTGGAGCGAGCACTGTTCCTATAAATCCTCGCGCGTGTGGCTGCGGACGCTACCGACTACCGGGCGCCAAGTCATCCAGGGCCCCGGCGAGAACGCCGGCGTCGTCGACCTCGGCGACGGGGATGCCGTGGTGTTCAAGATGGAGAGCCACAACCACCCGAGCTACATCGAGCCCTACCAGGGCGCCGCGACCGGCGTCGGCGGCATCATGCGCGACGTGTTCACCATGGGCGCGCGGCCCGTCGCCAACCTCAACGCCCTGCGCTTTGGCGCGCCCGAGCATCCGAAGACGCGCCACCTCGTCGACGGCGTCGTTGCCGGCATCGGCGGCTATGGCAATTGCGTCGGCGTGCCGACGGTCGGCGGCGAGACCAACTTCGACAAGGGCTACAACAACAACATCCTCGTCAATGCCATGTGCGCCGGCCTCGCGCGCACCGACAAGATCTTCTACTCGGCGGCGAAGGGCGTCGGCCTTTCCGTCGTCTACGTCGGCTCAAAGACGGGCCGCGACGGGATCCACGGCGCCACGATGGCGTCGGCCGAGTTCGACGACAAATCGGACGAGAAGCGCCCCACCGTGCAGGTCGGCGACCCGTTCACCGAGAAGCTGCTCATCGAGGCGTGCCTCGAGCTCATGGCGAAGGACGTCATCATCGCCATCCAGGACATGGGCGCCGCCGGCCTCACCTCGTCCTCCTGCGAGATGGCCGACAAGGGCGGCGTCGGCATCACGCTCGATCTCGATCACGTGCCGCAGCGCGAAACCGGCATGACAGCCTACGAAATGATGCTGTCGGAGAGCCAGGAGCGCATGCTCATGGTGCTGAAGCCGGGCTCGGAGAGCGACGCCGAGGCGATCTTCAAGAAGTGGGGGCTCGACTTTGCCATCGTCGGCGCGACGACCGACACCGGCCGCATGATCGTCACCCACCACGGCAAGGTCGAAGCCGATATTCCCGTGACGACGCTAGCCAACTCGGCGCCCGTCTACGAGCGCCCGTGGTTCCCCATCACGCCGCCGCGCATGATCCTGCCCGAGTGGGTGCCGGCCCCGAATGCCATCCTCACAACGCTCAAGACCCTGATGTCCGGGCCGGCGCTTTCCTCGCGCCGCTGGATCTGGGAGCAGTACGACCACATGGTGATGGGCGACACGGTGCAGCGCCCAGGTGGCGATGCCGCCGTCGTGCGCGTGCACGGCACGCAGAAGGGTCTGGCGCTCGCTTGCGACGTCACCCCGCGCTACGTCGCCGCCGATCCCGTCATGGGCACCAAGCAGGCCGTCGTCGAGACGTGGCGCAACTTGACCGCCGTCGGCGCCGACCCGCTCGCCATCACCGACAACATGAACTTCGCCAATCCGGAACGCCCCGAGGTGATGGGGCAGTTCGTCGGCGCGGTGAAAGGCATGGCGGAAGCCTGCAGTGTCCTCGATTACCCGGTCGTGTCGGGCAACGTCTCGCTCTACAACGAGACCAACGGCGTCGGCATTCCGCCCACCCCCGCCATCGGCGGCGTCGGGCTCATCCCCGATGTGTCGCGCATGGCTGACATCAAGCTGAAGCGCGAGAACGATCTGTTGATCGTCATCGGCCGCGAAGGTGGCCACCTCGGCCAGTCGCTCTACCAGGAGCTCGCCACCGGCGAGCTGGAAGGCGCGCCGCCCCCCGTCGACCTCGCCGACGAGATCAAAGCCGGGCGCCTCGTGCGCGCGCTGATCCGCGAAGGCAAGGTGACGACGGTGCACGATGTATCGGACGGCGGGTTGCTCGTCGCCATAGCCGAGATGGCGCTGGCTGGCGGCATGGGCGCCGAGCTATTCGCCTACGAGGGGCGCCTGCCGGTGCATGCGGTGTGGTTCGGCGAGGATCAAGGCCGCTACGTGCTCGCCGTCGATCCCATGCAGGCCGAGGAGGTCCTGGAGCGCGCGCGGCTGTTGGCGCTGCCCTCGCGCATCGTCGCCCGCACCGGCGCCGACGCGATCGGCTTGAAGGGCGAGCCGGCGCTGCCTTTGGCCGAACTGCGCGCCGCGCACGAAGCCTGGCTGCCAACATACATGGCCGCGCTTCATTAACTCCGCGAGCGTCGGCGCATGGCGGTCTAGAGCACAACAAGTCGATGTGCCGGGGCGCGCGGCGGGGATACGAGGTGACTCGGGTGCCTTAGTTTGCTTCGGGTGGCTGGGCGACGTAGGGTCCTAGATGACCACCGAGGAATTCGCCGAGCAATCGATCAGGCTTGGGAGCCATGAGGCCGAACTCAATCGGAGCGACACCGCGATTATAGTCGCGGTGAAGTCTAGAGTTCCCCTTCCCCCCTCCTCTGAGATTTTCGGTGCGCTGAGCGACGCGTCGATCGCCTGCGCGGAAGTGATCAATACTTACGGCGCCAGGCCCATTCCGGCAAATGTTCGCGCCGGCCTCTTCCGGCTCCATTGCGCAATCACGGATTTGGCGGCAACGCTCAAGATCTACGTGATGCTGATGGTGCGCCCAACCTAATTTCGATGACGAGGCGCCGGTCGCAGGTGTCCGGGCGAGCCGGATATGCCTTGTGTCGCCCGGCGGCAGACAGACCCATTGGGATTGCTGGCAAATCGGCTTATGCTCAGCCTCTGGAGCAGCTATCCCAGGAGACCCAGCCGATGGCCATGGATGCCGGCGAGATCGAGCGGCTGATCAAGGCCAAGTTCCCCGACGCCCTCGTCGAGATCCGCGATCTGGCGGGCGACGGCGACCACTACGCCGCCCACGTTGTCAGCGCGCAGTTCAAGGGCAAAAGCCGCGTGCAGCAGCACCAGATGATCTACGAGGCTTTAGGCGGCCGGATGGGCGGCGCCCTACATGCCTTGGCCCTCACCACTGCGGCGCCGTAGCACCGGGGCGTCTGACCGCGAGTTGACATCCCGGCGCCAATCCACACATTGCGGTCTAGACACGTGGGCGCACGGCCCGCCGATAAGCGAACTTTCGAAGGGGCCCAAATGAGCAACCCGCAGCAGGACGTGCAGGACTGGATCCGCAAGACCGTCGCCGCCAACGACGTCGTGTTGTTCATGAAGGGCAACAAGAACATGCCGCAGTGCGGGTTCTCGGCCCAGGTCGACCACATACTGCGCGCCCTCGGCATCGACTACAAGGACATCAATGTCCTGCAGGACATGGCCATCCGCGACGGCATCAAGGCCTACTCGAACTGGCCGACCATCCCGCAGCTCTACATCAGGGGCGAGTTCGTCGGCGGTTGCGACATTGTCCGCGAGATGCTGGAAGCCGGCGAGCTGACGGCAATGCTCGACGAAAAGGGCATCGCCTACGACAAGTCGAAGCTGACGGCTTAAGTCCAAGCTGAGCTGCCCCTCTCCCAAACGGCCTTCTGATAGCCTGCTTGAGTGCGCGGTTCGAACGTCCGCATCGGGTCAGGAGCAGACGTTCTGGCTGGCTGTGCTCGACGTCACGCGAGAGAAAAACTGGCAACCACTCCTGGCGCACGATTTCGCCGCAAGCGGAAGCAACGGGATGCGTCTTGAGTGGCAAACACGAAGCTCTAGTCGACGCAGCTCGGCTCGGCGCATGCCGGCTCTCGGTACGCTTCGAGTTCGGTCTCGGAGAAGGATTGCTCCATTCGGACGTTACCGTCGAACCACGTGCAATGGTAGGTGACCGGTCCAAAGCCCCGGAACAGCGACGCAACCACCATGCGTGGTCCGCCGGCCTTGTGCTTCACGAAGTCGCCTTCTCTAAACATGTGTTGACACCCCTCGTTGCCTACCTCGACCCTGTTCGATTCGAGGCACGGTGAGAAGGGGCGGTCGGGTTGCGCAGGCAATCGCCACGGGGGGTCGAGCAGTCGAGGTCGGCCATCAAAAAAGAGCGCCAGCCAGGGCGCCGGCGCTCAAGAGATAGGGTGGGATCAACTCCGTCGAGGGAACAACGGAGGAAACCTCAGACTGCCGGCGGGCAAATCATCTGTCCAGAGAACGGTTTGCTGCCGCGGCTTCAAGCTGTGGATAATGTTGGAGCGACAACCGTCACGTCGTCGTGCGCTTCGGCTTCGCCCTGCCTGCTCGGCTTGCGCGCGCTGAAGGATCCGCCGAACTGATTAGCTCGATAGCCCAACGAGTGCCGCCCATCAATGGGCAGAGAAAAGCGCAGCCCTCGCCAGCCGCCCCTCCGATGCCTACGATTCCGACTATCAGTTCAAGGTCGGCCAATCGCTGAGCCCACAACGCAAAATCGCCATATGAATCTATGACGCTAACCTGTCACTGGCCCTTCACACATGTCGGGCCGAGGGTGGCCTCAGCCGGGCGGAGCACCCCGCATTCCGCCCGGCTGCTGCATCAAGCTCTAGCCCTCAACGAGCCGTAGCTGATCTCGGCGGTCTTGATCCGTGATCTGAGCTGTCAGCATTAGAACCCGGGGTTGGCCTGTCAACTTACGGTTCTACAAAGGAGGGCGGCTCCAACGTTGGAGCCCCCCACTCTTCAGTGCAGAACGTTCAGCGGTCGGTTCAAGAGCCTCGCCGCGGTTCCAGCCATTGCGGGGCTCGCACGCTTTTCGTCCTGTTTCTCTTCTCGGTCGCCGGACTGATCGCGCTCGTGTCGTCGTATTTTTTGGCCGAACAGCCTATTGAACGTATCATCGACAAGCGTATGCAGCGCGGAACTGAGGTGACCGGATCGGTCACTCCTTCGGGCACGCCCTCAACGCCGGAGCCCGCTGCGACCCCACCCCTTGAATTAGCGCCAAACTTGAAGCCGGGCGAAGGCTTCTGGGCACCCAACAGCGCAGCCGGTCGCGAGGACTGGTGCGAAAACCAACAATACGGTTCTCTAAAGTCTTCTGACTCACGATGGTCTCCGCGGGCTCACGCGCGCGACTCGAAACCGAGCTTGCGCTTGTATCCGCGCGGCTGGTCGTCACTCGTGTTGGCGAAGTCAGGCTTGGGAGGCGGAGGCGCAGGGCTGGCGGTCCCTACGGGGCTGGCAAGATCCACGCATTTCAGAGACTTACTAGGAAGTGGGAAACCGATGTGTCCCGCTACTTTACTGGAGATTTCGCGTAGCAGTTTCCCACCTTTCATCGTCGGCCACCGCCAGGATGGCGTAGACCAACCGGGCGCAAGCGCGCTTCCTGGCCTGCCGAACGCGTCTTGAAGTTGTCCACCGATCAATCGTTTGCGGGGGACAATTTCACTAGGTTCTCAAGTCCAATGCCGACAGGTTGCGGCGGCTGCGTCTCAAAGCGGGGCCAGCCATTTCCTCCGCGGGGCGCCGGTCTATCACACAGGACCGGCGCTCCGTTCTTATTTTGGAAGCCGACCCGCTGCGCGAGCGCTGATCGTCGCGTCCCGCTCCGCAACATTTCTGAGCCGCCGGCCGGGTACGCTGGTTCGCGCCAGCGTGCTGATCGGTGGTCTCGGTTCCTACGGCTTCCATCTCTCTTAACCGACCTGATGCACCATCGCTTCTGAAGAGCGGGGGAAAATCGTGCTGAAATGAATCCGCGACTACAGGCCGTTTATCGAACGCGCGAACACGCCGGGGTTCGAGCTATGCGCGGCAGAGACGCTGTGCGGCACGGGGATGGAGTTCGTGTGCGTGAAGGTCGGTATGCTGATCGCCGGCGTCGAGCGGAGGCGATCTATCGGGGGCGAAATGTACTACCGCTAGGTGCTCCCACAATCGAGCTACCAGGAACAAGGGCGGCAACCAACTCCGACATGGCCGTCTGGAAATTGCGGCTGCTCGCGTCAACCGCAAGAGAAGCCCCGGCGCTATGGGGGCGACGCCGGGGCTGTATTCGTCGAGGCTGGGGGGAGCCTCGGTAGGGCATGGAGCCTTGTACGCGAGACCACGGCTCCGGTTGGTCAACAGCCGAACACGATTACGGTTCCGCAAGCGTCTGTGGATAACGCTTCGCCCTCAGCCGGAAGACGAGCGCAACAAGAAGCGCGCGGCCATGAAGGCTCGCGCGCAGAAGATACCACCCAAACGTCGCCGCGAGATCGCGCGCAACGCGGCACGTGCACGATGGGCTTGTGCTGCGTTCGACAGCCTATAGCCGCGACTGGCAGCGACCCCAAAACCGTTGACAAAGCCCGGATGCGTTTAGCTCGCGCCTTCTTACTAGTGTGTAGCGAAGACAGCACGCCGCCGAGCGAATGATGCCCTGCAGCTAAAGGCTGGCCAACTCCGGTAGCTTGTTGTTCGTCGAAGCGGAGATCGAGCGGACCGGTGGCGTCGCCCCCTCTGTGTGCGAGATTGCCGATCACCCACGTCTCAAAATCGGCGTCCTCCGAGAGCGGTAAGCCCGCTTCGGGTCAATAGCGGACATCGACGCGGTTGCTGCGAATGTCCGCTTTGGGCCAAGAGCGGACATTCGCGAATCGAAGCGGGGAGTGAGTGAGGCTGGCTGATTGGCGGGCCTGCTTAGTCGCCCCGAACCATCTGGCCGCGGATCTCGCCCTCGGGTCGGCTGCGCGTGTGAATCGTGATGTTCCAATAGCCGCCGATGAGCTGAGCTGCCTCGGCGTCCGAAAGCGTGGTGGAGCCACCTGACAGGCTCCCGATCCGTTGCACAATGCCGGCCGCCGCGGCCGGACCTGCGGGGCCATGAAAAGCTATGCGCGTGATCTTGCTGGAAAGTCCGGTAACGGCCCCGGTCCAGGCAAGCTTTCGGCTCTGCGTATCGTACGTCGCGCGCACATAGCCGTTGGCGGGGCTCGCCGTCGGCGGCACCATGTTGGCCCCTTTGAGCTCGGCCCTGAAGGCGACGGACGCGGCGAAAGCGGAGAACGGGA
>DATBSP010000156.1:0-9057 GCA_036559705.1 Hyphomicrobium sp.
AACAAGGTTACCCGCCGGGGTCGCCCGTTCGGGGTACCCCGCGACAGCGCTTGTCTTGAACGGCTAACAGAGCGCCCCATCCGAGCATTCCGCGTTATGCGCCGATGGCGGCGCAGGTTTGCGGTGCGCGAGCGCGCACGATGCCAAGGTACTTCTTTCACATGCACTCCAATGGCGATGTCGAGCGCGATCCTATTGGTATCGAGATCCCCAGCCTGGCGCGCGCCGTCGCCGAGGCAACCAAGGCTCTCACCGAACTCATCGATGAAGAGGCCCTTGATGAGCTCCGGCTCGAAATAATGGACCAGAGCGGCCGAGTCTTGGCGAAGGTTGGCTAGTCTTTGCTGTGCGTTGCTAGGCCGCTCTCAGCAGATCCTCACGCTCTGACCCCGACTGCACGATGCGCATCTGCTCAGCTGCGTAGCTGCGCGCCAGCTTGAACGCCTCCTCCGTCGATCCCGAAAGCCACGTCTCGAAGTCGTGAGGATCCGACATCAGCACCGGCATCCTCTCATGGTTGATCGAGGCCGTGAGCTCGTTCGGCTCCGTCGTCATGAAGGCAAACACTTCCTGGTCGACGTTATCGCCGTTCTTTTTCAGCGGGCCCCGGTAGCGCGTCCACACGCCGGGGAAGGCAAACAGCGGGCGTTCCTCCTGGCCGTTGACGGCGAACCAGGTGCCTGTTTTGTGCGGAATCATAATCCGTAGGTCCCCGGTTCAAGTCCGGGTCCCGCTACCATCGCCATCCTGCTAGACCGCCGGCGATCGCTGGCACTGCGAGCGACGGCAGCTTGTAATCGCCGCATTTCCCCCGGTATCGTGCCCCTCGGCGGCCCTCTAGGTCGGTGGTGGGGGAAATGCGGGCGATCTCACGCGTGCTGAACGGTCTTAGGATCGTTCACACTAGCTTAGGGCTGAAGAGAGAGGCGATTGTCGTCCTCATTCTGCTCTTGCCGTTGCTATTCCACCCCGAGGTCCGAAGCTATCTTGCAGCACGCGGCGTCCGCGATTGGCCGGTTGTGGACGGGACCATGCCGGCGATTGTTCTGGCCGGTACGTACCTTTATTGGCGCCTGCTGCGCCACGCGGTCCTGTTCGAGGACGCAGCACGCCCGTACCTGACGGCACATATCCTCGACCCGGGCCAGCGCTACGATACGTACGTCGCCTTGGGAAACCGCGTGCTGCGCCTCTACCATCTTGAAGTCGAGAACACTTCCACGTTCAGGACAGCACGTGGGGCGCTCGTTACCCTCATCGACTATCGACGCACCGGCGATGCGCGGGTGGTCGAAATCCGCTCCCCATTGAAAGTCGCTAATTCCGATTCCGAAAAGGTTGATCTCGACCCGGGGGCGCGGGTCGTCTTCGAGTTGTGCGGTGTCGAGGTGAACGGAACTTCCCCGGGCTCTGTGGAAGAGAGGGAGCAGCAGACTTTCTCCATACTGCCCAGCGGCAGCGGCAGCATCCGCATGTTCTTGGGGGCGCGCAACGCGCCCCCACGGGAGGAGGAGTACCGCGTCTACATCGACTCGACCGGAGCCATGACAATCAAGCCGCAATCAGACTAGAGAGGCCCTGCGCTTAGCCGCCCCGCTTGCGCGGCTTCGGTTTGGCTTTGGACTTCTTCGCGGCGGCCCGTTTGCGCTTTCCCTGCTCCGTCTTCTCGCCCCACTTCATGCCCTCGAGCTTCAGTCCGTCCGGATCAAGGAAAAATACGGCGTAGTAGTCGTCGTTGTACTCGCCCGCCCGATCGACGATCGTCGCGCCGAGCTCCTTCAGGAACACCTGCAATTCGTCGACGTCTTTGCGGCCGCGCAATTCGAAGCCGAGGTGATGCAGGCCGACCTCGCCGATACGGTACTTTTGCTTTCTGCCCTGCGCATCCGCCTGGCCGATCCAATAGCGCGACCTGCCGTTGGTCCAGCCGATGGCGTCGTCATACTCGCCCAGCACCTTGAAGCCGAGGAATTCAAACAGTTTGGAATAGAATGACTTCGACTTGGCGAAGTCGCTCACCCGCACCGAGATGTGGTCGATGTTGACGACCCGCGCCGTCAAAGCGGGCTGCCCCTGTACCTGTGCCAGGCCCACAGGGCGGCGAGGAACAAGATCGAGCCGAGCACCGCCGAGACCACGTCGCGCATCGAGATGGAGATAGCGTCGAGGCCAGGCAGGATGTTGAACAACCGGAACAGCAAGCCGCCGACCAACGCGCCGACGAGCCCGATGCCAAGGTTCGACCACAATCCGAAGCCGTCGCGCTGCCAGCGCACGACGACGCCGGCCAGCGTTCCTCCGATGAGCCCGACGATGAGCCACACGACGATCTGCGCCCAACTGATGACCATTTCCGCCTCCCGATGCAGTACGGGGCGCTCCGATGGGCGCCCCGTAACCAAAGCAGTCCTTACTTCACCATCTCCGCGGCGGAGGAGCCCTTCTCCGCGTCGCCTTCGTAGGCCGTCTTCTTGTAGCCGTCGCCGTCCTTGGCAATCTTCGTCTTCCAGCCGGTGTCCCAGGTGATGGTCACGGCATCGCCCTCTTCGACCCACTTGCCCGTCATGCCTTCGCCGCTGCGGTCGGCGGAAGCGGTACCGTCCTTGGCCACCACGATCTGGAAGTCTTTACCGGCGCTGTCTTTCACTTTCCACTTGCCGATGAAGTGATCGGCGAATGCTGCGCCTGTCGACAGCGCGAGCGCCGCCGCGGCGACAATGCCCATCGTCATTTTTCTGGTCGTTGCCATGGTGTTTCCTCTCCTCATAGGGAATTACGCCGAACCATTCAGAACGTCGTACGTATTTTCGAGTTCCGAAAGCCTAAAGTCGGTCACGACAATGCGAGCCAGACTTGATTGGATGAAGGCGGCATGAGGTTGCGGCGCGTCAAAGGCCAAGGCGGGACGGCACGTGTCGAACTGCTGGCGCCCCCGGGCTGGGTGCCGGCCGCAGTCGCGGCGGCTCAAATCCCGTCGCTCGATCAAGGCATTGCGGAGGATGTTGTGGCGCTGCTGGCGCTGCCGCTTGAAAGCCGCCAGCGGCTCGCCGAGGCGGCGCACGACATAGCGCCGATCAGCGATGCCGCCCGCCCGATCATCCCGTTCGCGCCGCGCTCGTTCCGCGATTTCATGTTGTATGAGGCACATGCGATTGCTGCGGCGCGCGGTTTTGTGCGCAGCTTCATGCCGGCCGCAGCACGCGTTGTCGGCACCTACGAGGCCATTACCCGCCGCACCTTCCCAAATCTCAAGCCGCACGCCCTGTGGCACCGCCAGCCCGTCTACTACATGGGCAATCACCTGACCTTCGCGACCGACGGCGACGACATCGCGCTGCCCTCCTACACGCGCGCACTCGACTATGAGCTGGAGCTCGGCTTCGTGCTCGCGCATCCATTGCGCGACGCCGACGCTGGGCAAGCCGAGGCGGCGATTGGCGGCCTCGTCGTGCTCAACGACTTTTCCGCACGCGATGTGCAGCTCGCCGAGATGCGCTCCGGCTTCGGACCGCAAAAGGCCAAGCATTTCGGCAGCACCATTTCGAGCGTCGTCGTCAGCGCCGACGAAATCCTGCCGCACTGGCGCGCGCTCAAAGGCCGCGTGCACCTCAACGGCGCACTTGTTGCAGAATGCGCAACCGCCGACGCACACTGGTCGCTAGGCGAGGTGCTCGCCCACGCCAGCCACGGCGAGCAGCTTTGTCCTGGCGAGTTGTTCGGCACTGGCACGCTGCCGGGCGGGAGCGGCATCGAGAACGGGCGCCTGCTCGACCGCGGCGATACCATCTCGCTCACTATCGACGGCATCGGCACGTTATCGAACCGTGTCGTATAGAGGCAGCATGAAAGTCATCGACCTCAGTAAACCCATCCAGTTCAACGCCGGCGATCCGCGCTTCATGCAGGTGCGCATCCGCCACAAGCCGCACTGGGCAGCTAAGCCGCTTGTCTGGATTCTTGGATTGCCGTCGCGCTTGTTCCCGCGCGACTTTGCCGGCTGGGCCGACGACACCATCACCAAAATGGGCGTGCACTCGACGACGCACATCGATGCGCCCTGGCACTACGGTCCGCTGTCGGGCGGCGCACCGGCGCAGACCATCGAGCAAATCCCACTCGAAAAGTGCATCGGCCCCGGCGTCGTGCTCGACTTGACGCACAAGGCGGACGACGACGCCATCACGCCGGCCGACCTCGAAGCAGCGCTCGCCAAGACCGGCTCCAAGCTCGACGCCCGCACTATCGTGCTTATTCGCACAGGGCGCGACAAGCTCATGGGCACCAAGGAATTCTGGAAGCGCGGCACCGGCATGAGCGCCGCGGCGACGGAGTGGCTGCTCGATCGCGGGCCGACCGTTATGGGCATCGATCAGTGGGGTTGGGACCTGCCCTTTCGCGTGCAGATCGCGCGCTCGAAGGAGACCAACGACGACACCTTGTTCTGGGAGGCGCACCGCGTCGGCCAGTGCCGCCCCTATTGGCACATGGAGCAGCTGACAAATCTTGGCGCACTGCCCGCGCACGGCTTCGAGGTGATGGTGTTCCCGCTCAAGATCGTCGGCGCCTCGGCGGCCCCCGCCCGCGTCGTCGCCGTCGTCCGTTAGCGCGTCAGCGTGCGGCGGACGGCATCGTGCCAGGAGGCGAGCAGGCGCGTGCGCTCGTCGGCTGGCATGTCCGGTGCAAAGCGTCGATCAAGCGCCCAGCGCTCGGCGAACTTTTCCGGCTCCGGATAGAACCCCGCCTGCAGCCCTGCGAGATACGCCGCGCCGAGCGCTGTCGTTTCCAGCACCGTCGGCCGGTCGACGGGCGCCCCGGTGATGTCGGCCAGGCGCTGCATCGTCCAATCGCACGCCGCCATGCCGCCGTCGGCGCGCAGCACCGCCTTCGCCGCCGCCGGACAATCGCCGCGCATCGCCTGCAAAAGGTCGTATGTCTGGAAGCACACCGATTGCAGGGCGGCGCGCGCCAGCTCGCTGGCGCCCGTGTTGCGCGTCAGCCCGAACAGCGCGCCGCGGCAATCGGGGTCCCAGTACGGCGCGCCGAGCCCGACGAACGCCGGCACCAGCACCACGTCCTGCTGGGGATCGGCGTCGCGTGCCAGCTGTCCCGCCTCGGAGGCGCGCGCGATCACCTTCAAGCCGTCGCGCAACCACTGCACGGCCGCGCCGGCGACGAAGATCGAGCCTTCCAGCGCGTACGTGCGCTTGCCGTTGAGCTGATACGCGATGGTCGTCAGCAGCCGATTCTGCGAGGCGATGGCTTCGCTGCCTGTGTTGAGCACGGCGAAACATCCGGTGCCGTAGGTCGACTTCAACATCCCGGGCTGGAAGCACGCCTGGCCGATGGTGGCGGCCTGCTGATCGCCGGCCATGCCGCGGATGGGGACGGACCGACCGAACAATTCTGGCTCCGTCGCGCCGAACTCACTGGCGTTGTCGCGCACCTCCGGCAACAGCGCGCGCGGTACGCCGAAGATGTCGAGCAGCGCGTCGTCCCATTCGCCGGTGCGGATATCGAGTAGGCACGTGCGCGCCGCATTCGTCACGTCAGACGCGTGCACGCGTCCGCCCGTCAACCGCCACAGCAAGAAGCAGTCGATGGTGCCGAAGGCGAGCTCGCCGCGATTTGCCCCCTCGCGCGCACCAGGCACATGATCGAGGATCCACGCGATCTTCGTCGCCGAGAAGTACGGATCGAGCCGCAGCCCGGTCTTCTCGCAAATAACCGTCTCGTGCCCCGCCGCGCGTAGCGCCTCGCACGCATCCGCGGTGCGCCGGTCCTGCCAGACGATGGCGTTGTAGATTGGCCGCCCCGTCGCCAGCTCCCAGATGACGCTCGTCTCGCGCTGATTGGATATGCCAATGCCGACGATGTTCGCTGCGCCGCCCGCCATGGCGAGTGCCTCTCGCGCCGTCGCCACCACACCGGCCCAGATCTCGTCGGCGTCGTGCTCCACCCAGCCCGAGCGCGGAAAGTGTTGTGTGAACTCGCGCTGCGCCAGCCCGGCCAGACGGCATTCTGCGTCGAACAGCAGCGCCCGCGACGAAGTCGTCCCCTGGTCGATCGCCAGCACGTAGCGCGCCATGGCGTGCTTACCCGTCATTAGCTGGCTTCATCCGCTCTAGCGTCGCACAAACAAAACGGTACACGTCGTAGAGATTCAGCTTTCCTTTCAGAACGGCTTCGCGACCTAGGATGATTATTGACGTCTCATCGGTAGCAACCGTAAGGCCGCCGACCTCATGCATAGCCATGGAGGTTGGGCGAGGCTTCTTAGGGTCCGTCCAGTGTTCGATCACATTGCGTAGCTCGGCAACTGCGTTCGTGACCTCAAGGAGTTCATCGCGATCAAGCCCCGCAGTTGCAAGAGTTTCGGGCGCATCCCTCGCGATGCGCCGGGCTCGTCCGCACTCAAACAGCATCGAGTTGAAGAGCGCCACCTTTGTTACGGCGTCGGGAGTCTCCCAGGCTTTCTCGTAAGCTGCCTTGGCGCTCAAAAGGTGTGAGCGCAGGTGGTACATCTCAGCCATAATCATTACCCCCGTGAACGGATGCCCGGCGATCACTTAGGGCCATAGTAGGTCAAAGAAGATCGCTCTCAAGTGCCGCACTTAGCACCCGGTCGGCTATCCGGTCTTAACGCCGCACTACGGTCACTTCTGGCATCGACAGATGCGCCGAGCCTTAGTAGCAAGCCCTGCCCGCCAATCCCATCGGAGCCCACCCCCGCATGAGCGTGCCGACGACGAGCGATCCACAGAAGAGCCCGTCCTATCTCTCCGCCCTGACGGTCTACCTGCGCCCGAGCGTGCTCGTCATCCTGCTGTTGGGCTTTTCCTCCGGTTTGCCGCTGGCGCTGTCCGGAGAGACCCTGCGCGTGTGGATGGCCGACAGCGGCGTCGACCTCGGCACCATCGGCCTTCTGTCCCTCGCCGGCCTGCCATATACGCTGAAATTCATCTGGGCGCCGGTGGTCGATGCCTGGCAAGTGCCGGGGCTGTCGCGCCGCTTCGGCCGCCGCCGCGCCTGGCTCATCGCCTCACAGCTCGTGCTGATGGCGGCGATCGTGTTCCTCGGAACGCGCGATCCGGTCAATGCTCCGTGGATGATCGGGCTCGGCGCGCTCATCGTCGCCTTCGCGTCGGCGACGCAGGACATCGTCGTCGACGCCTATCGTGTGCAGAGCCTGCCGGTCGATGAGCAGGCGGCGGGCATGGCCGGCTACGTCGCCGCCTATCGCATCGGCATGCTGGCGTCCGGCGCTGGCGTCATCGGCTTCAGCGCGTGGCTCGAAGCGCAGGGCGTGAGCAAGGAGGCCGTGTGGCCACTGGCCTACGCTGCCGCCGCGCTGCTCGTGCTCGTCGGGCTCGTCGCTGCCCTCCTCGCGCGCGAGCCCAAATCCGATCTCCACGAATCCCCACAGGCCGGGAGCCCGATGCTACGCCTCTTCGATACGGCGAAGGGCGCCTTCACTGAATTTCTTTCGCGCGACGCCGCGCTCGGCATCCTGTTGTTCGTCGTCATGTTCAAGCTGTGCGACGCGCTCGCCGGCACCATGACGGCGCCGTTCGTCTTGTCGCTCGGCTACTCCAAAGCGACGTACGCGGCGATCGTCAAAGGGGTCGGTCTCGCTGCGCTGCTCATTGGTGGTTTCGCCGGTGGCGCCATTGCCCGCGCCATGCCGCTCGCCAGTGCGCTGTGGCTTGCCGCCTTCCTGCAGATGTTCTCGAACCTCGCATTCATTTGGCTCGGCTATCAGACGCCGAGTGCGGAGGCGCTCACCGTCGCCATCATCGTCGAAAATTTCTCCGGAGCCATCGGCACGGTGATCTTCGTCGCCTACTTATCGGCGCTATGCCGCAACCCGCTGCACACCGCGACGCAGTATGCGCTTCTGACCGCACTCGCTTCGACGGGGCGCACGCTGTTTTCCTCGGGGACCGGATTTGCCGCGCAGGAACTCGGCTGGCCGCTGTTCTTCCTCGGCACTTCGCTGACGGCGATTCCGGCATTGATGCTGATGCTCTGGCTGCAAGGGCGCGGACATTTCCGCGCCCTCGACGCCGATCGCAACGGCTCCTGAAAAAGCCGCTAACTAGTCGGAGTGGCCCTCGACCTTGTCGGCCGACGCTGCTTGCAGCTGCCCGTAGTTCTGGATGCCGATGCTCTTCAACAGGTCGAGCTGCGTCTCAATGAAGTCGATGTGGCCCTCCTCGTCCTTGAGCAGCTCCTCGAACAGGTCCATGGACACGTAGTCCTTGTGTTGCCGGCACAGCTCACGCGCCTTGGTATAGAACTCCTGCGCAATGTACTCGCCCTTCAAGTCGCACTCGAGCACCTCCTTGAGATTCTCGCCGATCATCATCGGCGCGATCTCCTGCATTTTCGGGAAGCCTTCGAGGAAGATGATGCGTGTGATCAGCTTGTCCGCGTGATGCATCTCCTCGATCGATTCCTCGCGCTCCTTCTTGGCGATCTTGGTGTAGCCCCAGTCGTCGAGACGACGATAATGCAGCCAGTATTGATTGACCGCGCCGAGCTCCAGTTTGAGCGCGAAGTTCAACGCGTCGATAACTTCCTTATTGCCCTTCATGGCTGCCCTCTCCGTGTCTGGCGGAATCGTCTTGGGATAGCTGAGTGAACGGCGGGCTGGCCGCGACGTGACTCAGTGCAGCGTTCCTCGAGCGAGGACGCGAGGGGGATTGTGGTTGGTTAAGGCAGACGATGCCAGCGCAAAAAACGCGTTCAGGCGACTTTGCGAACGCTATCGTGCGATTGCCGAGTCTCGGACTCAGAATTCATCGCGCCGATACGCGATGCGGCGTTGCGCGACGTGAACTCCAACAGCTTGCTCCGCGTCGTCGCGCAAATGGTGGGCGAAATCAGCCCCTTCTTCTCGAGCTCTTCAACCTTGTTGTAAATCGTTTCGACGGCGAGCGGCGCGCAGCTGCAGCAGTTCATACGCTTCGAGAGATGACGATAGACGATGCCGGGGGTCGGGATTGGCGCATTCGGCGCACTCAAGATTTCGAGCAGCGCACCCTCGATGTCGCGATC
>DATBSP010000157.1:0-22367 GCA_036559705.1 Hyphomicrobium sp.
TGCCAGGAGGCCGGCATCGTTCCGATCGTCGAGCCGGAGGTGCTGATGGACGGAGCGCATTCGGGCCACACCATCGAGCACTGCTACGAGGTTACCGAGTGGACGCAACGCACAGTGTTCCGCGAGCTGTATGACGCGCGCGTCGCGCTCGAGGGCATCGTCCTCAAGCCGAACATGGTCATCGCCGGGCAAAAGTGCGCAAAGCAGGCGAGCGCGCAACAGGTCGCCGAGCTCACCGTGAGATGCTTGAAGGAGACTGTGCCGGCCGCCGTCCCCGGCATCGCCTTCCTCTCCGGCGGCCAGTCGGACGAGCAGGCGACCGAGAACCTCTCGCTGATCAACCAGATCGGTGATCTGCCTTGGAAGGTTACCTTCTCCTATGGGCGCGCGCTGCAGGCCGCGGCGCTCAAAGCCTGGGGCGGCAAGAGCGAGAACGTTGCTGCCGGTCAACGTGCCTTCACCCACCGCGCCCGCATGAACTCGCTGGCGGCGCTCGGCAAGTGGAACCAGCAGCTCGAGAAGGCGGCTTGATCGACATCATTTGGCGAGCCGCTAGCCGGCTCCTAAGATGACGGATCGAAGGCGTTCATAATGCCTTTGATCCGCTATTGGGGCGCGTCAATAGGTCAGTCGTTTACCCGCTTCTGCAAGGTTGGCGGCGACCTACATATCCGACTGTCAAGACTTACCAGCCCGAACCCGGAGACAATCCAATGCACGTAACGATGGAAAGCGCCCTGGCGGCGGTCGAGGCCGCGCGCAAAGAGGCGATCAAGCTCAAAACGCAGATGTGCATCGCCGTCGTTGATAGCGGCGCCAACCTGAAGGCCTTCGTGCGTATGGATGACGCCTGGGTGGGCTCCATCGACATCGCAATCAAGAAGGCCAAGACGGCGGTGTTCTTCGGCATGCCGACGGGCGAGATCGGCAAGCTTTCGCAGCCCGGCAAGTCGCTCTACGGCATCGAGCACTCGAACGAAGGGCTTATCACGTTCCCCGGCGGCCTGCCCATCGTCGATGAGGAAGGCGTGCTGGTCGGCGCCATCGGCGTTTCCGGCAGCTCGGTCGAGAACGATCACAAGGTGGCGGCGGCCGGATTGAAAGTGGTTGGTGTCAGCGACCTGCCGGAGCATCCCTGGCGCACCTAGCCGCTTGGCGTCGAACAAAAGGAAAAGGCGGGGTCTCGGCCCCGCCTTTTTCGTTCTAGCCTAGTTGCTGCGCTACATCTTCTCGATATGGTCGGCCATATTGCCGATGAGGCGAACGCGATAGGTGGCGTTCTCGCAGGTCAAGATCCAAACCGGCAGATCCGGCTTCGAGGCTTCCGGATCGCGCTTGGCCTTGCTCGGGTTGGTGCACTCGTATCCCTGCTTGCGGATCTGCACCGCGATGATGTCCGGCGGGACCTCGTCATCGGCAGGCTGCGCCTGGGCAACCTGCACCTGTGCCTGCGCCTCGCCTTCCGACATTGCCGACGACACAGCATTCAATGCCAAGCCCGCGCCGAGCGCGAACACGGGGAAAAGCCCCAACATATTCATGACCAACTCCTACGCGCCCTCAGCGCACCGGCGTCAGCGTGTTGCGGCTGCCGCTTCGTGCGCGCGCCGCCCAGCCAGCGCCAGGAAAACATAGCTCCAACCTGAGAACAGAAGGTTGATGCCGGCGAGAAGGCCAAGCGCCCACTCCGCCGACGACGGCAGCGACAGTGTGATAAGCACGCCGACGGCGAGGGCGGCGATGCCGCTCAAGAGCAGGAAGCCCCAGCCCTCGTGTGGGCGTACCCGGAAAGCCTGGATCACCTCGAAGACGCCCTCGGCGATGAACAGCATGGCGAGGAGGATCGCCAGTGTCAGCAGGCCGGTGAGCGGGAAGAAGGCGAGGTAGGCGCCAGCTACGACGTAGAGGAGTCCAACAAGAACCTCCCAGAGGAAGCCCCCCCAACCGGGTGTCTGGAAGGCGTGCACGATCATCACTACGCCGCCGATGAGGAACAGCCAGCCGAGCATGATCTTAACGGCGATGGTTCCGAGCAGCGGAAAGGCGATGGCGGCGAGGCCGGCAAGGATGAGCACGATGCCAAGGGCGAGGAACCAACCCCACTTCTCGGCGATCAGCCGCCGCGTTTCTCCCAATCGCATCTCGAGGTCGGAGACTGTCAAAGGTTGTGCCATGGCGGGTCCTCCCTGCGCTGAATTCCCCCGATCTTATAGCAGAATTGCGTGTCGTTTTGCGTCGCTTCATCGTTCTATGGTGGCGCGACTGCCAACGCCCGTTCCAAGATCGGTCGGGGAGCGGCGCATCCAGTCGGACACCCTGCAGCAGGCGCAACCACGCGAAATGGCTTCGAATAATCGGATAATTTCAACGCCGCCGTTGAAGTGGCCGGGTGATGCAACTCGTTGCGCGGAACAGCCGCTCGCTCCAGGCGGGCGGCTGCAACTTATCTGCCGCGGGCGAGCAGCGGCGTGATCCGCCGCACGGCAACGCGCCGGTTGGCGCGCTCCGGCCGCAATGTCGGCACCTTCAGGAACTCCTCGCCGTAGCCCTGCGTGACGAGGTTCTCCGGCGGCACGCCGAACGTCTCCGTGAGGATAATGGCCACCTCTTCGGCACGCCGGTCCGACAGGGTGAGATTGTCGATGTCGGAGCCGACGGCGTCCGTATGCCCTTCGATGAGGAATATCTCGTCCGGGCGCCGGTCGAGCACACGATTGATGGCATTGGCGACGCGCTCGAGGCGGCGATACTGATCATAAGGAACCTGCCAGGCGCCGAACTCGAAGGTCACCGTATCGAGGTCGACGCGGCGCATGCGGTCGCGCAGGTAGGTGTTATAGCGGATCTCCTCCAGCGAGTAGCCGTGATCGAGGCGCTCGATTGGGCCGTCCATCAGGGCATCGTAGATATCCGCGTCGGAGGCTCGGTTGTAGTCAACGATGTAGCGCTCGCGCGGCATGCGTAGCACAGGAGGACGCAGGTCAAGGGTGACCGGACCGCGACCGCCGAAGCGGCGATTGTCGATGAGGTTTAACTCCCGCCCGTCACGGCCGCGGCGATAGCGGCGCCGCAGGCGCCCGGAGGAATCGAACTCCGAGAATACCTGGATACCACCCGGCCGGATGGCGATGGTCAGGTTGCCGCCATCGGGACGCCGCTCGGTGCGCACGTCGCGCGAGGTGCGGCGCAGGCGCTCGCCCTCGTCGTGGCGGATCGTGGCGCGGCCCCCCTTCTCCTGCACGATGGTGCGGTTGCCAGGCTCCTCGATGATCGTGCGCTTGCCGCCTTCCTCGACACGTTGGCGACGGCCGCGTTTGATTGCCTCGATGCTGCCCGGACCACCGCCGCCGAATTGCCGGCCCGGTACCTGGGGCGGAGCGGTCGCCGCCGGCGGCGGAGTTGGCTGCGGTGGCGGTGCTGGGGGCTGAGCCTGCTGCGTCGGCGGGGGTCCGCTCAGACCCTTGTCGCCGCGATCGCGCCCTCGGCGGTCGCTTCGGTCTTTGTCGCCGCTTTGCGCAGCCGGCGAAGGCGGGGCCGCCGGCGGCTGAGCTTGCTGCACGGGTGGTTGCACGAGAGCCGGAGGTTGCGCCTGTTTCAATGGCGGTTCCTGCACGGCCGGCGGGGACGGGGGGAGTGCTTGCTGGTCGGGCGGAGGTCCACCGCGATCACCTTCGCGGCGCCCGCGACGCTCTCTGCGATCGGTGTCGTTTCGCTGCGTGGCCGGAGGCTGCGCCAGTTGCACGGGCGGCGGTGCGGGTGGCTGCGCCTGCTGTGCAGGCGGGGGCCCCTCGGGCCCACGGCCATTGTCGCCGCGGTCGCGATCACGTCGTCCGCGGCGTTCGCCGCGATCGTCGCCTTGCGCAGCTGGCGCGGGTTTGGCTTGCTGCACGGGCGGCGGACCGCCTGGAGCAGGGCCATCGCCGCCGCGCTCACGACGACCGCGGCGCTTGCCACCATCGCCGTCGTCACTCTGTGCCGCGGGTGCGGGCGGTGACTCTGGAGGCGACGCCGGCTGCTCCGGCGGCGGCGACGGAGGCTGCGCCTGTGGTTCGGCAGGCGGTGGGCCGCCAGCGTCCGGTGCTTGCGCAACCACAAGGGAGGTCTGAGCGGGAGCTTGTTCTGCCGTCGACGTCGCGAGTGTGATGGCATTGAAAGCAGTGAAGGAAATGGCGGTAACGATGAGATAGCGGCTCATAAATGCGGCCTTGCTCCCTTGCAGATTGCTCAGCGATTGCGGGAAATATTGTTGAGGTTGTGTCCCTGCGGCCGGCCCTCACAAACACGTCGCTTTTCCGCCTCAATGGACCCTAATAGGCTCAGTTCATCCAGGCCTTGAGGAAACGTGCCGATGGGGCATGAGGTTCGGTCGAAGCTGTACGTCGTTGCCGTTGCGGGGACCGATCCGCAACAGGTGGCGGCTGTGCTCGACGCTGCCGGCGCGGCCACCCTGCTCATCGCGGGGCGCGATGGTAGCGCGCTCACGGCCGTAGAGGCGCGCCCGCTTGTGGAGCTTGCCCAAGCCAAGGAAATCGCAGCGCTCATCGCAGGCGACGCCCAGCTCGCGCGCACGCTGCGCGCCGACGGCGTGCATCTGCCGTGGAGTAAGGACGTCGCCGCAAGCTACGGCGAGGCGCGCGAGGTGCTCGGCACGCGCTATATCGTCGGCGTCGATGTCGGCCGCTCGCGGCACGACGCCATGACCATCGCCGAGTCCGGCGCCGACTACATCGGCTTCGGCATCCCGCCTCACGTCGACGACCGCGCCAGCGCAACTGCGCGGCGGCTCGAGCTCGTATCGTGGTGGAGCGAAATCTTTGAGGTGCCGTGTGTCGCCTTCGATGTAGAGACCGCCGAGGACGCAATGGCGCTGGCTGCGGTCGGCGCCGACTTCGTCGCCATGCACAGCGAATTCGATTTGACGCCAGCGGATACAAAGGCGCTGGCGCGTAGTCTCGCCGAAGCAGCCCAGCACCGCGCGGCGCTGGCATGAGCGCATACCGTGCCATGCTCGTGGTCGTCGGCGTCTTGGCGCTTGCACACTCTACCGCTGCCGAGACCAGCTCGTGGGTGATGGAATCGACCGAGGCGCCCAAGCCGAAACGTGGCAAGCCGGTGAAAGTCGCTCCCGTACCCGGGGCCGACAAGGCGTCGACCTTCAAGGCGTCGTCAACGCCCGGGCACGCCTCTTACGCCAAGTCGCTAGTGCCGCTCTCTGGCGACGAAGCAGCCTATATCGCCTTCGATCAGGGCCAGTATCTGACGGCGCTCAAGCTTGCCGAGGAAGGCGTCAAGCGCAACGACCCGCAATCGCACACGCTGCTTGGGCGCCTCTACGCCGAGGGCCTCGGCGTCAGCAAGGAGCCCGAGACGGCCGCGAAGTGGTACGCGCGCGGCGACGAGCTCGGCGACATCCAGGCAACGTTCGCGCTCGGCGTCCTCTACGCTGAGGGGCGCGGCGTCAAGAAAGACCGCAGCAAATCGGCTGAGCTATTCGAAAAGGCGGCCCGCACCGGGCATCCGCTCGCCAACTACAATCTCGGGCTTTTGTTCTTGAAAGGCGACGGCAAGCCGGAGAACCCGTATCGCGCTGCGATGCATATCCGCTACGCGGCCGAGAAGGGCATCGCTGTCGCGCAATACGATCTCGCCGGCCTCTACCAAAACGGCGCCGGCGTCGAGCCAAATGCGCTCGAGGCGGCGAGCTGGCTGAGCAAAGCCGCCGGGCAGGGCATGGCCGAGGCGCAGTTCGACTACGCCGTGGTCTTGCTGCGCGGCCTGGGCCTCACGCGCGATGAGCCCAAAGCCATTCCTTACCTGCGTGCTGCCGCCCAAAAGGGCCTCGCCTCGGCGCAGAACCGCCTCGCCTACGTTTATGCCGAGGGCGTCGGCGTCAAAAAGAGCCCGCAGGAGGCAGCCAAGTGGCGCCTCATCGCGCAGGCCGGCGGCCTCAAGGACGAAGGGCTCGACGCCCTCGTTGGGAAACTGCCCAAGGAGCAGCAGCTCGCCGCGCAAAAAGCCGCCAGCGAGTGGCGTGAGCGGGCGGGCTTGTTCTAGCAGCGGCCGATGGCGGCCTTGCCAGCGCGCGCGTCTGGGGCTAGTCGGGGCGCCTTGCGCCTGATGCGACGGCGCCAGAAGGATGCCCGCCCCCATGCCCGCCTCAGCGCTTATGAACGTGATGATCGGTGCCGCCCGCAAGGCGGGGCGCAGTCTCGCCCGCGACTTCGGCGAGGTCGAGCAGCTGCAGGTCTCCGTCAAAGGGCCCGGCAACTTCGTTTCCGCCGCCGACCACAAGGCCGAGGACATCATCTTCCGCGAGCTTTCCAAGGCACGGCCCGGCTACTGCTTCCTGATGGAGGAGCGCGGCGAGGTCATCGGCGACGACCGCACCCACCGCTGGATCGTCGATCCGCTCGATGGCACTACCAACTTCCTGCATGGTGTGCCGCTGTTCGCCATCTCTATCGGACTGGAGCGCGAGGGCCAGATCGTCGCCGGTGTTGTCTACAATCCGATCTCCGACGAGATGTTTACCGCCGAGAAGGGCAAAGGCGCCTACCTCAACGATCGCCGCCGCTTACGTGTCGCCATTCGCAAAAACCTCGGCGACGCCCTCGTCACGACCGGCATCCCGCACCTTGGGCGTCCGGGGCAAGTGCAGTTCGTGCGCGAGATCAAGGAGGTGATCAAGCAGGTCGCCGGCGTGCGCCGCACCGGCTCTGCCGCGCTCGACCTCGCCTGGGTCGCCGCCGGCCGCTTCGACGCGTATTGGGAGCGCGGCATCAAGCCGTGGGACATGGCAGCCGGCATTGTGCTCGTGCGCGAGGCGGGCGGCGCCGTCACCGACATATCGGGCGGTGTGGCGATGTTCGACAAGTCTGAAGTGCTTGCCACCAACAGCGCGCTGCAAAAGGAATTTCTTCCGATGCTGGCGGGCGCCTGAAGGTTCGCCGGGCACGATGTTGCCCGGTTTGTGCTGTCACTGGCTTCGGGTAATGTCACGTGGCTGAAAAACGGCGGCGGGCGGCGGAGTTCCGGGATGGCGAGAAGACGACAAAATGATCCAGCCGCAACGGCGCTGGCGCTTAGGCCGCTGACGCCGCCGGGCGTCTTCCTCATCCGCATGCTGATCTTTCTGACGCTCGTCGCCTTCCTGGCGGCGATCCTGCACAAGCAGCTCATCGATAGCTTCATGAACAACCCGGGCCTCAACGGCCTGATCGTTGGCGTGCTCGCGCTGGGCATCCTCTACGCCTTCCGCCAGGTGACGCGCCTCTACCCGGAGATCCGCTGGGTCAACGCCTTCCGCATCGCCGACCCGGGCCTTGCTATCTCGCACCAGCCGGTGCTGCTGGCGCCCATGGCGGCCATGCTGCGCGACCGCACGGGCGTGCTCTCGCTATCGACGGCGTCGCTGCGCTCGATCATGGATTCGATCGGCTCGCGCCTCGATGAAGCGCGGGACACCGGCCGCTACATGGTGGGCCTCCTGGTGTTTCTCGGTCTGCTAGGCACCTTTTGGGGTTTGCTCGAAACCATCCAGTCGGTGGGCGGCGCCATCGACTCCATCGACACCGGCGCTGCCGACAACGTCACGATGTTTTCCGATCTGAAGGCAGGTCTCGCGGCGCCGCTCAAGGGCATGGGAACGGCGTTCTCGTCATCGCTGCTCGGCCTTGCCGGCTCGCTCATCCTCGGCTTCCTCGAGCTGCAGGCGGGTCATGCGCATAACCGTTTCTACAACGAGCTCGAGGAATGGCTGTCGGGCATCACCGAGCTGACGCCCGGCACCAACGTCTCAGCCGATCAGGTCAACCGCCAGCTGTCGAGCGCCATCCTTCACATGCAGCGGGCGGTCGAGGATCTGTCGACGCGGCTAGCCGACCAGTCGATGGCCGGCGCCATTGGCGGGCAGGGCGGCGGCGGCGAGGAGCAGCTTCGCGAGTTGGCGCGGGGCGTCAATCAGCTCGTCACCCAGATGCGCGCCGAGCAGAAGGTGGTGCGCGAGTGGGTCGACGAGCAGGCCTCGCAGCATTCGGAAGTGGCGAGCGCGCTGAAGGAGCTCGCCGTCAATATGCGTCGCAAAGGGTAGCGCATGGCGGGTGGACGCTCGCGCCGGCACAGCGGCGACTACGGTCTGTTCTGGCCGGGCTACGTCGATGTGCTATCGACGCTGCTGCTTGTCGTCACGTTCCTCATGTCGATTTTCATGCTGGCGCAGTATTTCGCCAGCCAAGAGGCGAGCGGCAAGGACACCGCCCTCAAAAAGCTCACGCTGCAGATCAACGAGCTGACCAGCCTGCTCTCGCTGGAGAAGGGCAAGAGCAAATCCAGTGAGGATGAGCTCGCCGCTCTGCAAGCGACGCTGTCGTCGCTGCGTGAGGAGAACGCAAAGCTGTCGGGCTCGGCGCTGTCGGGCGACGAGGCGGCGAAGGCTGCCGGCGCGCGCATCTCCGGTCTCACCGCCGAGCTCGAGAGCCAGAAGAAGGTCTCCGACGAAGCCCTGGCCAAAGTCGATCTCCTGAACCAGCAGCTCCTGTCGCTGCGCCGGCAAATCGCCGCCCTCAATGATGCACTGCAGGCCTCCGAGAAGAAGGATGCCGAGAGCCAGACGCGCATCAAAGATCTCGGCTCTCGCCTCAACGCGGCACTCGCCCGTCAGGTACAGGAGCTGCAGCGCTACCGGTCGGACTTTTTCGGTCGCCTGCGCGAGCTTCTGAAGAACCGTAAGGACATCCGCGTTGTCGGCGATCGCTTCGTGTTCGAATCCGAGGTGCTGTTCCCGTCAGGCTCCAACCAGCTGACGCCGGAGGGCCTCGCAGCCATGGATCAGCTCGCCGCCGCCATCATCGAGCTGCAGAATGAAATCCCCAAGGAGATTGACTGGGCGCTCCAGGTCGACGGACACACCGACATCCGCCCCATCGCCAGCCCGACATTCCCGTCGAACTGGGATCTGTCGACGGCGCGCGCCATCTCCGTCGTCCGCTACCTCATCAGCCGCGGCGTTTCTCCGCAGCGGCTGGTCGCGGCCGGTTATGGCGAGTTCCGGCCGCTCGAGCAGGGCATCGACGAGGCGAGCTTACGGCGCAACCGCCGCATCGAGCTGAAGCTGACCAACCGTTAGGTCGGAGCCTCACGGGCGAGGCGGCGCCGCCGCCGGCGGTGGCATCGGCGTCGGGCTGACCTGCTCGCGTTCCTTCTTCAAGTCGGCAAGTGCCTGATTGAGCTTCTTCTGCGTCGTCGCGAGCTGACCCTTGAGCGTTGCCACTTCGCCTTCCAGCGCGGCTTTGGCGCCTGCCGCTTCCTTGCCGCTCGCCTCGGCCGCATTGCGCGCGCGCTCGAAGTCGCCGGCCTTCTGCTGCAGATCGCTCACCTGCTTCTGCAGATCGCCGATCTGGGCCGAGGCTGCTTCAGTGTTGGCGCGCGATTGCTTCAGGGCGTTCTCCACCTCATCGCGCGCGCGGTTCGCCTGCTCGACTTGTCGCGTGAGGTCGGCGACGTTGGCCTTGAGCCGGTCGCGCTGCGTCGTCACGTCAAGTCGCACGGTCTCGCCCTCGAGATAGAGCTGGCGCGCCGATAGCGCCGTGTAGCCGGTGTAAACGGTGATGCCGCCGAGAGCGACGACAAGCAGCCACACCCACAGCGGCGCCGGCGCGCCGGTACGCGGTTCGGGCGGGAGCATGGGCTCGAATTCGGGTTCCATAGGCCTTTTCCCCTCCAGTTGTTGTCGGCGTTCGACGAGGAGTACGCCGCTTGCTCCCCCGCAGTTGTCGAGCGGCCAACAAGGCCGCCGATTCCGGCTATTCGGCGGCCTCCGCCGCAAACTGCATTTCGGCGAGCCGCGCGTAGAGACCGCCCTTGGCAATCAGCTCGGCGTGCGTGCCTTCCTCGACGATGCGCCCCTTGTCCATGACGAAGATGCGCTTGGCCTTCTGCACCGTCGCCAGATGATGCGCGATCACCAGCGTTGTGCGCCCCACCATCAGCCGCTCGAGTGCCCTTTGCACCAGCGCTTCGCTCTCGGAATCGAGCGCGCTCGTTGCCTCGTCGAGCAACAGGATTGGTGCGTCCTTGAGAACCGCCCTGGCGATGGCGATGCGCTGGCGTTGTCCGCCCGATAGGGTAATGCCGCGTTCACCCAGCTTGGTCTGGTAGCCGTCCGGCAGTGTACGAATGAACTCGTCGGCCTGCGCGGCGACGGCGGCGCGGCGCACCTCCTCGAAATCGGCGTCGGGGCTGCCGTAGCGAATATTGTCGGCAACCGTACCGGCGAACAGGGCGACGTCCTGCGGCACGAGCGCCATGCGCGCGCGCAGCTCGTCGAGCGCCGCATCGCAGGCGCGCACCCCATCGACTCGCACCGCGCCCGATTGCGGATCGAAGAAGCGCAGCAGCAGATTGAAAATCGTGCTTTTGCCGGCCCCGGAAGGCCCGACGACGGCAACTGTCTCGCCGGGATTGACGCGGAACGAGACGCCGTTGAGCGTCGGCAGCTTCGGCCGTCCGGGGTAAGAAAACCGTACGTCGTCGAACTCGATTTCGCCGCGCGCCGGCGAAGGAAGAGCAATGGGCAACGCGGGGGAGCGGATCTCCGGCTCGATAGCGAGCAGCTCGGTCAAACGCTCGGCCGCCCCCGCCGCCTGGCTGACCTCGCCCCAGATCTCCGAGACCTGGGCGAAGGAGGCGCCGGCGAACACGGCGTAGAGCACGAACTGGCTGAGCCGCCCGACCGTCATGCTCCCGTCGATCACTGCGGCAGCGCCGAACCACAGGACGCCAGTGATGCTGGCGATGATAAGGAACATGGCGAGCGCCGTGAGCACGGCACGCGCACGCATGCGTTCCTTGGCGGCATCGAAGGAAACTTCGACGTCGCGACGATACTGTGTCGAGGCAGTTTTCTCGTGCGCGAACGCCTGCATGGTGCGCGAGGCGGCGAGGTTCTCTGCCGCATAGGCGGAGGCCTGGGCCAGTGTGTCCTGGGCGCGCCGCGACAGGCGACGCACCGAGCGCCCGAAGGCAATGAGCGGCAGAACGGTCAGCGGGATAGCGAGCAATACCAGCATCGACAGGTGCACGCTGGTCACGAACATCATGACGAGGGCGCCGAGCAGCATGATGCTGCTGCGCAGCGCCTGCGAGAGTGAGGATCCGGCGATCGCCTTGATCTGCGTCGTGTCGGCAGTGAGCCGGCTCATCAGCTCGCCGGAATGCGTCCGCTCGAAGAATGCCGGACCGAGGTCGGCGACGTGACGGAAGACGTCGCTGCGCAGATCGGCGACGACGCGTTCGCCAAGCCAGTTGACGTAGTAGAAGCGAGCGGCGCTGGCGACCGAAAGAATGAGGCCGACGACAATCAGCATGGCGAAGTAGCGGTCGATGAATACGCCGTCGTGGGGGCCAAAGCCGAGGTCGATCACCCGCCGGACCGCCATCGGAATGACAAGCGTGGCGACAGCTGAGACGACAAGCGCAATGCCGGCCAGCGTCAACTCGAGCGGGTGGCGGGCAAGGTACGGCCACAGCGCCAGCAGGGGACGCAGCTCGACGCGCTGCTCCTCGGCTTGCTCGTTCTCCCTATGCGCGGGGTTCACCCCGTCTGATTGGGTGGTGCTGAGGCGGCTCAAAACGGTGCTCTTCTAGGCCGGGCGGCGCCGGGCGGCGGTCGAAACGGACCATGCCCGACGCGCTGTGCCTGCTCAAGTGGCATCGAGACGCGCCGGGCGGTCAGGCTGCGCTTGTGCCGTCCGGGCATCTCGACTATAGAGGCCGCTCCGAACGCCCTATTTGCCCGGCTAGAGCGGCTTTTTGCTGGAGGGCAAGCCAATGCGAGCGCACCCATGAAGACCGATCCCGATCTGCATCCCGACTATCACCAGATCAAGGTGAAAATGACGGATGGCACCGAATTCATCACCTATTCGACCTATGGCAAGGAAGGTGACGAGCTGCACCTTGACATCGATCCCCTGTCCCACCCGGCGTGGACGGGTGGCGACCAGCGCCTCATGGACCGTGGCGGGCGCCTGTCGCGCTTCAAGAAGAAGTTCGAAGGCATGTTCTGATCGCCGTTTGCCATTTCATCCAAGTGAAAAGCCCGGCTTTTGGCCGGGCTTTTTGCTTGTCAGAGATTCTAGCGACGGGACGCTTCAGCGTCCGAAGGCGACACGCAGCCGGTCGATCTGGATACCGACCGGATTGGCGAGCACAGGCTCGCCGGCGGCGCTGACGTTGTCCGACTTGATGCTCATGGCGCGGTCGAGCTGCACGATGCGGTCCTGCAGGGCGTAGCTTTCCTCGACGAGGCCGCGCAGGCCCTCGGGAAGCTCACCGAACCCGGTGACATGCGAGCTGCGTGAAGGCGACTGCAGGGCGACGCCCTTGCGCTTCTTCTGCGCTTCCATCTCGCTGATGTCGCCCTCCTTGAGGGCGCGGCGGATGAGGAGCCAGGATGCCATGTCGAGCAGGCGCGTCGTCAGGCGCATGCTCTCGGAAGCGTAGAGGACATTGACGGCGGCGGGGAGGCGCTTGGCTTCGAGGCGGCCAGGGCCCTCGAGGTAAGCGGCGGTGCGCTCGACGAGCGCCATCCCCTGCTTGAAGACGCCATCGAACTGAGTGGAGGCCTGGAAGCGCTCACCGAACGAGACGGTGACGTTCTGTGCAGCTAGACCAACTCCAGCACGCGGTACGTTGCTCATGACTAGATTTGACACACTCACTCACCTGCAGCTCATCATTACCACGCACTCATCCTGCCAAGCCATAGTTAACAACATGACCAAAAGCGGGACGATCGGCATCGGGTTCCGAACACAATTGGGGATATGCAAAAAAAGAGCCGCTTTGCAGCGGCTCTGAAGTCAACAGGGAGGCGTCAAACAGAGCGGCAGTGCCGCTCAGGATCCAGGTGACTGGATAACGGGAAGTTACGGTGCCAACCCTAACAAATCGTAAATGACTAACGCACGCTAAGCATTGCGGCCGCTTACATTTGCGTGAGGTCGCAGGCGAGGGTGCGGCGCAGCCGTGAATGCGCGTTCACCAAGCGATTGCTCCCTGAGCATCATTTCTTGAACAGCGCGCTCGCCGCCTGCTCGTGTTTGCGCTTGGTCTCGAGCTCGACTTTAACTCGCTCGATCTCGCGCTCGAACTCGGCAATGCGCTCTTCAAGCTCGGCGACCGATAACGTCGACAGGCTGTCGCCGACGGCAATGTTCGTCTTCGGCTTTTTCGGCGTGATGTCGTCCCAATCCATGGGCAGCTCCGGGGGCTCGTTCTCGCTCCGAGTCTGCGCCAACACGGCCGCTCCGACAACCCGCAGCGCCAACGCCCCGCTTGTCTCGGCGGCGCACCTCGGGCATCAGGGCAAACGAGGCAAACGAGGACACGCGATGAACGTACTTCCCGCCACCATGACCGCCATCGCCATCGTCGGCAAAGGCGGGCCAGAGGTGCTGCAACCGACAACGATCGCCGTGCCGCAGCCGGAGCGCGGGCAAGTGCTGATCAAGGTAGCGGCCGCAGGCGTCAACCGTCCCGACGTCATGCAGCGGCTTGGCCTCTACCCGGCGCCGAAAGGACATTCGGAAATACCCGGTCTCGAGGTCTCCGGCACCGTCGCCCTCGCCGGTCCCGAGACGCATCGCTTCCGAACCGGCGACAAGGTCATGGCCCTCGTCAACGGCGGTGGCTACGCCGAGTACTGTCTCGCCGACGAGGGCGCCTGCCTGCCGGTGCCGGACGGCGTCTCCATGGTCGAGGCCGCAGCCATTCCCGAAAGCTTCTTCACCGTCTGGCATAACGTCTTCGAGCGCGCGGGTCTCAAGGCCGGCGAGTGGCTCCTCATGCACGGCGGCACTAGCGGCATCGGCGTTGCCGCCATCCAGCTCGCCGCCGCTAGCGGTGCCAAGGTTATCGCCACTGCCGGATCGCCGGAAAAGTGCGCGGTCTGCCGTCAACTCGGGGCAACGCGCGCCATCGACTACAAGACCGAGGACTTCGCCGAAGTCGTCAAAGCGGAAACCCAAGGTCGCGGCGTCGACGTCATTCTCGACATCGTCGGCGCCGAGTATGTCGCGCGCAATATTCGCTCGCTGGCCGACGACGGCCGGTTGGTCAACATCGCCCACCAGTCGGGCTCCAAGGTGACCATCGACATGCTGCGCATCATGCTCAAGCGGCTGACCATCACCGGCTCGACCTTGCGCATTCGCTCGGCCGAGGTGAAGGCCGGCATCGCCAGCGCCGTGGAGGAGAAGGTGCTCCCCCTCATCGCCGACAAGCGGGTGAAGGTCATCATCGATGCGACGTTTTCCTTGCAGGACGCCGCCGCTGCGCATACGCGCATCGACGCCGCGCACATCGGCAAGATCGTTTTGACGGTTTAAGGTTATCGTCCCGCCCAGGTTGCTGTTCGGGGTCGGTCCGCCTGCCATCAAATTGACAATACGTGGTTTTCTTTTGTCCCCTGCCCAGGCTCGAGGTGAGCCGGGAAAGGCCGCAATTGCCGGGAAGGATGCGCACGTGAGCGCGCGGATTGGTCGTTTTATGCGTCAGCTCCTGTGCACCTTCGGCATCGCCATTGCGGCGCTGGCGGCCGTCTCGCTCGCGGGCGGCGCCGACGCGGCCAAGAAGAAGCCTAAACCGCCGCCCTTCACGCGGCCCGAAATTATCCTGCAGTGGATCAACGACTACCGCCATAGCCCGACGCCCGAGCGCCTGCCCGAAGCCTTCAAGGCGATGCGCGAGGGGGGCCAGTTCAAAGAGGTCGAGCAAGCCGGCATTTATGTCGGCTTCATCGCCGGCGTCATCGGCGCCAATCCGGACACCGCCGAAAAGCTCGTCACCGAGATGTTCCCCATGCCGCCGCCCGACCAGGTGGTGGTGGTCAAGGCCATCGCCTATTCCGGTCTGGCGGAGTGGAAGGATCTGCTCGGCAAGTTCGTCGAACGCATGCCGGCGCGCAAGGTCATCATCGAGCGGTATCTCTTCGGCAAGCTGCCGGTGCTGCGCGATCTGCCGCTTGATAGTCCGATGGGCGTCGACGCCAACTGGGGCTACTACTTTGCCACCGGTTCCTCCGAGCCGATCCAGCGCCTGGTGCGCACGCTGGCTTGGTCGCGCGAGAAGAACAACGTCGAGAGGCTCACCATCGGCTCGATGGTGAAGTGGACGCTGGCGCAGAACGCCTCGAAGGACCACGATCTGCTGAGCTACCTGAAGACGTCGCTGCCGCACCAGCCTGACGAGGTCGCCAAACCGTTGGGAGAGGTGATCGAGGGCGCCGAGACTTTCGAGCTCGCTCAGATCCGCAAGGACGCTCTCGCCTCCATCGAGGAGCTGAAAACCAAGGGCTCGGAGAATTCCCGCAACATCTCCTGGTGGGGCCAGGCGGGGCAGACCGTGTTCGCGCTGGGTTGCGTCGCCGCCGGCGTCGCGGGGCAAGTGTATATGGGCGTGCCGTGCGTCGTCGGTGGCGCGCTGTCGAACGTCGCCCTCAAGTACCTGACCCCCGCCGAGTAATCACACTCCATTGCGATGGCTCGCCTGCGTCGCATCGCCGGCGTCCCTGTCATCAACGTGTCACGAGAATCCGCTGAAAAACTTGTGCATTCGCCTGTTGCGCAAGGACGCCGATGAACGAGATCGCCTGGGGCTGCGGGCTATTTGCATGCCTCGCCACGCTGCTGCACTTTGCCAGCGCTTCACTCGCCATCTATCGCGCACGTCGCGGCGCTGCAAAGCTGTTGTTCTCGGACATTCCTCCCGCCAATCTGCCGCCGGTCAGCGTCCTCCGCCCAGTGCGCGGTCTCGATCCCTTTGACGAGTTGACACTGCGCTCCGGCTTCGAGCTCAACTACGCGCGCTACGAGTTGATCCTCTGCTGCGACGATGCCGACGACGCTGTGGTGCCCGTCATCCGCCGCCTCATGGCCCGATATCCGCACGTCGATGCGAAATTGCTCATCGGCCGTGACACGCTCACCTCCAATCCCAAACTCAACAACTTGATCAAGGGTTGGCGCGCTGCACAGCACGCCTGGGTCGTCATGGCCGATAGCAACGTGCTGATGCCGCGCCACTACCTGCAGCGGCTGTTAGCCGGCTGGCGCGCCGACACGGGACTCCTGTGCGCGCCGCCCATCGGCTGCCTGCCGGACGGTTTCTGGGCCGAGGTCGAGTGCGCCTTTCTCAACACTTATCAGGCGCGCTGGCAGTACGCCGCCGACACGGTCGGCCTCGGTTTCGCGCAGGGCAAAACCATGTTGTGGCGTCGCACCGATCTGGAACGCGCTGGCGGCATCCGCGCGCTCGGCGCCGAAATCGCCGAGGACGCGGCGGCGACCAAGGTGGTGCGCCGTGCCGGCAAGCGGGTGCGCCTCGTCGATCGCGCCTTCGGCCAGCCGCTGGGCAACCGCAGCGCAGGGCAGATCTGGTCGCGGCAAGTGCGGTGGGCGAAGCTGCGCCGTGCGACTTTTCCTGTATTTTTCCTCCCCGAGGTTCTCTCGGGCAGCTGCGCGCCGCTGCTTGCGGCCGTTTACGCGGCGGAGGTCTCGGACGTGTCGGGTGTCGGCGTCGCCGCCGCACTCGGCGCCGTGTGGTTCGGCTGCGAAGCGGCACTCGCGCGCGCCGCCGGGTGGCACATGGGCGCGCTGTCGCCGCTCGCCTGGATCGCGCGTGATCTGATGCTGCCCGTGCTGTGGGTGCAGGCGTGGCTCGGCAACTCGTTCAGCTGGCGCGGCAACGACATGCACCTTGCCGACGCCGTAGCGAGCAATTGAGCCTGCTGCTTCTTTGAGGGAGCGGCGCCGCCCCCTCTGGCGCGCCGCGGACGGCGCGTCAGAGAGAGGCGGTCCCCGTCTAGCCTGCGTTTGCACCCTCGCCAGTGGGAGCTGCCGCCGCACTCGGGCAGAGCTCCTTGGCCTTTGCAAACGCGGCATTCTTGTTGGTGAACTCGCCGACGCTCGATCCTCCCGGCGCGTGCGCCTTGAGAAAGCTATCGAGCATCGATTTCTCGAAGCCCTCGAGCACGGTGAGCACCGTGTAGCGCGTCTCCGACGACGCCTTGGAGCGCACCAGAAGGACCTTCTTGCCGCCGTAGCTGGCAGTGAGCACGCGGCAGTTGCCAGCGCCGGCGACTCTTGGCGCCGTGTCGGGTTTGGGAAGCGCGCCGCTCATCGCCGTCGCGAAGGCGAAAGCACGCGGCGCCTCGGCCGAGGGTTGATTGGGCGGCGTGACAGCGGACGCCGCCGGCTGGCTTGCCGGCGCGGCAGCGGTGGAGGCCTCTGTCGTCGCGCTCGCAATCGTTTCGGGCGACGGGGTCTCTTCGCCGGTCTGTACGGTTTGCTCGGCGATAATTGGCCCGGCGCTGGCCGCAGTATCGACGGCGGGCTTGCGCCTCGGCGCAGGTGCCGCTGGGGTCGCTGGCGCCACCACCGTCTGCGGAGCTGGCGCGCCGACGTCGCTTATCGAGTCGGGCGTCGTCGGGCCATCGGCGGCCGACCAGATTGTGCGCACGGGCGCGCGTTTTGCCTCGGTTACGGGCTCAGCTTCCGCAGCGGCAGGACCGCCGAGATTGGCCGGCGGTGCCAGAGGCTGCACCGCAGCCGCGCGTTTCACCGGCTTGCGCGCATCGGCTTCCACGTCCTCGACGGGATCGGGACCTTTGCAGAACGATTGCCGGAAGTTGTTCGCCACCCATTCGATGGATGCACCGTAGTGGCGATCGGCGGCCCAGCGGCGCGACAGGTCGGCGAACGTGGTGAGGCCCTTCTTGCTCGCCATCGTCTCGATGATATCGTCCTGCTTTAGCTTGGTGCGGGCACCAACCGGATCGTCGATGCGCTCGCCCGAATAGACGACGAGGTGCTGGATCTGCGCCAGCACGCCGGTGTCGACGTCCGGATAGCTGTCGCCCGGCACACCGCCGCCGGTGGTGCCGAGGCCGGCGAAGTTGTTCTGCTTGGGATTGACGTCGCCCCAGCCGCCGTCGCCCTTGCGGTAGGTAAGGAAGTTGGTCTCCACCGCCATCTGGAAGAAGGCGTAGTCCCAACGCACGTGCCACGCCTCACCATGCCGCTTGTAGAAGCTGGCGATGTTGGCAAAGCGCGGATCGAGGTTGCTGTTGCGCGTCTTGAGGAACGCCATCAAGCGCTTGGGCGTCACGCACCGCGGCACCGTGTTGTCGCTATCGGTGCGGATCTTGGGCGGCGCTGCCGCGGCGACGCCGGTAGCGAGGCCCAGCAGCGTTGCCGCCACGGCGAGGCGGCCTAGCATGCTCGCAGACGAAACTCGCCCGTTCGCCGTCAATGGGGTCACCATGGCGTTGCTACGTTCTCACTTAGACGGCTGCTGGGGCTCGTCGGTCGTCTTCAGTCGCGTACCGATTGACCGGGCGCGGCCTTGCCGCCGCGCCCGGGGTCGGCTCAGCCCTCGGGGCAGAGCTCGAAGGCTTTGCTGAGTGCCTTTGTCTGGGTCGGGAAGGTTCCGACTTGCTCGCCGCCCTTGGCATAGGCGGCGATGTAGGCATCGACCTCGCGCTTCTCGTTGGCTTCGGTCACGTCGAGCACGGTGTAGTTTACGGTGCCGGTGCCCTTCGCCTTGATGATGACGGCGCGCTGGCCGCCATAGCTCGCGGTCCACACCTTGCACTTGCCGGAGCCTTTCGCCGGCGGGACTTTCAACTGCGTCGCCGCGCTGCCGATAGAGGCGGTCTGCACCTGAGCCTTGGCGTCGGTCTTAGGTTCAGCCTTGGCTTCCGTCTTGGGTTCGGTCTTCTCGGTCTTCGGCTCGGCTTTGGCGAGCGATTTGGCATCCGGCTTCGCCTTGGTCTTGGAGTCCGGCTTGGCGGCCGGAGCCTTGGTCTCGGGCGTCGCCTCGGCTGTCGCTTGTGGTTCGGTCTTGGCGTTGAGCAGGGTCACTGGAGGAGCATCTTCGGCTGGAGCAGTCGGCTCGGCCGCTGCGGTCTTGGTCGAGCCGAGCATGCCGGCGCCGAGTGCTTTGAGCGGCGGGCCTTCCTTGCGCTCTGCCTCGATATTGCGCTTGGCAATGTCGGCGCCCGACGCCTTGGCCGTGTTGGTGTCCGAAACCGCGGGGGCTTGCGCCGGTGATGCATCGTCGGCTGCGGGCGCCGCGACGGCGGCCACCTCCGTCTTAGTCTTCGCCTTTGCCTTGGTCTTCGGCTGGTCTTGACCGGCATCGGCAGCGAGACCCGGGTTCGGATCGTCGCCGTCACAGAATTTGCCGTAGAACTCGTCGGTGATGGTGCTGACGTCGCGTACGTAGTTGCGCGAGGTCGGCGCCCACTGCTTGGCGACCAGCGTATAGGTCATCGGGCCGTCGATCGACTTCTGCCAGTCGGTCAACACACCCCACTCCTGCACTTTGCGGGTGCGGTCGGCGACCGGGTCGTCGATGTGCTCGCCGGAATACATCAGGAGATGCTGCAAGTGGGCTTTGACGCCGGTCGACACGTCGGCGAAACTCTCGCCGTGCGCTCCACCACCCGAGGCGCCGAGCCCGGCGAAATTATTCTGCGCCGGCCGCACGTCGCCGCCGAACCGCAAGGCGCCCGTCTCCAGGATCATCTGGAAGAAAGCGATGTCCCAGCGGATGCCGAGCGCTTCGCCGTGGCGCATGTACTGCGTGGCGACGCCCTCGAAACGCGCGTCGAGGCGCGGATTGCGTGACTGTAGGTACGCCATGAGACGCCCCGGCGTGGCGCACTGGGGCACCTTGTTGCTGGCGGAAAGTTTGACTTCAGGAAGTTCGGCCGCGAGGGCTGACGTGCCGAATACGACGGCAAGAGCGATCGTGAGAGATGCTCCGAAGAGGCGCTTCATGAGACCACCCGTTAGGACGCGGCGCTTGTTGTTGAGCGCCCGACGAAACCACCAAACGTTCTTAAAGACTTAACGTTAATGGGTGGTTTACGAATCATCGGGCCCGCTCAGAGGACTTTGAGGAAGCCGCACCATTAGGGCGCCAGTTGGGGCGAGTAGGAGCGGAATTGTGGCGCCGAGCATAACCGCGCGCTCGGTTAATGACCGCGGTGGGTAAGTGCCTGCGGTGCCTCTCAAGCGAGGTGCTGTCCGCCATCGAGGGCGATCATCTGCCCGGTCATCGACGGTGTGGCGAGGATGAAGCGCACGGCGGCGGCGATCTCCGGTAGCGACGGGCCGCGTTGCAGAGGTGTCGTCAACGTCTCGGCGGCGAAGTCGGCGCGCGACTGGTGCACGCTCTGCAGCACCGGACCTGGGCCGATGGCGTTGACGCGCACACGCGGGGCCATTGCCTGCGCCAGCGTCTGTGTCGCGGTCCACAGCCCGGCCTTGGAGATTGTATACGAGAAGAAGTCCGGCGTCGGGCGCCACACTCGTTGGTCGATGATGTTGATGACATTGCCCTCGGCGTTCTCGGGCACGTTGGCGTAAAGGGCTTGGGCGAGAAAGACCGGCGCTTTCAAATTGATATCGAGGTGGGTGTCCCAACCGTCTGGCGTCACCGAGCCGATGGTGTCGAGGAAGAATTCCGAAGCGTTGTTGACGAGACAGGTTGGCGGACCGAGCGCCTCGGCGCAGCGGGCGACTAGCGACTGCACATCGTCGAGGTCGGCGAGATTGGCAGGGAGCGCCGCCGCCATGCCGCCCGAGCGGCCGATCTCCGCGGCGAGCGTTTCGGCTTCATCGCGCGAGCGCCGATAGTGGATACCGACCTGCCAGCCGTGCGCAGCGAGATCGAGCGCGATGGCGCGGCCGATGCGGCGCGCGGCGCCGGTGATCAGAGCTGTCTGGGGCGAGGTGGCGGTGGGCATGCGGGCGGAAGATTGCAGCTCTCTTTCCGCTTCGCCAGCGCCGCAACGGAAAGGGGACCAATTGCCGGTGTATGACGGGCGTGCATCAGAGCCGTTTCGGAAGGAGCTTTGGCTGCTGCACGGAATTTATGCAGACGCGCCGAATGCACCCTTATTGGTTGCAGCGGCTGCCCTGTCACCAAGCGAATATTGGCCAATAAACAGCCAAAAAACCGCGTTCGTTGCTTTCAAGGCACAGGGTTGCAGATGAGGTTGTCTGCGACGGCGATTCGTCTTGTAGCAAGCCCCGTTTGCGCTTTCTCTACGATCTAGAAGCGTTCGAGTAGCCGTGCAGTCGGTAGAACGAGTTGTCGGCGCTTTGAGTGGGTCAGTAGTGTACGGGGGTAAGTTCCATCATGGCCGAGTCTCGTAAAGTAGTTAACCTTTGTGGCGTAGCCGGCATCGCGCTCCTGGCGCTGACCAGCGGTGCCTTCGCCGACGGCTATGAGGTCGCCGCTCCAGCGGTCGTCGACGAAGGCCGCAAGTTCACGTATTCGTTCGCGATCACGGGCACGTCTGACTACGTATTCCGCGGCATTTCGCAGACGGACAACGATCCCACCATCCAGGGTGCTATCAATGTCGGCTACGGCATTTTCTATGCCGGCGTTTGGGGCTCAGGCCTCGATTTCGATGCGGCGTTCAACGATGCCGAGCTGGAGGCCGATTGGTATGCTGGTGTCAAACCGACCTGGGACCATCTAACCTTCGACTTCGGCATTATCTACTACACATATCCGGGCGAGGGCTTCATCGCACCCGTGGTTGGTCCCGAGCTGGACTACCTTGAGTACAAGGCCGGCGTAAGCCTCACGCCGTTCACCAACGCGACGTTGGGCGCGACGGTCTACTATTCCACGGACAGCTTCGGCGAAACTGGCAAAGTGTGGACCGTTGAGGGCACCGCTGCCTACAGCTTCCATACCATCGGTCCCTTCACGCCGACCGTCAGTGGTCTCGTTGGCCACGTGGAAGGTCAGGATGCCGCTTACCTCGCCTTCAATGGGTTTGACAGCTACACGTACTGGAACGCGGGCCTCGCGCTCGCAGTTGAGAAGCTGACGTTCGATTTCCGCTACTGGGATACGTCGGGTGCAGATAATACCGTTTCTTCGGGGTTGAGCTGTATCAACGATTACTGCGGCGAGCGGTTCGTCTTCAGCGCCACTGTCGCGCTGCCCTGATCCGCGACCCTTCAATCCAACCGCGAACGGGGCCGAGAAATCGGCCCCGTTTTGCGTCATCTGCCTAATTTCTTGGCAGCTATCCGCCTGAAAAACCTACACAAGTTGCACTTGCGCCACGGGTCGGCGTCCGCGGGGCTTAGGTAGCCTGATTACATCTTGTGAACATCGGTGATTTGGGGCGTTTTTGAACCACGCCGTGGATTCCCGTGACGCGCACCGCGGATGCGATTTTGGCGGTTGGGCGCGTTCTTGCCCTCGAAAGCAAGAGGGAACTGGCTTCACATGACGAAAGCTTCAAAGCTTGCTGCCCTGTGCGGGGCGGCAGGATT
>DATBSP010000158.1:0-3463 GCA_036559705.1 Hyphomicrobium sp.
CCCGATGCCGTGACCTAGCCCCCAGATCACGAAAGTCCAACCCGCGCCGTGCCAAAGCCCGCACAGCCCCATCGTGATCAGCGTCGCGGCGATATAGCGAGCCGTGCCCTCGCGGCTACCCCCGAGTGGGATATAGATGTAGTCGCGGATCCAGCGCGACAGCGTCATGTGCCAGCGCCGCCAGAACTCGCGTAAGTTTACTGAGCGATACGGCACATTGAAATTCACGGGCAGCATCAGCCCAAGCAGCAAGCCGATCCCCATCGCCATGTTGGAATAGGCGACGAAGTCGAAAAGGATCTGCAAGCTGAACGCGATCGCGCCGGACGCTGCATGCGACATTGTCGGTGCCGCGCTCGTCGCGGTGGTGAACACCGGATCGACCAGACCCGCCAGCCGATCGGCAATGAAAAATTTCTCGACGAAGCCGATGAAGAACAGGATCAGCCCGCGCCCGATCCGCTCATAGAGTCCGGGCCTGAGCGGATCGTAGGCGAATTGCGGGATGATCTCGTTATGCCGCATAATCGGGCCCGCGATCAGATGTGGGAACAAAGCGATGAACAGGCTGAACACACGAATGTTGTAGTGCGGCGCCGTACCCCGTAACCGGTCGACTAAATAAGACACGAGCTCGAACGTGTAGAAGCTGATGCCGATCGGCAGCACCAGCGAGGCCTTGGCGAATTGCAGGCCGCTCACTTCCGCTAAGATGGTCGCGCCGAAATCGAGATATTTGAACAGGCCGAGCACCGCGAAATTCGCCACGATGGCGATTTGTAATGGCCAGCGCCAATTCTTACGTCCGGCAAGCTCCGCCAACAGCCAGGTGACGACAGTCTGGCCGATCAGGAGCGGCAGGAAGCGGACATCCCACCAGCCGTAGAAGAACAGCGACGCCGCGATCAGCCACCACTCACGCGCCTCCTGGCGCTTGGCGAGCGCGTAATAGATGGCGACCGCGATCGGCAGGAACAGGAGTACGAATCCCTGGCTGTGAAAGAGCATGGTTCTTAAGGTGAGATAAGGAATGGAAGATCGGCGGTCTCCCACCTCTCCCCGACGGGGAGAGGTCGCCCGCCATAGCCCGAAGGGCGAAGGCGCGGCGGGTGAGGGGGATTGAGAGTCATGCTGCTTTTAACCCCCTCACTGCAATCCTCTCCCCCGATGGGGAGAGGGGGAAGATCGTGCTCGATCTCGGCTCATCAAAGGCGCGCCGCAGTTGGTGCCGGGGGAACCAGAACGCGCCAATCGCCATTCGGATCGTCTTTGCCTGTGGTCAGCGCCTCGGCAAGATCCGCGACGATACGATCCGCAATCGGCTCGCGATAATGCAGCCGGTCCCAATAATTGTCGTCGTTCGAAGTAATCGTCGAATTGATGTTGAAATCGACGAAGGCCGCGTCGTGGCGCTTCGCCATCTCGACGATCCGCATCTTGCAATCTTCTGCCCGCGCGGCTTTCGCCGAACCCGGCACGGCTTGCGCCGAGACATGCGCCGGCATAAAGGCGAGCACCACGCGCCCGGGAAACCTGGTCAGGATCTCGTCGAGCCAGGGCAGCGCCGGGAATTGCCATGAGGAGCGCTCGGCGTCGGAGGGCACGTATGGCGGCGTGACCGCCTCGATCAGGTGCGGGCCCTCTTTGCCCCAGAGCTTGTTCCTGACCTTGACCTTGTCATACGCATTCTCCGGCGGTGTGAACACTTCATAGCCGTCGGGGAACCGCGCGGATTTAAATCCGGCCGCGACCGCTAATCGCCTGCCGCTGATCTCGACCGTCTGCTGGTTCAGCATGTAACCGAAATCGTTCCACCGATTGTTGTCATACATCCACTCTGGAAAGCCGCGAAACGTGACGCGTTGCTCGGCGGCATCCTCGTCGCACCACACATGATCGAGCCCCATCAGCAACATGCGGGGAGTGCCTGGCTGGCGGAGATAAAGATCGACGAGCCGATATTGCTCCCAGGCCAGTCCCGCATTCATCGAGAGATTGGCGAAATGTCCGTCGAAAGCGTCGTCGAGGAATTCGGGCCGAAGCAGCCGCGCATCCGACGCACCCACCACGATCGAATCATAGCGGCCGGAGCGAATCAGCGAAGGATATTGAAAGCGCTGATTGATGTCGGTGATGGCATGCTCGCTGAACACGAGCTTTGGCAGATTGCCGTAAGGGTTCATCAGCACGATGAAGATCGCGAGGCCCGCGATGATGGCGCCGAAGCTCCCGACCACCGCCAACACAAAACGCCGCCAGCCAAGCATAGACTCAAGCCCCACCTATCCCTTCGAGCGCGCTAGAAGTCGCACGCGCAAGACGGCCAGGCAAGTCTCTGTCAGGGAAGGGCTAAAACCCTGTGCGCGGGGTCCAGCCTTGCATGCTCGGCGGCCAATTGGTCTGCGGATAGGCGCGCTGTAGGGCCTGGGTCTCGTAGTCGCCCTTCCGATAGGGCACGAAGCCGAAATAGAAGCTGTAGCCTCCCGGGCGCCCGGGAGAATAATAATAGGGATAGATCGGAGGACGCCCGCGCCTATAGATTTTAGCCGACTGAACCGGCGAGGCAGAATAACTCAGTCCCGACACGAGGGGAGCTGCATGCGCCGGCTCGAAAACGAGCAAAGAGGCGGCCGCGAGCAAGATGCGAGATATTGGCTTGATCATTTTTTTATCCTATCGCACTAAACCATGGCGGAAAAAGGCGCGGCCCTAATTCTGTAGAATACATATGAATCTCTCCCCCTTCGCAACCGACCTGATCCTCGCCGCAATCCTGACGCTGCTCGTCTCGCTGCTGGCGCTTGAAATCTATTTCAGCGCGACGCAGCGCCCGGTCGAACCGGTCATTCAGGCCAGCGCCAAGCGCTTACGCGACGGGTGGTATCAGGCGACCATCACCATGACCAACCGCTCGCCGCATGTTCTCTCCGCGGTTTCACTCCGCCGCGTGAAGCCGCGCTCGGCCCGGCTGATGGCGCCGATCAGTTCGGTCAGCACCAATGACGGCGACTTCCAGGTTTGGTCCGATCCATCCAACGACAAGAGATCGACCTCGATCCCGCTCGACATCGCCTTGGACTCGCGTCTGGAAAACGACGAGGCAAGACTCATCGTCTGGATTTTCCTGCCCGAAAAGGCTGCGGCTGCTGAACTCGTCCTCGAGCTGACGCTGAGCGACGAAGAGGAAAAATTGAGGCGCTATCGTTTGGTCGCAAGGCGCGAGACTTAAAGCATGATCCCAAAACATTGCAGACTTTTCGGAAAGATCATTCGTCAAACATTTTTAATGATTGCGCGCCAGCCAATATCACGGCGGCAAAAGCCGCCCGGCCAATCGATCTTGTCCACCGCCGCGTAAGCGCGTTCTTGCGCTTCTGCAACCGTTGCTCCGCGCGCCGTGACGCCGAGCACGCGCCCGCCATCGGCGAGGATGCGCTTCCCATCGCGCTTCGTGCCGGCGTGA
>DATBSP010000159.1:0-4999 GCA_036559705.1 Hyphomicrobium sp.
CAGCGGGCCGGTGCGCAAAGGCGAGGGCCGCTACGTCAACGCCGCCCAGCTCGTCACCCCCAAGGGCAGCATCGGCGTGCAGGAAAAGCTGATCATGACGCCGTTCGAGACCGATTGGGGCATCTCGGCCGGCACGCAGGCACGCGTGTTCGACACTGTGCTCGGACTTGTCGGCATCAATATCTGCTACGACAGCGAGTTTCCCCTGCTCGCCCGCGCCATGGCCGAGGCCGGCGCCGAGCTGCTACTCGTCCCCTCGTGCACCGAGCGCGTCTCCGGCTATCACCGCGTGCGGACGGGATCGCGCGCTCGTGCGCTGGAGAACCAGATCGCCGCCGTGGTCAGCCCGACCGTGGGCGACGCACTGTGGTCGCAGGCCGTCGACCGCAACACCGGCGCCGCCGGCATCTACGTGCCCTCGGAGCCGACGGTCTCGGATACCGGCATTCTGGCACAGGGCGAACTCAACGCTTCGCAGTGGGTCGCGGCAGAGGTCGACCTCGCCCGCCTGCGCCACCTGCGCTCGTCCGGCGAGATGCGCAACTACATCGACTGGCCGAACCAGCCGGGCGCGACGAAGCTCGCCGACAAGGTCGAGATCGTTACCCTAGAGTAGCCGCTACTTCAGCGCCCAGGTGATGGTGACATTGGCCTCCAGCGTCTCCGTACCGCGCTCGATGGGCACGGCTTCCGCCTTCATCGCACGCGCCATCACCATCGGCCGCGGCCCCTCGCCGCCGGCTTCCACGATCGTCAGCACCTCGCCGACCTCGGCTCCGGCGGCCGCGGCGTAGAGCTTGGCACGACGGAGCGCGTTGGCGACGGCCTGCTTGCGCGCCTCATCGAGCACAGTCTCGGCGTTGCTGACTTCGAAATTCAGACCCGCCGTCTGATTGGCGCCAGCGGTAACGAGCCGGTCGAGGATGTCGCCGAGCTTGTCGAGATCGCGCACCAGCACCTGCACCTCGTTGGTAACGCTGTAGCCGTCGATCTTCGGGGCCTGCCCCTCGATGGGCCGCGTGTAGCGCGGCTCGACGCGGAAGGATGCAGTCTGGATATCCTTGGCATCGATGCCAACCTCTTTGAGCGCGGCGATTACCTTCTGCATCGCCGCAGTGTTGGCGGTCAGCGCTTCGCGCGCGGTCGCACCGTCAGCGGTAACGCCGGAGGTGATGCGCGCCTGATCAGGTTCGACGCTCACCGTGCCGGACGCGGAGACGGTGATCGTGCGCAGCGGCTTGTCGTCTTCTGCATAGGCGGGTAGTGCACCGACGACCGCCAAGCCGACGACGGCGGGCAGGAGGTACGAAGTGAAAGAGCGCATTGTTTTTGCCTTGGGGGTTGTGTAGGGGCCGGCCTGACCTTAGGCGGCCTTCGCGGAGGTTTCGCGGCAAAATCGGTGGGTTTCGGCGGCGGCAGTAAGTCTGGTATGAGGGGCCGCCCTGCCCGCGCCTCGGTTGAGTCGCGCGGCCCCCGGGCCCGTAGCTCAATGGTTAGAGCTGGCGGCTCATAACCGTCTGGTTCCAGGTTCGAATCCTGGCGGGCCCACCAAACTCTTCAATGCCTTAGCACGCTTTCCTGATGACTTTTCGGAGACCGGAAATGCTTGGGGCCGCAAGGGGGCCGCAAGCTCACACGTTTCGCGCCTTAACGGCGCGTGCTCAGTGTTGGACCGTTCGTGGCGTGAGTACTGTGCCTTAGAACACGCGCTCGGCCTCCGCTCATTCGAACGCAGGGTGCGCGGACCTCGACGGCAAGACAGCGGTTGCGGCTGCAGTTAGCTCAGCTGGAAGTGCATCGTGCTTGCAAGAAGGCGGTGTCTTGCGCTCGAGCTGGGGCCAGTTGGGGTAGGCTGATCTATTTCCCCGTCGGAAACAGGAATGTCCACTGCGCACGCAGTTGCCAATTAGCTCCCGTGTCGTCGGGCGTCATCACATTGTAGTAGGCAGCTATATTGGTGTTGTTTTGCGTGTGGTCGGAGTGGCCAACGCCAAAGTTTGTGTTGTTCTGAAAGGGAAGGCTGATCAAATCGCCGATGGGGTTTTGCGCCGCCTCGCGCAGATCACCGCCACTCTGGGCGAAAGCCGCGGTCGCCGCCATCAGCGTTGCAGCCATCAAAACCGCAACTCGCAACAAGGCCTCTAGGCACCTCGTTACAACCACTTTGGCTAATGGCGGAGAGCGAAGGTGTCCGTGTCTCACGGCCAGCTCCTTTGGAAGCAATGGCTTCGGATCTATTCGCCTCTTGCCGACTGTACGCTCATCGCGCCTGCATCGTGTTGTGTTCAGGCAACGGCGCCTTCTGAACAAAGTCTCTGAGAAAAGTTAAATTGCGGCAGAACATAGCGAGCGCGTAAAGATCCGTTACGACGGGCCGCAGTAGATGCCAATCGCCACCTCCCTCATCAAGTGGTTCTTGCGCGATCTGCTCGAGGCGGATCAGGATCGACTGATCGAACGCCGATGGGGAGACGTTCAGGGTCACCGACCGCGGACGGCCATTCGTGCGTACGATCGCGGCGTGCTTCGACGCCTACATCGACGCCAGCACCGCGCATCACGCACCTGGCGTCTAGCGGCGCCAAAACAAGGGGACGAAATGGACGATCATTTCTGGCCGTCGATCTATCCTGGCATCATCGTCGGCGCTCTCGTAGGGCTGACCTACGGCGGGATCGTCTCGGCACTGGCGGGCGCGGCAGGCGGAACGGCGGGCGCAGCCGCGATACATCTTTTCACGGCATGGCTCGGCTTGGAGGACAGCATCGTCTCCCTCGCTGCCCTTATCGCCGGTGCCATGGTCGGCGGCTACATCTTCATGGGACTAGCCAGTCGACTGGTCCGGCGCTGACCGCGAGGAGCCTGGTGCGTGCTCACATCACGGTTGCAAGAATCCTAGACCCAGCTGGATTGATTGACGGCGACGGTTGCGGGCTGCCGAGCTGGTGCAGATGCCAACAACGTCGTTCTCTGGGCTTGATCAGGCGCAATGGCGAGCGCCGTGCGATCTGCTGGAGTGGCAGTGCAATTGGGCCTGGAGGAAAATATGAGGCGCATCCGTCATAGCTTTATGATCTTGATCGCGATCGCATTTGTCTTAAACGGTTGGGGGCTCCTTCAGCATCTGACCATACTTCCTTCTCATGACGGCTTCATCGCCGCCGTTCTGATCGCCAACATGCTGTCGATTCCGGCCATCGTCTGGGCAGCCTTCGTTTTTGGCGAAGTTGCGGAGAGCGATCACCTCCGGGGAAGTCGGGCCAAAAAGCTGAGAGCAAGCTAGGCTCACGGCGCGACCCGAAGGGAGACTATGTAGCCTGCGAGATCGCGTATCTCCTTCCGCGTAAGATGTGGATCTGGCATGGGGGCGTGGGGCGCCATGAGCCAACCAGAAAGAGCTTCCACCGACTGATTTGGACGATTGGCGATGCTAGGAAAGCTAGGCACATCGGCCTCCGTGTTCCCGCTGGATGCCTTCTCGATCACATGGCAGCCAACGCAAAGTTTGCCAGCGATCTCCTTACCGGCAGTGACATCCGGGATCGTCGACTCGGCCTGGTTAGGCTCAACGCCGAGCTCCGGCTCCTGAGCGGCCGAGATCGACGACGTGGTGACGAGGACTACTCCTATGCACAAGAACCCCCCGAACTGATTTCGTGCCGATGAAAGGAAGCGCCGCCGAGCTTCGGAGTTACCAATTGTCGTCACCTCGTTCTCCCTCAAGTTAGGAAAGATGGACCTTCGCGATCACTCTCTCAAACAAACCTACTCTAGGCGCGTGCGTGGCTAGCAGTCCACAGACAGAGTCGCGGACTCGTCGTGACCAACATGAGTCCGTCGTCGGTTCGGTTTTATCATGCGACAAGAGGAGGGCGCCTATGCGCAAGACCAGCTTGAAACGATATCTTGCCGCGGCAGCCGTTGCGGTCGCTGCCTTAACGGCCGCTGCACTTGGACAGGAACCAGAGCAGCCGCCAACGGTGCATGGCTTTGATTACTGGCAGCCCGAATGGATGACCCGCCATCTGTGGGGTCCGGGTCGCATGCCGAAAGGCCTGGAGACACGGCTGTTGCGCCACAAGACCTATGTGGAATTAGGCGGGGCCAAACAATACGAGGGGGCGCGCTCGACTGTTGGGCATTCGCCGGACGTGATTGCGGCCGGGAGGAAACTCTACGCGCACAATTGCACCGGATGCCACGGCAGAAGCGGCATGGGAAACGGCGATATGGGCAAAGCCCTCTCTCCCTCGCCGGCACTACTGGCGTACATGATAACCCGTCCTATAGCAGTGGATGAGTACCTCCTCTGGTCGATCTCAGAAGGTGGCAAGCAGTTCGGCAGTGAGATGCCTTCTTTCAAGGAGAAGCTTTCCCGCGAGGAGATCTGGAGAATCATTGCGTTCATGCGGGCCGGCTTTCCCGACGCACCAGCAGAGCCAGGTGCAAAGTAGCGCGCCCAGCTTACGCAAGATCTGTTTAGAGAGCGCAGGAGCCGTCATGATAAAACTCTTCAAAATCGGTGCGACCTCGTTGGCATTGGCCGCTGCCTTCTCGATCCCTGAAGCCAGGACTGCGGACGACCGTGGTACGGTTGATAGGGGTCGCACCATCATCGAGGCCAATTGCGCGCGATGCCATGCGATTGGCAAACATGACCTAAGCCAACACGACAAGGCACCGCCGTTCCGCGTAGTGGTTACGCGCTATGCGCCGGACAATCTCGCAGAAGCGTTGGCGGAAGGTATTGTGTCGGGACATCCTGACATGCCGGAATTCGTTTTCCAGCCCGCTGAGATTGAAGCAATTGTCGCTTATCTCAACACACTCGTGCTTGCGCGGGAGCCGCCGACAAATAAGAACTGAAATCTCTCGCTATCACCGAAGCCCTGTTCAGCTCTGTTTCGGGGCGCTCCCGCCGCCCCCGTGGTGGTGAAAGGAGGATCGTCTGCTTCTGGCCCAAAGCTGACATTCGCGGCGACACGCTCAATGTCCGCTG
>DATBSP010000160.1:0-4762 GCA_036559705.1 Hyphomicrobium sp.
GGCCTGCATCGAACTCGCCAAGTACGGCATAACCGTCAATGCGGTGCTGCCCGGCAATGTCCTGACCGAAGGTTTGATCGCGCTCGGGCCGGAATACGAGCGCTCTATGGCGGCTTCAATTCCGCTCAAGAAGCTCGGGACAGTTGAGGATATCGGCTATGCCGCCTTGTTCCTGGCGTCTAAGGAGGCTGCCTACATCACGGGCCAGACTATCATCATCGATGGCGGCCAAATTCTCCCGGAAAGCTTGGATGCACTCGGCCAGGCTTAGCTGCCTGCCACCGGATAGCGCCGACGCGCCTCGCCAAAACGCGACAGATAGCGCTGGCACAAGGGAAGAGTCCCTTGGGTATAGGCGACGCCCATGGATTGAGCGAGCTCCGTCTCCGAATGCGAGCCGATCCAAGCGACGAGCAGAAGACGGCGCAGCATCACGAAGGTATCGATTTCGGCCTCTTCTTCTGCGGAGAGTGTGCCGACCCGGCGATAGCCCCGCACCCACGCGTCGATGAGCTCCGGCACTTCGGGATTATCCTCGAAAAACGATACGGTCGTCGCGCAATCATAAAGGAACCAGGAAAAACCGCAGTCGTCGAAGTCGATCACCTTGATGGTGCGGCGGTCCATGAGGAGGTTGGCGAGACGCATGTCGCCGTGAATGAGGTTGAAGCGGTCGGGTGTCTTGCCGAACCGGCCAAGACGCCGTTCGATGAGGCGCACCGTCTCGCCGATCGTTTCGAGGGCCTCGCGAGTGATTCCCATTCCGTCTCGCCACCCCCCCCAATGCGGCCGCTCGCCAAGACTCGTCTCGAAGTCCCAGCTGTGGCGCTCAAACCAGGGCGGCCGCTGCCACGTGCGCACGTGGGCGTGCATGCGGGCTGCGATCTCTCCCAAAGTCTCGAACCCCGCGGCGTCTGTCGCGGCGGGCTCCTGTCCCTCTTCCCAGGCGAAGAGAACGACGTTGCGCGGCCTCGGCAGCGCCTCATGGGCGATGGTCTGGATGAATTCCCCGTCGTTGGCCCGGATCGGGGTCGGGGTAATCGCGGCGCCCGATGCCCTGAGCGCTATCTGCCACTGAAGTTCGGAAGCGATCGCCGTGCGTGAGTGATAACCCTCGCGGTGCACGCGCAGCGCCCACTTGGACCCTGTCGCGGAATCCTCAACGCGGTAGGTCGCGTTCTCGGAGAGGTTGATCAGCTTAGGCGTGACAGTCGCCGGCAGCGCGTAGCGCCGGACAGCCCGCTCCGCCAAGTTCTGCAGCCCGCACAACAGTTCCTCGTGAGAAAGCGCGGTCTCACCCCCCATCGTTCTGTTCCCCTGGCTGGCATTCATCGATCCGCGCCAAAACGTCTCGCCATCACACCCCGATCGGCTTGCCGGCAGACGTGACATTATCCGTCGACACCTGACCGGGTCCTTAATCGCGGCGCCCTCTGTGAGTTTTTGCTCTAGCGCCACTCAGGATAGCTATCCCTGTCGTAAACCCAATACTACAAAGGAAGCGGGTCGAGGCCTAATTTGACCGGTGGGACCGCACCGAATGAAGTGAGGGATGACGTGATCCTCAAGGGGCGGATAGCGATCGTCACCGGCGCCGGATCGGGCATCGGCGCGGCCGGCGCCAGGATGCTGGCGCGGGAAGGCGCAACGGTCGTCGCGGCCGACCGCGACGCGGACGCCGGCGAAAGGACGGCGCACGCCATCGTCGAAGCCGGCGGCAGCGCAATGGCAATGGCCACCGATGTCGGCGACGGTACCGCCTTGCAGCGGCTGATCGAGGCGACGCTCGCCAGCTTCGGACGGATTGACGTCCTTCATAGCCACGCGGGCATTCAGGTCGAGGGCGCGCTTGAAGCAGTTGATCCGGTCGGAATGGACGCGTCGTGGGAGATAAACGTGCGTGCCCATTTTCGTTTGGCCCGCTTGGTGATGCCTGCAATGCGCAGTCAGGGCAGGGGATCGATCATCGTCACCGCATCGAACTCCGGCGTCTTCTACGATCACGAGATGATCGCGTACGCGACTTCGAAGCATGCCGCGGTGGCGATGGTGAAGCAGATCGCCATCGACTACGGGAAATTCGGTGTGCGCGTTAACGCGCTATGCCCGGGCTGGGTGGACACGCCCTTCAACGATGCGTTCACTCGCCAAATGGGCGGTCGCGAGGCGCTGATGCGCTACATTTCCGACAAAGTACCGATGCGCCGCTTCGCGAGCGTCGACGAGATCGCCGAAGCAATCCTGTTTCTCGCCTCGGACCGCTCGTCCTTCATGACGGGCCACGCGCTGGTAGTCGACGGCGGCGAATGCATCGCCTGAACCGCCTCTTCCGCTGACCGGCTGTCGTTTCTGAAAAATCCCGTCCGAGCTTGACCCTTGATCCGGCTTGGTGGCTTCGGCAGGCTAGGGCGAGAAGGGATTGGCCATGCATATTCTCGTTTTGCAGCATGAAGAGATCGAACATCTCGGCGTCTTTAAGACGTTCCTTGAGCAGGATGGCGTAACCTGGCAGGTGGTCGAGCTCGACAAGGGCGAACCGATTCCGGCGCTCGATTCCTTCAATGGCATGATCGTCATGGGCGGCCCACAAGACGTGTGGCAGGAGGATCGATATCCCTGGCTGCGCGACGAGAAAGCTGCGATCCGCCGCTTCGTGGCGGACATGCGGCGCCCGTTTTTCGGCATTTGTCTCGGCCATCAGCTTCTCGCCGATGCGCTCGGGGGGAGCGTGCAGCCGGCAAGATTTCCTGAACGCGGCGTGCACCGCGTATCAAAGACCGGAGAGGGCGCGCGCGATTCCCTGCTACGCGATTTGAGCGATCCCATTACCGTGTTCGAATGGCATGGCGCGGAAGTGGTTGCCTTGCCCGCGGGTGCCACCGTGATTGCCAAGAATGAGGCCTGCGCCATTCAGGCCTTTCGCTATGGAGCGCGCGCCTATGGCGTTCAGTTTCATATCGAGGTGACGAGGGATACCGTCGCCGATTGGGCCCAGCACATCAGTCCGGTGATGAACGAGGTGGAACTCGCGCGCCAAGTCGATGACGCCTATCCGCAACTCTATCATCTCGCGCGCAACACCTACGACAATCTCAAGGCGTTATGGGCGGACGCCCGGGCCTAGGCTGGAGCGGGCACTGTCACGGAAACTCGGATAGCTCTGCCTTTCGTCGCTGATTAGCATCAGGATGAGACCGATATCGTTTAAGCGCCACCGCTTCCCGCCAGAAATCATCCGCCACGCGATCTGGCTCTATGCCAGGTTTCCACTGTGAATTTGCTGACGAATGCGGGGCTGCATCCACGATACCCGCCCCAAGGGCCAAGATTTCCCTGTATTTTCCCGCAGAACAGGGAAATACGGGTGGAGACGGGTTCGCCAAAGACTGCCTCCACCGCCAAGCGTTGATTACCGCACCCACTTAACCAGCGTATGAATCGAGTAAAACCAATGCGGCCCCTTCAGACCGTCCGGCGGTAGTCGTCAATGCGCCTCCTCCTGGTAGCCGACCTGCACTATTCGCTGCCCCAGTTCGACTGGGTCCTCGACGTGGCTTCGGATTTCGACGTAGTGGTAATGGCGGGAGATCATCTCGACCTCGCTTCGATTGTCGATGGGCGCGCGCAGAGCGTCGTAGTGCGGAAATATTTTGACCGCCTGCGGGCCAAGACCAAGCTCGTCATTTGCTCCGGCAATCACGATCTCGATGGCAAGAACGCTGCCGGCGAGAAGGCCGCCAAATGGCTGGCGGTGCCGCAGCAGGAGGACGTTCCGTCAGACGGAGACTCTTTCATGCTCGGCGACACGTTGTTCACCGTCTGCCCGTGGTGGGATGGTCCAATCGTCAAGGCCGGCATCGCCGCTCAGCTGGCTGAGGCCGCGGCCAAGCGCGGCAGGCGCTGGATCTGGATCCACCACGCGCCCCCCGCCAAGTCGCCGACCAGTTGGGGCGGCGATAGATATTTCGGCGACGTGGAGCTTCTGGAGTGGATCGAGCAATACCGTCCCAACATGGTCCTATCCGGCCATGTGCACCAATCGCCCTTCGTCAAGAACGGCTCCTGGGTCGATCGCATCGGGCCGACCTGGGTGTTCAACACCGGGCAGCAATTCGGCGCGCCGCCGGCGCATATCATCATCGACACCGACGCCGACGAGGCGCTGTGGTTCTCTTCCGCGGGCAATCAGGTCGTTCGGCTCGGCGCCCCGCTGGAGCGGCCGGTGCCGAAGCTGCAGGCGCTCCCCGACTGGCTCAAAGCCGCGGATCGGCTTCGCGCTCAGGCCCCGGGGTGAACTCCTGGTGCTGCTGGTGAATCAAGCTCTCCAGCACCTCGCCCACCATGCCGAGATGATTGCCGTGCCCTTCGAACTGCCGCTTCAAGTCGACGAGGTAGGTAGTCGCCGCGTTGAGGCGCTCGGCGAGCAGCCGGCCGAGCAGAAACGCAATCTCGGGATTCGATTTGAGGAAGCTCTCGGCATCGTCGAACACGAACACGACGACCGGAGACTTGGCCTTGACGGTTGCCGTATGCGGCCGGTTGAGCAGCACCGACATCTCGCCGAACACCGCGCCCGCATCGCCGATGACGGCGACCTGCGTATCGCCGCGCAACACCTCGACGCTGCCTTCGGCGAGAATGTAAAGCCGCCCGGAGGTCTCTCCCTCTGACAGAAGGACAGTTCCCGGCGCGAAGTTTTTGCGCGGTGCGCCCGCGCATTTATCGAGGATCGAGGCCATCGGCGGTCCAACCTAACAGCTTG
>DATBSP010000161.1:0-5512 GCA_036559705.1 Hyphomicrobium sp.
CCTGTTCCAGAGCTTCATCAGCGACAACGGCGGCAACCCGAAAGCGCTCGTCGTCGCCCTGAACCGCTAGCTCCGGCTTCGCTTAGAAGGGCTAAGGCAGCTGCGGACGCTTGCCCGCGGCACGCCGATGTGGCCAACTCGCGGGCGCCGGACAAGCCTAGCAACGATCCGGCAGGAGCCCACCCATGGACGCCAAAACGCTTCTCATCGCCGTGCTGGCTGTCTCAGTCATAGTGCTCGGCTATTTCTATTACGAGCACTCCAAACACGGCCTTGTCATCGACACCCCTGCCGTGAAGATCGAGGCGAAGTAAGCGCCCACACGGTCGCTTACGAACACCAGCGCTCGCGCCGTCCGCGCGGGCGCTATGTCGTGGGGCCGATGCGCTGCTCGATCGCGCGACCGACGCCGACCAGCGCCACCTCGAGGGCAAGGAACACCAGCACCAATCCGGCGATGTTGGCCAGCGCGCGCGGGTAGCCAAGTTCGACGACGTCGACGAACGGATACGGGTACCAGCCGGTCGCGGCGCCGTGGGCCAGCGTCCAGGCGAGGTAGACGAGCGGAAAGCCCATGGCGCCGAGGCCGACGCGCCAATTCAATTCCCGCTTGGGCACGAAAGCCAGCCAGTCGAGCACGAACAGCGGCGGCGTCACATAGTGCAGCATTTGTTCGAAGAACAACGGCCAGCCCTGCCGCTGGCTGACATCCCGCAGCAGCAGGTAATAAACCACGCCGACCATGATGATGTAGCCGGTGACCGCCGTACGTACCGATGGGCGCGCGAGGAACTTCCCGGCCCACGATTGCGGTGCAATGACCGGCACGAGCAGCGTTGCTGCCGCCAGCACGTTTGTGAGAATCGTAAAGAAGGAAAAGAACTTCAGCGACGAAGCCGCCATGACGCCCGCGGTCTCCTCGCGCACCAGCAGCCAGTACTGCATCCCGACGGCAAGGGCGATGAAGGCGCCGGCGGCGGCGCGGTAGATCGTCTTGAGCATCCTCTCCGACTAGAGGCTGCGGCGACGCTGGGCAAGCGGCTCGTTCAACACGAATGCTGTCGGCCCGATCAGATGCCCTCGGGATTGTGGGCGTCGCGCTTGCGCTCGATCATGTGGCCATCGACACGCTCGTTGCCCCGCTGCGGCTCGGCGAGTTCCTCGGCCGTCACGGTCGCCTCGTTGCGCTTACGCTTGGGCGCACCTTCGCCGCGCGTCTCGCGGGCGAGCGGGCTCTTGGGCGGTTCCTTGCGGTCGGCCATGACGGTCTCCTTGCCTAACTTCTTGGCATCTGCGGTCACAGAACGTATGGAGACGCCCTCCAGTTCATCCCTTCTTTCCACCATGTTACCGAACCCATGACCCGCCACTTGCCGCATCCTCCCATACTGGCCCACGCCGCCGCGCTGTTGTCGGGCTACGACGTCATGTTCTGCGACGTGTGGGGAGTGCTCCACGATGGCCATCGCGGCTTCGCACCGGCATGCGATGCGCTGCTCCAGTTTCGCGCCCGCGGCGGCACGGTAATCCTCGTCTCCAACGCGCCGGTGCCGGGCGAACGCGTTGGCGCCATGCTCGACGCGCGCGGCGTGCCGCGCGAAGCCTACGACGGTATCATCGCCTCGGGTGAGATCGCGCTACGCCACATCGCTCAGAAGGGATATCGGCGCATCTACTGCATTGGCCCGGGCGAGCGGGATGCGGCGACATTCTCTCGGCTTACCGCCGAGCGCGTGGCGGCCATCGATGAGGCCGACGCCGTCCTGTGCACGGGCCTCAACGATGACGTCAACGAGACGGCCGACGACTATCGCCCGCTGCTCGAGCAGGCACGCGCGCGCAATCTGTCGTTCGTCTGTGCCAATCCGGATCTCGTCGTCGACGTGGGCGGCAAGCAGTTCCTCTGTGCCGGCGCCATTGCCGACCTCTATGAGCGCATGGACGGGCCGGTGTTTTGGGCCGGAAAGCCACACATCAACGCCTACGAGGCGGCGCGAGCTGTGGCCGAGCGGGTGCGAGGCGCCCCCGTGGCGCGGGCACGCATCATTGCCGTCGGCGATAGTTTGCGTACCGACCTTAAGGGCGCGGAAGCGGCTGGAATCGATGCCATATTCGTCGCTTCCGGCATTCACCGCGGCGAGACCATGGGCTCCGGCAAATTGAGCGCGGAGAACCTTGCGCGGCTGTTTGCACCGCCGGCGCCGCCGGCCATCGCCATGATGGAGCGGCTCGCCTGGTGAGTACGCGCCCGTTGCGGCGCGAATGGGCAGCGTCTAGACTTTCCCCGCCGTCACGGTTGGGGGAGACGATCATGCGCTGCGTTCTTGCTTCGGCAATTCTTGCCGCCGCTACACTGGCGGCTTCGACGGGTGCCTTCGCTGACGACACGGGCTTTGCCTACTCGCACAATCTGCGCAAGGAAGGCGGACGGCTGTGCATGTCGGATCACTATCATTCCGGTTCCGGCTCGGGCCGCAGCAAACCTGGGGCCCAAGCCGCCGCCGCGCGCTCGTGGGCCGACTTCACCAACTTCGAGTACGGCAGTGCCTGGGCTCGCTGGTCGGCCGCCCGCAGCAAGTCGGTGCGCTACACCAAGGATGCCTCCGGCTGGAGCGCCGACGTCGACGCGCGTCCCTGTCGCGGCTAAAGGGTTGCCGGCGCCGGCCAATTCCGGCCCGTTTACGATGTGGTTACCTTAACGGTCCATCCTCTCCGGCAGGACGCCTAACCCCCGTCTGTCGTCACAACACCTATTCAAGCGCTCTTCACGCTGCAAACCGCGTGCGCCCGCGTATCCGCGGGAACAGCCTCGTGCGCGCCCGTCAGTTACGTTCGCGGTTAGGACGTTAAGAGCGTCGAACTGGAAAACCAAAGGCAATGATCGCAATGTCTCTCGGATTTAAGTCCCACGCGTGCCGTGCTGCGCTCATCACTGCGGCCGGTCTCGGCGCGGCCGTTCTCCTCGCCTCGCAAGCCGGCGCTGTCAGCCCGCAAGTGCGCAACGCCTGCGCCGGCGACTACCTCAGCCACTGCAGCGCCTACCAGCCGGAAAGCGCTCAGACTCGCAAGTGCATGCGCGCCGTCGGCTACAAGCTGTCGAAGGGTTGCATCTCCGCTCTCGTCGCCGCCGGCGAGGTTTCCAAGGCCGAGATCGCCCGTCGCTCCGCCAGCCGCCGCTGATCTTCGCGCAAAAGATTGGAAGGCCGCGAGTCCGCAAGGGCGCGCGGCCTTTCTTTTTTGGCAAGGGCCACCTGCGAAAATTAACCAGACGTAAAGCGACTCAGCGCTGGCTGACGGGACGACATGTCGGCGCGTGCACACGTGCATGTCGGGACGACTTTTCGCGGGAAGAGGTCGGCATGACCAGGCTGCTCTACGACATCGACGATTATCTCGAAGACGCCCCGCACACCGGGCGGGTTCCCGGGTGGATACGCCGGATCTTGCGCTCGATTGGCCGCACAGTGGGCGAGACGGGCGACCTAATCGCCCGGGCTCGCGCCGGGTTCTAGTCCCCTGACGCCGTTGCCGATAACCAGCACTGTTTGTCGCTATTCCAGGCGGTAGCAGTCCGCCCCCCGACCTGCTAATGAGCGCTCCAACCGCAAGCATCGGAGCCACAATGAGCGACGCCGAAAGCAAAGCGCGGAGCGACACCGCCGCTCTCATCCGCCGCTACTACGATGCCTTCAACTCGGGCGACAGCGCCGGGATGATCGCCTGTCTTACCGATGACGTCATCCACGACGTCAATCAGGGCGAGCGGCGCAACGGCCTCGACAAGTTCAAGGCCTTCAATGCGCGTATGGATCACCACTACAAAGAGAAGCTCGAGAACATCACGGTGATGGTGAGCAAGGACGGCATGCGCGCCGCCGCCGAGTTCAACGTCAACGGCGTTTACAAGGCCACCGACAGTGGCCTTCCGGAAGCCAAGGGCCAGACTTATATCTTGCCTGCCGGCACGTTCTTCGCCATCCGCGACGGCAAGATCGCCCGCGTCACCACCTATTACAACCTGACCGATTGGATCGCGCAGGTTTCCGGCTAGCCGGCTCTCAACAAGGTCAAGCGCAATGCTCGTCACCATGCTGAGGTGCAAATTGCACCGGGCCACCGTCACCGAATGCGACCTGCACTACCAGGGGTCGTTGAAGATCGACGGCGACCTCATCAAAGCCGCCGGCTTTCTGCCGAACGAGCACATCGAGGTCTACAACATCGATAACGGCGAGCGCTTCACGACGTACGTCATCGAAGGGCGCGCCGGCAGCGGCGTCATCGGCCTCAACGGTGCAGCGGCGCGCAAGGCCTGCCTCGGCGACCGCATCATCATCTGCTCGTACGCCGCGCTGGATATGGAAGAAGCCAAGACCCACAAGCCACGCATCGTCGTGCTGGGCGCTTCCAACAAGATCGACCGCATCACCGACAAGCCGACCGTCGAATAGCCAGCCCGAGGTTCGCCATGGCGTTGGACGTGAAATCGCTGACCGGCGAGGAGATCGGCTCGGTGCTGCCGGCTCTGGCGCGGCTGCGCATGGTCGTTTTCCGCGACTGGCCATATCTCTATGACGGCACACTGGAGTACGAGGAGACTTACCTCGCCAAGCTGGCGGCGGCACAGGGCGCCGTGTGCATCATAGCGCGAGACGACGATGAGATCGTCGGCGCATCGACAGCAGCGCCGATGATCGAGCACGCCGACGAGTTCGCCGAGCCGTTTGAGCAGACGGGCTTCGACTTGAACAAGATTTTCTACTGCGGCGAATCCGTGCTGCTGAAGTCGCATCGCGGCCACGGGCTCGGTCACGCCTTCTTCGACGGGCGTGAGGCGCACGCCAAGAGGCTCGGCGGCTTCACGCATTCGACCTTCTGCCGCGTCGTGCGTCCCGACGACCATCCGCTGAAGCCGGCAGATTACGTACCGCTCGATGGCTTTTGGAAGAAGCGCGGCTACGCACCGGTCGACGGGCTCGTCGCCAACTATGCCTGGAAGGACATCGACAAGGACGTCGAGACCGACCACGCCATGCAGTTCTGGATGAAGCCGCTGTGAGCGGCCCGAAAGCGCCATCATGAGCCATCGTCAGACCCTCAAGGTCGCCGCTGCGCAGTATCCGATCGATCAGCCTGCCACGCTCGACGCCTGGCGGGACAAGATCGCGCGCTGGGTCGCCGACGGGGCCGAGACTGGCGCCGAGGTGCTCGTGTTCCCCGAATACGCGGCCATCGAGCAGGCGGCGGCGCTCGGCGAGAAGGTTTACGGCAGTCTCGACGCTACCCTGCAGGCCGTGGCCGAGCTCGAGAGCGAGCGCGTCGAGCTGCACAAGGAGCTGGCGGCCAGACACCGCTTGCATATCCTCGTTGGCAGCGGGCCGGTGCGCAAAGGCGAGGGCCGCTACGTCAACGCCGCCCAGCTCGTCACCCCCAAGGGCAGCATCGGCGTGCAGGAAAAGCTGATCATGACGCCGTTCGAGACCGATTGGGGCATCTCGGCCGGCACGCAGGC
>DATBSP010000162.1:0-68718 GCA_036559705.1 Hyphomicrobium sp.
ATGGAATAGGTAGACAACGTAGTAGCCGCGGGTCGCGCTGTCGGTCACCGCCAGATCGAAGATCGAGATCCACGGCACATTGGCCCAATTTCCCGCGCCGGCGCTCCCGTGCACTTTCGCTCCGTGACCCGTGACACCGAGCGCGGCGACCTCCACTTCCTGACGACCGACTACGGCAGGCCGTATACCGCAGCCGGATTCGGCATCCGCTTCCGCGAGTGGTGCGACGACGCCGGGCTGCCGCATTGTTCCGCGCACGGTCTTCGCAAGGCCGCGGCGACCTCGCTTGCCGAAGCAGGCGCAAGTGCGCATCAACTCATGGCGTGGTTCGGATGGCGCTCGTTGAACGAAGCCGAGCGCTACACGCGGGCCGCCAACCAAAAGAAGCTCGCCGCGAGCGTCGTGCCGCTGTTCGGACGGGCCAAAGACGGAACATAAGTGTCCAACCTTGCGTCCCCGCAAGTGTCCAACCTTTGCCAAATCTCTGAGCCGACAGGATTTTTGAGGTAGGGTGGCGCCCCGTAGGGGACTCGAACCCCTGTTCCCAACGTGAGAGGCTGGTGTCCTAGGCCACTAGACGAACGGGACAGCGCTGCAGCGAACCTATATGGGAGCCGGGGCGCATCGATCAAGCCGTTTCTTTGCCCGCGGCCTGCGACCCAGCACCCACGCGCTAATTTGCTGGTGTGCGCTTGAGGCCGACAGTCGTGATCGTCTGCCCGGTCTGCAGATCGAGAACCGCAATGCCCTCGGTTCCGGCCGCTTCGAAGTGTACCGCTAACCTGTCCCCCGAGAGAGAGACGGACCGCACCTGCGCCCCGGCCGGAATACCTATGCTCTGCTCAGGCCTGATGGCGAGGCTCGGCGCCGCCGGTTGCGTTGACGCCCCCGACGCGAGATAGATGACGCGCCCGACGATAGTGGCGAGGCCGGCGAAGAGCAGCACCGCCAGTCCGATCACGACGAGCTTGAGATTGCGCTGCAGACGAGCTTCGGCGCCGGACGGCACGGTCGTCGGCTCTGGGCCTTGCGGTGCAGTCATCGCTTCCGCCTGCATTCACCTTCCTCCCGTCATCGCGGAGGCTGTCCGGAGCCCGGTTCGCAGGCCATGACACAGGGCATCAATTCTCACAGCGCTGATCGGATCGAGCTGACCGCTGCGGAAGCCGACGCCGGCGTCCGTCTCGACAAGCTGCTCACCCGGTGTGTCGAAGCTCTGAGCCGTGCCCGCATCCAAGCCTTGATCCGCGCGGGCAACGTCGCGGGACCCGACGGCGCGACCATAGGAGATGGGTCCTACCGGGTCAAACCGGGGGAAACGTTCAGTGTGTTGATACCCGAGCCCAAATCCGCGGAGCCAGCCGCCGAGGCAATCGAGCTCAACGTCGTCTACGAGGATCGCCACGTGATCGTCGTCGACAAGCCGGCACACCTCGTCGTGCATCCGGGCGCCGGGCACGAGAGCGGGACGCTGGTAAATGCGCTCATCGCTCATTGCAGCGACAGCCTGTCCGGCATCGGCGGCGTGAAACGGCCCGGCATCGTCCATCGCCTCGACAAGGACACTTCGGGGCTGCTGGTGGTCGCCAAGAACGACGCGGCGCATCACGGCCTCAGCGAGCAGTTCGCCGCACATGGCGTCGACGGGCGCATGCACCGCGCCTATGTGGCGTTGGTGTGGGGCAAGCCGCTACGGCCGCGCGGCGCGATCTCGGCACGCCTTGCACGCAGCCGGTCGAACCGCACCAAGATCAGCGTCACCAGGGGCGAGAGCGGCCGCCACGCTGTCACACACTACGATGTACTCGATACCTTCGAGACGGACGCCGGGCCCGTCTCACTGCTCAAGCTCGTGCTCGAAACCGGACGCACGCACCAAATCCGCGTGCACCTTGCACACATCGGACACCCGGTTCTCGGTGACGCGACCTACGCCAGCGCCTTCAAGACCAAAGGCGCCAAGCTTTCCGAAGCAGCGCGCCAGGCGCTCGCGTCACTCGACCGGCAGGCGCTGCATGCCGCCGAACTCGGCTTTGAGCACCCGATCACGGGCCAATCACTACACTTTGAAAGCCCGCTTCCGAGCGACATGGAGGCACTGTTGAAGGCTTTGCAGGCCCATTAGCGGCAAATCCTTGTCGCGCGGCAAAGCATCCGTTAGCACCGTTGGGCATTTGTAGGCGTCACGGAAAAGCTCGTTAGCTTCACCGCGCCTAGAAAGTCGAGCGCGCCAAAGGCAAAACAACGCCAGAGGTGGCGCTCACCGCACACAACGCTGCGTTGCGGTTGCGACATAGATGACATGAAACATTATATCGCCGGCTCACGTATAATGGGCGGAGAGATGCAAGCCGCCGATCGACGGAACTCGGTGGCTAGAGCGTTGGATAGGGGCACCCGAAGGTAGCAATGCCCCGCGCGGAGGTGCCGCGTAAACTGCAAATGAGGGACCGCCCATTAGGCACTGGGCGGCTGGTAGAGGACATGGCGACGAAGCTTCCGGTTATGGCGCAGGGCTCACTCGGCCTTTCGCGCTATCTCGAGGAGATCCGCAAATTTCCGATGCTGGAGCCTGGTGAAGAGTTCATGCTCGCCAAGCGTTGGCAGCAGCACTCCGACCAGGATGCAGCCGAAAAACTCGTGACCTCGCATCTGCGCCTGGTCGCGCGCATTGCCATGGGCTATCGGGGCTACGGTTTGCCGATCGGGGAGGTGATCTCCGAGGGCAACGTAGGTCTCATGCAGGCGGTGAAGCGCTTCGATCCAGACAAGGGTTTCCGCCTCGCGACCTACGCGATGTGGTGGATCCGCGCGTCGATCCAGGAATATATCCTGCGCTCGTGGAGCCTCGTGAAGATGGGCACCACCGCAGCGCAGAAGAAGCTGTTCTTCAACCTGCGGCGCGCCAAGAGCCAACTGCAGGCGCTCGATGATGGCGATTTGCGCCCCGACCAAGTGAAGACGATTGCGCGCAAGTTCGGCGTCAGCGAAACAGACGTCGTGTCGATGAACAGGCGGCTTGGCGGCGATGCCTCGCTGAATGCGCCGGTGCGCGCTGACACGGAAGCCGGCGAATGGCAGGACTGGCTGGCCGACGATCAGCCGACGCAGGAGGACACGCTCGGCGAGACGCAAGAGTTCGACCAGCGCAAGAACTACCTGTCGAATGCGCTGGCTTCGCTTAACGATCGCGAGCGGCGCATCTTCGAGGCGCGTCGTCTCGCTGATCGACCGGCGACGCTCGAGGATCTGTCGAGCGAGTTCGGCGTGTCGCGCGAGCGCATCCGGCAGATCGAAGTGCGCGCCTTCGAGAAGGTGCAAAAGGCAGTACAGTCGGCCGCCCAGGCCGACGACGCCGGCCGCCTGCACTAAACGACTTCGGACGAAATGAGATGGCGCCGCGTTATTGTGGCGCCGTCACCTTGAAATCGCTGATCGACCAGGTATCGCCCTTCTTACCCGCCGCCGATGCCGCGAGCAAGCCGATGTAGGTCGGCGTGTGCGGGGGCTCGGCGGTGAAGCTGGCCGCCGGCTTGCCGTTGATGGCGATCTGCACGTCAGAGCCCTTTACCGTCACCCGCAGAACATTCTTCTCTTTGGCGCCGGCACTGATCGCGGGGGTCTTTTGCCATTCCACCGGGCGCTTGGCGACAGCCTTTCCGTCGGCGATGCGTGCAACGGTGAAATAGCCGTTGGGCGCAATGACCGCCTGATAGTAGTTGCGGCTGTCCTGCACCCAGAAGATCAACCCGGCATAGCTCGAGGTCGGATCGCCCGTCTCCTTGGCGAGACGCACGCTGGCGCAGGCATCGATATCGCCAAAGACGAACACGCGGTTCCAGCGTAAGGCTGGCGTACCGGGCGCGGGAGCGAACTCGGCCTGTCCGCCCGAGATGTTGAACTCGGCGCCCTTGGTGCCCCACATCGGATCGTGATTTTGGAATGCGTCGTCGAACAGAACCTTGCCGTCGCCGCAGCCCGTCGCTACCGGCGCATTCACCGCGCCGGTGGAGTCGGTCGGCGGCGCCGGCGGAGGAGAGATGCCTGCAGCGGGCGCAACCGGCGTCACATCTGTCACCTTGAAATCCGTCATGCGCCAGGTGTCGACGGCAGCCGGCGCCGATGCGGCGACGAGACCCACATGGCTCGGTGCATCGGGCGCCTGACCACGGAAGCGCGCGACCTCCTGATCGTTGATGCGCACGACGACGCTCTGCCCTTCCAGCGTTACGCGCAGCGTGTTCTTCTCGTTGGGGCCGAGCTTCAGAGCATTCGTCTGCAGCCAGTTGACGGGCGCCGCCGCCACGATGCGACCGCGCACCTTGCGCGCGACGGTGAACATCCCGTTGGGCGAAATAACTGCCTGATAGAAGTTATCCTTGTCGACGACCCAGAACAGCATGCCGGCGTAGCTGCGCGAGGCATCGGCCGTCGTCTCCGGCATGGCGAGCGTCACGCAAGCGTCGAGGTCCGTGAGTGCTGGGCCGGCGTTCCAACGCGCGGTCTGCGTGCCGACCTGTGGCGTGAACACCGCCTCGGCGGCCTTCGGTTGGAACTGCGCGTCGGGCTCTCCCCAACCCTTGTCGCCCGTTTGGAACTCGCCGGAGATGTGCGCAGACGCGCCGGTGCAGGCCAAGGCGGGGTTCGCCGCGTACAGCAGGGCCAGAGCGACAAGGGGGGACATTCGCATGCAGATCCTCGGCGGCGGGCGGCGATTCGGTGCAACAACAGTATGGGCCAGAAAACGGCGAAGGATGGCCTTCAAGACCCGTTTTTAACCCTCCGCGTAACACCGCAGCACCTGCAACATTAATTTGCTGCGCCGCACCCCTCGTATCTGTGGACGAATCGCTTACTCTTGTGTTGAGGGGGCCGACCTCTCACGGCTTCCGCTCAGGAGCCGATTGAGTGCGCGTCAGAGAAGGGGGCCGATTGGCCTTGACGTCTCTGAGCCAGAACTGTCGAACGACTGGCACCATTGGCCGGTTGGATGCGTGGCGGGCATGGATAGGGCCGCCCCAGGGAGCATCCGCCGGCTTGGACTGTCGGCCTCTGCCGACCCCTGTCCGCGACCGCCGAAACCTCCTGCCATCCCCGACGACCGCCGTTCAGGCGCCGCGCCCTTCCCGGCCGGTGTGCTGGCGCGTGGCGTCCGTCGGACGTTGCGTACCGGAACTCAGACCGAGGCTGCGGCATACACTGGAAGATGGAGTGGCAAATGCTGAAGCGCCTTCATCAAGCGAAGGTCCCACACACCGTATCTTCTTGTTCACGCGTCACTCATTCGCTTCGGCTCGAATTGGAATGGATTGGAGTTCTGCTCTGGCGCCAAAAACAGATGCGTCCTCCGAGTAGGACGTGACGGGGGCTTAGCCGGAACGGGTGTGCGACCCAACTGGCCACAAAAAAACGAGGCCGGTCCTACGGGACCGGCCTTTGATTTTTGTGAGGTTCGACGGCCGTATCACATCGGCAGCTGGGCGACCTGATTGGAGAAGTAGTTGTCGATGGCGGTGAGGATCGAGTCGGTGACCTTGTCGCGCCAGGCGTCGGACTGCAGGTTTGCTGCATCCTGCTTGTTGGTGACGTAGGCCAGCTCGATGAGTACCGACGGGAACTGGGCAGTCTTAAGGACACGGAAGGAAGCCTGCTGATCGGGCTTGTTGCGCATCGTGGTGCTGGCACCCATGGTCTCGATCACGGTGCGTGCGAACACGCTCGTGCGATCCTGCGTGGCGTCGACCTCGCGCTCGGCGAGATCGGATAGGATCCCTTTGACGAGGCTGACGTCTTCGCCGTCGCTCGCCTGTTTGACCTTCTCCACCTCGTTCTTCGAGAGAACCTTGCTGGCGACGTCGCCGCGCGTTGAGCGGCGGAGGCTGTCGGCCACGCTGTCGCGGAGCGAGTAGATCGTGGCACCGCTGGCGGTGCTGCCGGTATCGGCGTAGTCGCAGTGCACGGCAATGAACAGATTGGCCTTGTTCTTTTCGCCGAAGGAGATGCGATCGCCGAGCGGAATGAATACGTCCTCGTCACGCGTCATCATCACTTTGAAGCGGCCGGTGGCATTGAGCTTCTTGGCCAGGATCTTGCTGAAAGCGAGCGTGATGTCCTTTTCAACGGCGCCGTTCTTCTCGGCGCCCGAGTCATGGCCGCCGTGCCCGGGGTCGATGACGATGATCGGCTTGAAGGCGCGCTGCGCAAGAACGTCGGGCGACACCGCCGGGCGCGGCAGAGGCGGCTGCAGGCCGGCACCGCCAAGCGCGAACGGCGGCGGCGTCATCGCTGCCTTCTGCTTGACTGGCGGAATGCCGGCAGTGACGGGAACGAACGAAGCAATTTCGATGACGAGATGCTGACTGTTCCCGTCTTTGGTTTTCTCGATACGGGCGCTCGAGACGATGACCGGCTCAGTCACGTAGATGATGACCCGGGAGCGCTCCGTTCCGGCCAGGCCCGCCTGGAAGGACTTGATCAAGCCGATCGGCGAAGCTTTGGGTTGCTCGGGCAAGCGCAGTTTGGTCTCGGTCAACTGCACGACAACCCGGTTCGGGTTGGTCAGCGAGAAGACCTCGAATTCCGTCGTCTTCGGCAGACCGATGACGAAGCGCGTGCGTTGCTGATTGCTGAGCAGTGCGCCGGTTGTTGTCGGCGGTTCGCTGGTCGCCGGCTCGGACGATCCACCAAGAAGGCTCTCAATTCCGCCAAATAGATTTTGCGCCTGCAGCGGGGTGTGCGCGCAGAGTAAGGTAAACAGGAACAATAGCCCGCAGCGCAAGCGCCACGGCGTGCCGTGAACCATGACGTCTGACCCCCGTCTACGCGGTACAAATCAAGTGGCAAGGACAGTCAGGGTTGCCCGAGATGATGGCGTTTTGCGGTCCACCTTCAGGCATTGTTAGGGTTATCGCTCCCCAAGCCTTAAGACTTCGCTAACGAAGAAAGTTGGTGCTGCAATTTCGAGTTTTCGTAATCAGCGCCAACGTTTCGCAGCGTCCTCGTCCTCGGCACGAGCTTCCACCCAGCCGCTTTCGCCCGACGCCGTCGTTTCCTTTTTCCAGAACGGGGCGCGCGTCTTCAAATAGTCCATGAGAAATCCGGCGGCGTCGAACGCGTCCTGTCGATGGGCCGACGCAGTAACGACGAGCACGATGTTGTCGCCGGTCTTCAACTCGCCGACCCGGTGGACGATCAGCGAGCCACACAGCGACCAGCGCGCCAGCGCTTCCCCCTCAATACGGACAAGCTCCGCCTCCGTCATGTCGGGATAGTGCTCGAGCGTCAGCGCGGCAATCTGCCGGTCGCCGTCGTTGCCGCGTACACGGCCGGTGAAGGTGACGACGGCGCCGATGTCGGCGCGACCGCCAGCCAGCTTCTCAACCTCGGCGGCGAGGTCGAAATCCTCGGTCTGCACGCGCACGGCCACGGGCTCAGCCTCCGGTGACGGGCGGGAAAAAGGCGACCTCGCGCGCAGCGCCCAGCGCCGCGGTCGGCTTCACGTGTACCTTGTCGAGCGCCGCTCTGACGACCTGCGGACGCGCGAAAGCGTCGCCGAATTGTGGCCCACGCTGCTGCAGCCATCCAACCAAATCGGCAACGGTTTCGACATTCGTGGGTAGCTCGACGTCCTCGAATTCGCAGCCGACCTTTTCGCGCACCCACGCGAAATAGCGAATCCGCATATGTTTTGCCGCGTTTTCTCCCATGTGCGCTCAGCGCTCCATGGCATGCACGACACCGGCCTTCAGGTAGTCGTATCCGGTCCACAGTGTGAGCAGGGCCGCGATCCACAGGATGACGAGGCCGCCGGTCATGATGCCGGGGACAATCTTCTCAGCCGCCGGGCCGGCAAGAAGCACTCCGAGCGCGATCATCTGCATCGTCGTCTTCCACTTGGCGAGCTGCGTAACGTGGATCTTCACGTTCAGCTCGGCAAGAAACTCGCGCAGGCCGGAGACGAGAATCTCGCGCACAAGGATGATGATCGCCGCCCAGATGGACCACCCTGTGATCGTGTTGTCGTGGACGAGCATCATCAGTACGGCACCAACCAGAAGCTTGTCGGCGATTGGGTCGAGCATGCGCCCGAGTGTCGACTGCTGCTCCCACATGCGGGCGAGATAACCGTCCAGCCAGTCGGTGATGCCGGCAAACACGAACAGCGCAAAAGCCGACCAGCGAGCCACGTCGCCCTGCAGGAAGAAGAGGCAGGCAACGAGCGCCGGCACCGCTGCAATACGAACGTACGTCAGCACGTTCGGCAGGCTCATGGGCATTGCGCGGGAGGTGGCAGCGTGTTCCATCGGCCCTTGGTACACCATCCCGCCGATGGGTCGTCAATGGCGCACATGGACCGGTCGGAATAGCGGCCGCAAGCGCGGCTTCAGTGGCACACGCCACGGCTGGTGCGGCGCACTTTCATGTCGAGGTGGAAGTGGTCGCGATGGGCCTCGTTGGCCTCCGGGCCGAGCACCGTGGCAAAGACCGTGCAGGAGCCGCCGTGCAGTCGCTTCAGAAACATCGCTTCCTTCGTGGTAGCGGGCATCAGATCGACGCTGGCGACCACGGCAGGCTTTTCTCCGTTTCGCTGGAAGTCGGTCTTCTGGACGCGGCCTTTCTGCTTGGCCTCCGCCTTCTTGCCGGCCTCCTCGATCGAAGGGGTCTGCACGACCGCCGCGGTCTCGCCGGCCTTCGGCTTGTCCGGCTTCTTCTCGGCCAGCGCCTTCTTTTCGGCGGTCTTCTTTTTAGCTGCGATGATATCGCGTTCGGTCGGCCCCCAAGCTTTGCTTACCGTAATGGTGCGCCCGTCGGCGGTGACGAAAGCGGCGATGTCGATGGCGTTGCCGGTCGCGTGCTCGCTCAGTGAAAGCTTCGGGTTGTTGTAGACGTTGCGGCACGTGTACGACGATGCGCCGACGATGCGCGTGATGCGCGATCCCAACATTGCCTGGGCGGCGGGCTGCAATACCTTGTCGACCCACTCGCCCAACGATGCAGCGAGACGGCAATTCATCGACGGGGCAGGATCGAACTCGACTTTGCTCGTACCACCGACACTGCGCAGCGCGAGCGGCGCGGGCGTGCCGCACTGGCCGTGCTTCATAGGTACTTCCATGGCGACGTCGAGGGAGGCAGGAGCCAGAAGCTGGACACACTGGCGCAAGCCTGCAGCAACCTCATCCGGCGTCCAGACGTCAGGAGGCGGGGGCGGCGCCACGGCCGGCGTTGCGGTGCCAGCGACAGGTGGCGTAGCCGAAGGCGCCGCGACGGGGGGCGGCGTCAGGGCAGTCGATGATGGCGCCGCGGCTGCGATTACAGGGACAGCGGGGGGCTTGGCTTGGGCGGCTTTGGCGGGGGGCGCGTTGACGGCCGGCGCGGCGGCGGTTGGCGGCACGACAGGCGCCACCGACTGCACTCTCGTCGGCGCACCGGCGCGCGACGGCAGAAACGCCAGTGCCAGCACCCCCGCGAACGCCACGGAGGACATCCACGCGGACACGCGGCTCAGCGTTTTGTCGACGGACGCCACAGACGCCATCCTCACCTGCTGGTCGCTAGCAGCCAAACTGTGCGTGTTCCCCTACCGTAACATCTCGATGAGCGCGGCGAAAATGGGATTGCATTCTACCACCCACGCATGAAGGTGCGGTTGCAAACTCCCATCGGCAACGTTTCTTGAGGGTTAAGCGCATGGACGGTTTCGAGAGCGATCGGCGCAGTTTGCGAGCCAAGCTCGATGTCGACCGTCGTGAAATGCTCGCCGCGAGCCTCGCGGTCGGGTTCGCTGCCGCCGTGCGCCCCGTCGCGGCTCAGACCGTCATCCACACGGACAGCGAAGGGCTTGAAGCCGGAGAGGTGAGCATCCCCACGGCCGACAGGGACATTCCGGCCTATCGCGCCAGGCCGGCAAAGCAAGGCACATTCCCCGTCATCATGGTCGTGCAGGAGATTTTCGGGGTGCATGAGCACATCCGCGATGTGTGCCGCCGCCTCGCTAAGCAAGGCTACATGGCGATCGCACCGGAACTCTATACCCGGCAAGGCAGCGTCACCGACGTCACCGACGTGAAGGAGATCGTCGCCAAGGTCGTCTCCAAGGTGCCGGACACGCAGGTGATGTCCGATCTCGACGCGACTGTCGGGTTTGCCAAGGCTTCGGGCCATGGCGACACCGCCAGGCTCGGCATCACTGGTTTCTGCTGGGGCGGGCGCATCACCTGGCTTTACGCCGCGCACAGTACTGAGCTGAAAGCCGGCGTCGCCTGGTATGGCAAGCTCGTCGGCGACAGCACAACGAATACGCCGAGTCACCCGCTCGATATTGCCGCTGAGCTCAAGGCGCCGGTGCTCGGCCTCTACGGCGCCGCCGACCAGGGCATTCCGGTCGAAACGGTCGATCGCATGCGCGCCGCATGCAAAGCCGCCCGCAAGGCGTGCGAGATCGTCGTTTACCCGAATACGCCGCACGCCTTCAACGCCGACTACCGCCCGAGCTACCGTCGCGAAGCGGCGAATGACGCATGGGCGCGCATGCTCGCCTGGTTTCGCGTCCACGGTGTTGCCTGAGCCGACTGCAATCGTTCCGTCATAACAGAAGGCTAGACATTCCTTCTGCGCACAAGGGCTTGGCTGTGCGGCCTTGCAACTAGGGCCACGTTGGCGGAAACTGATCGCGCAAGAGCACTTGTAATCGGCCCACAAAATGGGGCTTCTAGGGGGAGTTGTTCGGATGCCGGAATTGCCGTTCGACTTGGCGACTGTTGATTGGACGACGGTCGCGATCTTCTCGGGTATTGCCTTCCTCGCTGCAATCGTCGGCAACGCCATCGCCTTCGGCAGTCGCTTCATCGGAGCGATCCTGACGGCAGTGTTCTTCGCTGCGTTCTACGTGGCGTGGGTCTACTGGTTTGCGGCTATCGCCATGCCGCCGGCTGCTGCGCCGCCCGTCTAGGCTCGTAGTCGAAGCGAACTCTGACGCACGTGACCGGGATAGGATCCCGGTCGCGATTGCGTGGGCGCGCCCGTAGGATTAGCTGCGGCGCTCGTGGAAGTGGTCGTAGATGCGCTGCGCCATTTCAGCCGAGATGCCGTCGACGGCTTTCAGATCCTCGACGCCGGCCCGCGATACCGCCTTCGCCGAACCGAAGTGATTCATCAGCGCGCGCCGCCGCCGCGGGCCGATGCCGTCGATATCGTCGAGCGGGCTCGCACTCATCGCCATGGCGCGCCGTGTGCGGTGTGAGCCGATAGCGAAGCGATGCGCCTCGTCGCGCAGGCGCTGCACGAAATAGAGCACCGGGTCGCGCGGCTCGAGCAACATCGGACGATCGGCACCGGCAAGATGGAATTGCTCGCGCCCCGCATCGCGATCGGGCCCTTTGGCGACGCCGATGAGGCAAATCTCATGCAATCCGAGGTCGGCCATGACCTCGCGCGCCACGGCCAGCTGTCCGGCGCCGCCGTCGATCAGCACGAGGTCGGGGCGATCGGGCAAAACATCGTCGTCATCGACGTCTTCGGGTGAAGCGCCGACTGCCGCGGCGACCATGGCGACCAAATTGCTGGCGACCTCTTCAATAGCGCCGATGACCCCATCCTCTTTTTTCTCTTGCTCGTTCGTCTCCAGCACTAAGCGCTTGAAGCGCCGCGTCAGCACCTCGCGCATCATCGCGTAGTCATCGCCCGGGGTGAGGCTCTCCGACTTGATGTTGAACTTGCGGTACTGCCCCTTCACAAACCCGTCGCGGCCGGCGACGACCATCGCGCCGACCGCGTTCGAGCCCTGGATGTGGCTGTTGTCAAAAACCTCGACGCGGCGCGGCACCGTCGTCAGCCCAAAGCGATCGGCGAGGCCTTCAAGCAGGCGGCGCTGCGAGGATCCTTCCGCCAGCTTGCGGCCCAGCGCCTCGCGCGCGTTGTTCAAGGCGTGCTCGACGATGCCCGATTTCGCGCCGCGCTGTGGAACGCGGATTTCGACCTTCCGATCCGCCTTGATGCACAGGGCCTCGGCGAGCAGCCCGCGGTTGGGCACGTCGTGCGACAGGAGGATGAGCCGCGGCACCGGCTTGTCATCGTAGAACTGCGCGATGAAGCTATCGAGCACCTCCTCGACGGGCAGCGCGCGATCCGCCTTCGGGAAGTACGCACGGTTGCCCCAATTCTGTCCGGTGCGGAAGAAGAACACCTCGATGCACGTCTGCCCACCTTCCTGTGCGGCAGCGAAGACATCCGCTTCCTCGATGCCCTCCGGGTTGATCGACTGATCGGCGGTGACGTGCGCCAGCGCCGCCAAGCGATCGCGAAAGCGGGCCGCCCGCTCGAACTCGAGCCGCGAGGAAGCCTCCTCCATCAGCTGCCGGTACATGAGGCGCACGTTCTGGCTCTCACCGCGCAGGAAGCGGACGGCCTCGTCGACGAGACGGCCGTAGTCGTCGAGCGCGATCTCGCCCGTGCACGGCGCCGAGCAGCGTTTGATCTGATGCAGCAGGCACGGCCGCGTGCGGCTTTCGAAGACGCTGTCGGAGCACGAGCGCAAGAGGAAGGCGCGCTCCAGCATGTTGATCGTCCGGTTGACGGCGCCAGCCGAAGCGAACGGCCCGAAGTAATCGCCTTTGCGGTTGCGCGCCCCACGGTGTTTCATGATCTGAGGCGCCGGCGTATCGCGCGCGATGAGAATGTACGGGAAGGACTTGTCGTCGCGCATCAGCACGTTGAAGCGCGGCCGGAAGCGCTTGATGAGATTGGCTTCGAGCAGCAGCGCTTCCGCTTCGGTGCCCACCGACACGAACTCCATCCCGGCGGTGGAGGCGATCATGCGCGCAATGCGATTGGTATGCCCGCCGAGCCGAGCGTAGTTCGACACGCGCGCCTTGAGACTACGTGCTTTGCCGACATAGATAACGTTGCCTTCGGCATCGAGCATGCGATAGACGCCGGGCGAGGACGGCAGCAGTTTCAGATAGCGCGCGATGACCTCCGGCCCGCTGCCGGTGGCGGCTGGCTGCAGGACCTCTGGCGCCGGCTCTTCCGGCGCGGCTTCGCGCGTATCCTTATTGGGCATGCAGGATAGATCGTCCCGCCGGCCCGCGCCGTCAAGCAACTCGGGCCCTCTGGATTTACCAGGCGAACGCGCTCATGGCCGCGACCGGCCGTGGCGATCCCGGCGGAAACAGCGCTTCGATGGCTTTCGCGTCGAGGCCGCCTTTGACGTGCACCCCGCTGGCGACGAATACCGAGCGTACGCCGGCGGCGCCGGCGCCCGCGATGTCGGTTCCAATGCCATCGCCAATGGCCAGCAGCTGAGCTTTGTCGGCGCTGCCCGCCTTCAGCCTGTTCAGGATGGCGAACGTCAGGTCATAGATAGGCGCGTACGGTTTGCCAGCGTAGTCAACGGTTCCCCCCTGCGCCTCATAAGCGCGCGCGATGGCGCCGGCGCAATAGATCATGCGACCGCCGCGCTCCACCATCACATCCGGGTTGGCACAAATCATGGGCAAGCCGCGTGCCTGGCATTGCTGCAGGGTTGCCGCATAGTCGTCGGGCGTTTCGCGCTCATCGTCGAACAGTCCCGTACAAATGATGGCTTCCGCCTCGCCCGCACCGACGCGCTTCACGTCAAGGCCGGCGAGCGTTGTCAGATCACGCTCGGGTCCAATGTGCAGAATGGGCCGCCCGGAATAGTGCCTGATCAGAGTGCGCGCCACATCGCCAGAGGTGACGATGGCGTCCCAACTCGAACGCGGCACCCCGATGCCGTTGAGCTGCGTGGCGACGCTGTCGTTCGGACGCGGAGAGTTGGAGACGAGCACGACGATGCCGCCGCCTTCCCGATAGCGCGAGCAGGCGGCGCAGGCGTCCATGAATGGCTTCACGCCGTTGTGGATCACGCCCCAGATATCGACCAGCCATGCGCTCGTCCCCGCGGCGAGCGGCGCGACCGAATGGATGAGCGGGATAGTGGCGGGATCGGGAGATGACGCGGGCGGCATGGCGTCTGCCTAGCCGCCGCCCGCGCAAATCTCAAGCGGCTGCGTGGTCCGCTGCGTCAAAGTCTTCGCTGGCTACCGGTACTGGCGCCCCAAACAGAGTACCCTGACCGAGGGGCACGCCGGCGGCGATCACCTGGCCGCGCACCGTCTCGTCGGCGATGCCGCCGACGATCAGGGTGAGCCCCAGCTCACTTAGGTTGCGGCAAACCTCGTCGGCAGACATCGTGCCGTTGGGCGCCGCGAGCCCGCTGAGCAGCGTCGCCGCGTCGAGCTTCACGAAGGCAAAGCCCGCCGCGCACAGCGCCGTGAACTCGTAGTCGAAATCGGTCACATCCTCGACGCCGAAGCGGAAGCCGAGATCGCGCATGTCGGTCAGCGCGCTCCACTCCGAGCCGCCGAACGTGCGGATGTCGGCTTGTGCGAACGTCAGCACCAGCTCCGCGGCCAGGGTCTCACGATCGCGGTAGGCATCGGCGAGCTCGTCCAGGAAGCTGTCGTTGGCCAACGATACGGCGGTCACCGGCGCGAACATCGACGTGTCGCGGCCTTCATCGGCGAACGAGCGGGCAACACGCGCCGCCTGACGCAGGCGTGCGCTGTCGAGCATCGGCAACAGGCCGGCAAGGGCAAGTTGCGGATCGCGGGTCGTCGTCGAGAGCGGTGTGCCGCGCTCATCGCGCGGGCAGGCGACGACCTCGTAGTAGTGCACCTGATGGTCGGCAAGGCCGACGATCGGCGATAGCGCCGCGTCGATGCGGCCGACGGCAACGGCTTCGGCGAGCGCCGCAAGACGCGTATGCGACGGCATGATTGGCGGTGGCATCGGCGCGCCGGCGCGTGGCGCAGCCGGGCTTGCCGGCAGGCCATCCTTCTTCTTTGTGGCGCGCATGGCGTTGGCCGTCGTCTGCAAGGCACTCAGAGAAGCCCGCAGCACGCTGTCCTGGCGCTGCGGCGGCATCCCGTCGAAGGCCGGCTCAGTGCCAACACTCACCTCGTCGGCAAGGCGTTTGATCATGCCGTGCACTGCATCGAGATCGGTCTCGCGCTCGGCGGCGAGCGGCGGCATCGGCGGTAGCTCGACGCGCGGACCCTCGGGCAGCGTCGGCTTTGCCTGGCGGGCCGGCCAGTAGTTGTGCATCTGGTCACCGCTCGATGCGGGTGAAGCCGACCAGTCCGACAGCGTCGGGGCAGGCCGGGCATCCTCGGCCGGAGCCGAGGACACCGAAAGCACCGGATCCGGGCGCTGCGGCTCGGCCAAGGCACCCGATCGATGCGGCGTCATACGCGGCGGCTCGCGCTCGGCCACAGGCGGAGCGTTGCGAAAAATGCGCGGCGGATTGGCCGCCGTAGGCGGAGGTACTGGCGGCGCTGCATTGGCGAGGGGCGCCGGCACAGGGGCGGCCGCAGGCTTGGCAGCAATTGGGGGCGCAACCGGCGCGGGTGGGCCTTTGACGGCACCCGGCCGCGCGTACGTCGGCGCGCGGTCCCTGCGCATACCTTCGACCGGGCGGTCGCCGACTTGCAACCGCGCGACCTCACCCTCAAGTCGCGTCACCTCTGAGACGAGCTCGGTCTCGCGCTCGGAGCGGCGCCTCAAGGCGTGCACCATGAGGAGCATGATGTACACCGACAATGCGGCGATAAGCGCCAGCCAGAAGCTGAGCTGAAATTGCAGATATGCGCCGATGAAGAAGGCCGCCGTGACCAGCGCGATGGCCCCCTTCACGATGAGATCGGCAACGCCGCTTTGTTTCGGCATCCCGTGCTCGCTGTGTTCGATGCTCGCCATGGAAGAGTGACGACGCCCCCTTGCCGATTCGTTTATCCCCCGAGCTTTCCGCCCGAGCCCCCGCCGCGCAATGACGGCCCGGCCACTTTCACCAGCTTTCTCAACAGCGCGTTGATTCGTGTCCGCGGCGTGGCGCTGAGCAAAACAGCCGCACACCGGCGTCGGCGCGGCGCGCATCGATTCGTCCACAGGCGAGGACTGTTCCGGCGGGAACTTCGCAACTGCCCGTGGATTGCCATGCCGCGCCTCAGTCGCGCCGCAGGTCGGCCCCCGGCCAACCGGAATCGAGGCGCTGTTTAGAACTCGTTAGGCGAATCGACGTGGTATCAGTTGTGTCGGGGCCTCCCGGCGTACAGTGAAGGGAAAGCTCATGTTGATGACGGTTATGGGTCGGAATTCGGGTGCGTCCTACTACGGTGAGCTTGCTGGCGTTCGCGTGCTTATCACGGGACTTTCGCCGGCTTGCGGCGTAGACGTCGCACGCAAATTCGCTGATCACCGTGGCCGCCTGGTTGTGCACGCCACCGCCGCCTCTCCCGAGCTCGATGCCGTCACCACCATGCTTGCCGAGACGGCAAGCGAGGTGAAGCTGTTCACCGACGCCTGCCGCGATTCCGATTCCTCGATCAGCTTTGCCAAGGCCGCCGCCCAGGCCTTCGGCGGGCTCGACGTCGTTATCAATCTCATCCCGATCGACGCCGCGGACATGCAGGGCCGCGCTAGCATCGGCGACATCGAAGATCTCGTCTCCGAAAAGCTGATGCTTCCGGTGCACGTCACCCGCATTGTTGCCAACCGCATGCGGCTGACGCTCAACGAAGGGCTCGTCTTGAATGTCGTGACGATGCCGGCGCCGCGCACCGCGGGCGAGGCCGCCCTCGCTGGCGTGGTGCGCTCCGCGCTTGCCGCCGTCACGCGCGGTGAAGCCGAGCGGTGGGCACCGCAGGGCATCCGCGTCAACGCTGTCGGCCCCTCCGCCATGCTGCCCGAGTCCGGCGCCTGCCTCGCCAGCGAGCCCGACATCGCCGCACTGGCGCTCTATCTCGCCTCGCGCCCAGGCCGTGCGCTCACCGGCCAGGTTTTCGATGCCGCCGGCGTCGCCAAGCGCGGTTGCTGAACACGACTACTTCCACATTACCGGAATGCTCTGCAGCCGCCGGATCAGCGGATACGTCGTTCCGGCGAAGGCCGCGAGCTCGGGCGCACGCTCGGCGATGTCCCGCAGGTTGAGGCGCAGCTGACCGAGCGCGAAGTCAAAAGCCATGAGCCGGATGATGTCGTCCATCGGCAGATCGCGCGTCTCGCCACGGGCGCGCATCTCCTCGGTCCGATGCTCGATGGCGGCGAGAGCACTTTCGACCTCCGCAAGGTTCGGCGGCGCGTAGGCTGTGGCCGGCGCCGCCAGATGCACCGCCACCTCGTTGACCGCCCCGCGCAGCGTCTCGATCGACGGCCCCAAGATCTGCACCGCCTTCTCCGGCAGCGGCTGCGCAACGGAGCGTAGGAACATGATCTCGGTATGCCACAGACGGCGCAGCGCGCGCAGAATTGCCTCAGGATCCGGACTGTCGGCTATGTACCCGGCAACCTCGAGCCGCGCCTCACGTGCCAATGTATCGCCCGCAGCGAAGGCTGCTCGAATGCGAGTTCCTTGTGCTCCCATCGCTTCGATATCGAGCGGCCCACCCACCGCCGCCGCGAGCACGTCGCGTAACACTTCGAACAACGGCGTGAATGTGTGGGTGACGTGCGCGGCGAACGAAGGTCCGGCCCGCGACGGGAATATGATCAACGTTGTCAGAATGGCGACGACGGTGCCGACCACCACCTCGATCATCCGGCTTTCAGCCGAGGCGATGGGCGGCCCGAGCCGTGGATCGCCGAGCACAACGATGGCGGCGGTCACGCAGGCAATACGTAGCGATGGACGCCGTGCGGAAAAGAACCCGAGCACCAGAACCGTCACGGCAAGCCCGGCGAACTTCAATTCTTGCGCGTCGGCAAGCGCCACGGCGACGCCACCGCCGACGATGACACCGAGCAGACTGCCCAGGAGCCGGTCGGCGGCCAGGGCGAGCGAAGCGCCGACGTTGACCTGCGTCACGAGGATCGCCGTCATGACCGCCCAGAAGCCTTGCTGCAAGCCCAGAGCATCGACGATCGCGTACGACAGGCAAGCCGCGACAGTGGTCTGTATGGCGAGGCGCAGCCGCGGCCAAATATCCGTTTGCGGGCCCGTCCATGGGGTGAGATCGATCACGACCGGTGCTCCTGCGAAACGGCGGCGCGGAGCATTGAAATTAACCGCTCGTTCGCCAAGTTGCGGCTAAGGCAAGCAGGCGACCCGGCACGGTCTGGCGTTCCTTGACAGGCGCCCCCGCCGACGCGTATCACCTCGGCGCGATTGGCACTCTCGTGGATATAGTGCCAACGCATCCCATCGACAGACACCGGCCCCCGGCCGGGCCCGCCATCTGGAGCGAGATTTCTCATGAAGTTCCGTCCTTTGCATGACCGCGTCGTCGTCAAGCGTCTCGATAGCGAGACGAAGACGTCCGGCGGCATCATCATCCCCGACACGGCCGCCGAGAAGCCACAGCAGGGCGAGGTCGTCGCCGTCGGTCCGGGCAGCCGCGACGAAAGCGGCAAGCTCATCGCGATCGAGCTGCAGAAGGGCGACAAGGTTCTGTTCGGCAAGTGGAGCGGCACCGAGGTGAAGATCGACGGGCAAGAGCTGCTCATTATGAAAGAAAGCGACATCATGGGCGTGCTGGAGAAGTAAGTCTCCACCGCAAACCCTTCACACATCGCGCCGACCGCCAAGTCGCTGCGCACTTTGCGCCCGCCTCGGCCCCCCGCCACCCGACACTACGGTCCCAGCTTTAAGGAGTTAGCCGATATGGCTGCCAAGGAAGTTCGCTTTGCCGCCGATGCCCGAGAACGCTTGCTGCGCGGCGTCAATACCCTCGCCAACGCAGTGAAGGTCACGCTCGGTCCCAAGGGCCGCAACGTCGTCATCGAGAAATCGTTCGGCGCCCCGCGCACGACCAAGGACGGCGTCACCGTCGCCAAGGAGATCGAGCTCGAGGACAAGTTCGAGAACATGGGCGCCCAGATGGTGCGCGAGGTTGCCCAGAAGACCAACGATCTCGCCGGTGACGGCACGACGACCGCCACGGTCCTTGCTCAAGCCATCGTGCGCGAGGGCCTCAAGGCCGTCGCCGCCGGCATGAACCCTATGGATCTGCGCCGCGGCATCGACAAGGCCGTCGTCCAAGTCGTCGAGGAGATCGCCAAGCGCTCCAAAAAGGTCAAGAATTCTGGCGAGATCGCCCAGGTCGGTACCATCTCCGCCAACGGCGAGAAGGCCATCGGCGACATGATCGCCGAGGCGATGCAGAAGGTCGGCAACGAGGGCGTCATCACGGTCGAAGAGGCGAAGAGCCTCGACACAGAGCTTGAGGTCGTCGAAGGCATGCAGTTCGACCGCGGCTATCTATCGCCGTACTTCGTGACCAACGCCGAGAAGATGGTGGTCGAGCTCGAGGACCCGTACATCCTCATTCACGAGAAGAAGCTGTCGAACCTGCAGCAGCTTCTCCCCGTCCTCGAAGCCGTGGTGCAGAGCGGCCGACCGCTCCTCATCATCGCCGAAGAAGTCGAAGGCGAGGCTCTCGCCACGCTCGTCGTCAACAAGCTGCGCGGTGGCCTCAAGGTTGCCGCCGTCAAGGCGCCGGGCTTCGGCGATCGCCGCAAGGCCATGCTCGAGGACATCGCTGTCCTCACCGGCGGCCAGACCATCTCGGAAGATCTCGGCATCAAGCTCGAGAACGTGACGCTCGACATGCTTGGCCGCGCCAAGCGCGTATCGATCACCAAGGACGACACCACGATCGTCGACGGTTCCGGCAAGAAGAAGGACATCGAAGCCCGCGTCGGGCAGATCAAGGCGCAGATCGAGGAGACGACCTCGGATTACGACCGCGAGAAGCTGCAGGAGCGTCTTGCCAAGCTGGCCGGCGGCGTTGCGGTCATCCGCGTCGGCGGCGTCACCGAGGTCGAGGTGAAGGAGCGCAAGGACCGCGTCGACGACGCGCTCAATGCGACCCGCGCCGCGGTCGAGGAAGGCGTCGTGCCGGGCGGCGGCGTGATGCTGCTGAAAGCCGGCAACGCCATCACCGTGAAGGGTGACAACGCCGACCAGGAAGCCGGCATCGCCATCGTCAAGCGCGCGCTGCAGGCGCCCATCCGCCAGATCGCCGCCAACGCCGGCGTCGAGGGCTCGATCGTCGTCGGCAAGGTGCTCGAAACCAAGGGCCAAGCCTTCGGTTACGACGCACAGAACGACGAGTACGGCGACATGATCGAAAAGGGCATCATCGATCCAGCCAAGGTCGTACGCGTGGCGCTGCAGGACGCGGCCTCTGTCGCTGGGCTGCTCATCACCACCGAGGCGGCCATCGGCGAGGCGCCGAAGAAGGACAACGGCCACGGCCATGCGCACGGCCACGGCGGCGTGGGCGGCATGGACATGTAGGCCGCGCCACCGCGTTCGAAGGCAAAGCCGCCCGCAGGAAACTGCGGGCGGCTTTTTTCGTGGTTGAAGGTTCGTGCGAGGCGATTGCCACTATGGCTGCGCGTTCCAGCCGAAAGCGCGGATTTCGTTCGGCAGCATCGGATCGGGTTCGGGCGGAGGTGCCGCGGGATCGGCCGTGAGGAGCTTTTTGGCGGGGGCGCCGTTTTGCACGGCTGCCTGCACCGGCTGACGTTGTGGAGCCGAGGCGATGGTACGTTTGGCGGGCTTGGCGGCGTTGGCAGGCTTGGCCGGCTTCGCCGCCATGTCCTCGATGACCGGAGTATCGTCCTTCGAAGCCGCAACCGTATCGGGAGCGGCGCGCTCATCGGCCGGCGCCAGCACCTGCTCGACGACCGGCTGCGCGACATCGGCAGGATTGGCGTCGGTGTTGATCGATGCCGTCGCGGTAGGAGCGGCCGCGTCGGCCGGAGCCATGTCGGCGGCAGACTCTGCTCCTCCTGCGCCGAACCGGCGACTCAGTTCCTCGGCACGCACGCGCACCGCGGCCGCATCACGGCTGGCTTGCTCGGCCCGCGTCATGGCCTGTTGAGCGGCATCGAGCGCTGCTTCCGGCGTCGATGTCGTGACTTCGCCGGCCGGCTGCACGGCGGCGTCATCGCTGGCGTTGCCGAAACGGGCGCGCCAAGCGTCCTGCATGTCCGGCAGGCGGGCGCCGTCAAGGAACGCCGGCAAGGTAAAAGCTGGAGCGCCCTCGGTCGACGGAGCGCGCTGCTGGTTGATCTCAAGTGCGCTGGCGCCCGAGACGAGGCTCGTAGCCATCAGCATGCCAAATAGGCGCGTGCTTCCGTATGTGTTCATACGCTACACCCCCCGACCGAGCGGCCGGTTGCAAGGCGACCCGACGGATCGCCGTGATTAGCACATGCAGGACGGTAAGCGTCCCACCCACCCAGAGTTGCCCGCAGGCTTATTTGCAGCCGCAGGCCTACCCGAAGTCGGCTCACCCGATGAGAGCTCTGCCCCGCTCCCGCGCGATTTGTCCCGCGACGGCGTCCGCTTCGTTCAACAGCAAATATTAAAGCCCTCCAAGGCAACAACATGGCGCTGCGCCTGGGCTTCGAACCAGCGGACAAACCTAGGGGCGGAATTGCCTTTCGGGGCCGGAGGCTCGATGATCGTGGCAACGGTGAGGCTCCGCGCAGGTCGCGCCTGTCGGTCCTGACGCGCGCCGAATGGTAACGACGACCGCCTGCCCCGGGAGGGCGCGATGGACATCCGGCAGCTCCAGTACCTCGCTGCGCTCGCCCGCGAGAAGCACTTCACGCGCGCCGCCGCCGCCTGCAACGTCACCCAGCCGACCTTGTCGGGCCGCATTCGACAGCTCGAGCTGGAGCTGGAGGTGCCCATTGTCGAGCGGGGCCAGCGCTATCGCGGCCTGACGCCGGAAGGCGAGCGGGTCCTCAATTGGGCGCAGGTCATCTTGAAGAACTGGCAGTCGATGCAGGAGGAGCTCGGCCACCTCAAGGATCACGACAGCGGATTATCGGGCCGGCTGGTGCTCGGCGGCATCCCCTCCGCACTGCCGATGATCCCGCTGCTGACCAAGAAGATCCGCATCACTCACCCGGGCATTGACTTCACGGTGCTATCGCAAAGCTCCGAGGAGATCTTGCGCGGCATCGCCGATTTTTCTGTCGACGTTGGAATTACTTATCTCGACAACGAACCGATCGAAGGCCTGCTCGCGACACCGCTTTACGTCGAGCGCTACTGCCTGTTCGTGCAAGATACGCACCCGCTCGCCAACCGTGCATCGGTGACCTGGCGCGAGGCCGCCGAGGAACCGCTTTGCCTGTTGACGCCAAATATGCAAAACCGGCGCATAATCGATCGCGCCTTCGAGACTGCAAAATGCCATCCGAGCCCGCGACTCGAGACGAATTCCGTCATCAATTTGTGTTCAAATGTGCGGCTCATGGGTCTGGCCAGCATTATGCCCCAATACATATTAGACGTGCTCGGGAACATGTCCGGCGTGAAGGCCATTCCGCTGGACGCCCCGAAGGTCGAACACAGCGTCGGCTTGGTGGCGGCGGCACGTGATCCGCTTTCGCCTTTGATCGAGGCGTTGCGGGAGACCGCCACGCTGCTAACGCCGGCGTCGTTCGACGAGCGGATCGACGCCTAGCAATGATTTTGTTGTGCAATGCAGCATTGACCCGCTCAATTGGCACATCGAGAGGGCCAATTTGATTGGTCGGACGCAACTTGAGAGAAGTCAGGTCTGCCGCAATAAAAGCCGCAAAGGCTCCGCGTGAATGACTAAGTCTACTACAGAAGTAATGAATGAAGCGCCAGCGGGAATCGAGGTGCGGGCACTGAGTATTTGTGCCGCACATGACAACCGCCCGGATGAGCTGCTTGAGATTTTTCATGACCTGCAGCACGAGCTAGGCTACGTCCCCGATCAGGTGCTCCCCGTCATTGCCAATGCGCTCAATCGCTCGCGCGCTGAGATCTACGGCGTGCTCACCTTTTACCATGAATTCCGCCGCACGCCCGGGGGGCAGCACAACATCAAGATCTGCCGGGCCGAAGCCTGCCAGGCGATGCACACGCAGACGCTGTGCCGGCATGCCGAGGAGAAGCTCGGCGTGAAGTTCGGCGAGACGACCGCCGACGGCCAGTTCAGCCTCGAGGCGGTCTACTGCCTCGGCAACTGTGCCCTGTCGCCCGCCATGATGATTGACGGCGACCTCTACGGCTGTGTCGACAAGGAGCGCTTCGACAGCATCATTTCCGACCTCGATCGCGGAGCCGCCGCATGATCAAGGTCTACGTACCGCGTGATGCAGCCGCCCTTTCGATGGGCGCCGATAACGTCGCCAAGGCGATCGCCGCCGAGGCCAAGAAGCGCAATGCCAAGGTCGAGATCGTCCGCAACGGCTCGCGCGGCATGCTGTGGCTGGAGCCGCTGGTCGAGGTCGAGACGCCCAACGGCCGCGTCGCCTACGGCCCGGTGAAACCGGCCGACGTTCCAAGCCTCTTTAAGGCCAAGTTCCTCAACGGTGAAAAACACAAGCTTTCGCACGGCCTCACCGACGAGATCCCATACTTCAAAAACCAGGAGCGCCTGACGTTCGCGCGCTGCGGCATCACAGATCCGCTGTCGATCAAGGACTACCGCGCTCACGACGGCTTTGCCGGCCTCACTAAGGCGCTCACCATCGCGCCGCTCGACATCGTCACGGAGGTCACGACCTCCGGCCTGCGCGGCCGCGGCGGCGCAGGCTTCCCGACCGGCGTCAAGTGGAAGACGGTCCACGACGCCAAGGCCGACCAGAAGTACATCTGCTGCAACGCCGACGAGGGCGACAGCGGCACCTTCGCCGACCGCATGCTGATGGAAGGCGACCCGTACTGCCTCATCGAAGGCATGACCATCGCCGGCATCGCCGTTGGCGCCACCAAGGGTTACATCTACGTCCGCTCTGAATACCCGCACGCGGTGAATACCCTGCGCGAGGCGATCCGCATCGCCACCGAAGCCAATTGGCTCGGACGCACAATTCAGGGCTCCCCGCACGACTTCGAGCTGTTCGTGCGCATGGGCGCCGGCGCTTACATCTGCGGCGAGGAAACCTCGATGCTGGAAAGCCTCGAGGGGCGCCGCGGTCTCGTACGCTACAAGCCGCCGCTGCCGGCGATCGAGGGTCTGTTCGGGAAGCCAACGGTCATCAACAACGTGCTGAGCCTCGCCTCGGTGCCGATCATTCTCGCTAAAGGCGGCGAGTACTACCGCGACTTCGGCGTCGGCAAATCGCGCGGCACGCTCGCCTTCCAACTTGCCGGTAACATCAAGCAGGGCGGTCTGGTCGAGAAGGCGTTTGGCGTCACCGCCCGCGAACTCATCGAAGGCTACGGCGGCGGCACCCTGTCGGGACGCCCGTTGCGTGCCGTGCAGTTCGGCGGCCCGCTCGGCGCCTATCTTCCAAACGACAAGCTCGATACCCAAATGGACTACGAGGCGTTCGTCAAAGTGGACGCTATGGTGGGCCATGGCGGTATCGTCGTTTTCGACGACACGGTCGACATGGCCGCAATGGCGCGGTTCGCCATGGAGTTCTGCGTGATCGAGTCGTGCGGTAAGTGCACGCCGTGCCGCATCGGCTCGGTGCGCGGCGTCGAAACGATGGACCGCATCATGGCCGGCATCGAACGCGAACGGAACATCGAGATCCTTGAGGATCTTTGCAACACGATGACGGACGGCTCGCTGTGCGCCATGGGTGGCTTGACGCCCATGCCCGTTATGAGCGCGCTGCGCCACTTCCCTGAGGACTTCAACCGCCCGGTTCGCGCCGAAGCGGCAGAATGAAAAACGAGACGAGGAAACCCATGACGAGCGAAGCCAACGCCATGACGCTCATCAAGGAGAAGGACTACGGCACCCCCGCGGTCCACGCCGTTAATAACAAGACGGTGACACTTGAGATTGACGGCCAGGAGGTCACGGTTGCCGAAGGCACGTCGATCATGCGTGCTGCCGCGGACCTCGGCATCATGGTGCCGAAGCTGTGCGCCACCGACAGCCTCGACCCCTTCGGCTCTTGCCGCCTTTGCCTCGTCGAGATCGAGGGTCGGCGCGGGACGCCGGCCTCGTGCACCACGCCGGTAGCGCCGGGGATCAAGGTCTCCACTCAGAATGACCGCCTCGCCCGCATCCGCAAGGGCGTGATGGAGCTCTACATCTCCGACCATCCGCTCGACTGCCTCACCTGTGCCGCCAACGGCGACTGCGAGCTGCAGGATATGGCCGGCGCGGTCGGTCTGCGCGAGGTGCGCTACGGCTATGCGGGCGAGAACCATGTGTTCGCGCGCGCGAATGGCGAAGCAAATCCGCTGTGGCAGGCGAAGGACACGTCGAACCCCTACTTCCAGTTTGAGCCGTCGAAGTGCATCGTCTGCTCGCGCTGCGTCCGCGCTTGCGAGGAAGTGCAGGGCACGTTCGCACTGACGATCGACGGTCGCGGCTTTGCCTCGCATGTCTCCGCCAGCATGGACGAAGACTTCCTCTCTTCAGAGTGCGTCTCCTGCGGCGCCTGCGTGCAGGCCTGCCCGACCGCGACACTGATCGAAAAGTCGGTCGTCGATCACGGCCAGCCCGAACACAGCGTCGTCACCACCTGCGCCTACTGCGGCGTCGGCTGCTCCTTTAAGGCGGAGATGCAGGGCGAACGCGTCGTGCGCATGGTGCCCTACAAGGACGGCGGCGCCAACGAGGGCCACTCGTGCGTCAAGGGCCGCTTCGCGTTCGGGTACTCGACGCACAAGGACCGCGTGCTGAACCCGATGATCCGCGAGAAGATCACCGATGCGTGGCGCGAAGTCTCGTGGGACGAAGCGATCAAGTTCGCCGCCGATCGCTTCAAGGCGGTGCAGGCAAAGTACGGCCGTGGCTCCATCGGCGGCATCACCTCCTCGCGCACGACCAACGAGGAAGTGTACGTCGTGCAGCGCATGGTGCGCGCCGCCTTCGGCAACAACAACGTCGACACCTGCGCCCGCGTCTGCCATTCGCCGACGGGTTATGGTTTGAAGCAAACGTTCGGCGAGTCCGCCGGCACGCAGGACTTCAAGAGCGTCGACAAGTCCGACGTCATCATGGTCATCGGCGCCAACCCGACCGACGGCCACCCCGTGTTCGCCTCGCGCATGAAGAAGCGCTTGCGCGAGGGCGCCCGCCTGATCGTTGTCGATCCTCGCCGCACCGACATCGTGCGCAGCCCGCACGTCGAGGCCGACCATCACTTGCAGCTGCGCCCGAGCACCAACGTCGCCGTGCTCAACGCCATGACGCACGTGGTTGTCACCGAAGGCATGACCGATCGCAGCTTCGTTGCCGCCCGTTGCGACAAGGAAGACTTCGCCCGCTGGGCGAAGTTCATCAAGGATCCGAAGCACTCGCCGGAAGCCATGGAGCCGATCACCGGTGTCCCGGCCGAGGAGATCCGTGGTGCGGCGCGCCTGTTCGCCACCGGCGGTAATGCCGCCATCTATTACGGCCTCGGTGTGACTGAGCACAGCCAGGGGTCGACCATGGTCATGGCAATGGCCAACCTCGCCATGGTGACCGGCAATATCGGCCACGAGGGCGTCGGCGTGAACCCGCTGCGCGGCCAGAATAACGTTCAGGGTTCGTGCGACATGGGCTCGTTCCCGCACGAGTTCCCCGGCTACCGCCACGTCTCCAACGAGGCGACGCGCAAGCTGTTCGAGAAGGAGTGGAAGGTCGAGCTCTCTGGCGAGCCCGGCCTGCGGATTCCGAACATGTTCGACGAAGCTGCCGCCGGCACCTTCAAGGGTCTGTTCGTACATGGCGAGGACATCGCCCAGTCCGACCCCAACACCCATCACGTCGAGCACGCGCTCGAGTCGCTGGATATTCTCGTGGTGCAGGACCTGTTCCTCAACGAGACGGCGGCGTTCGCGCACGTGTTCTTCCCCGGCACATCCTTCCTCGAGAAGGATGGCACCTTCACCAACGCCGAGCGGCGCGTGAACCGCGTGCGCCCGGTGATGCAGGAGAAGCAGGGCATGGCCGAGTGGGAGATCGTCTGCCGCCTCTCTACCGCCATGGGCTATCCCATGATGTACACGTCCGCCGCGGCGATCATGGACGAGATCGCCTCGGTGACGCCCACCTTCAAGAACATCTCGTTCAAGAGGCTCGACGAGCTGGGCAGCGTGCAGTGGCCGTGCGACGACGAGGCGCCGACCGGCACCCCGATCATGCACACCGAGGAGTTCACGCGCGGCAAGGGCCGCTTCATGCTCACCGAGTTCGTGGCAACGCCCGAGCGCTCGAACCGTAACTTCCCGCTCATTCTCACGACCGGCCGCATCCTCAGTCAGTACAACGTCGGCGCCCAGACGCGGCGCACCGAAAACGTCGTCTGGTACCAGGAGGACATCCTCGAGATGCACCCCTCAGACGCGGAGGTCCGCGGCATCAAGGACGGCACCATGGCCTCACTGACGAGCCGCGTCGGTGGAACGACCATGCGTGTCAATGTCACCGACCGCGTGCCGCCAGGCGTCGTTTACTCGACCTTCCACTTCCCGGTCAGCGGTGCCAACGTCATAACCACCGAAAACTCAGACTGGGCAACCAACTGCCCCGAGTACAAGGTGACGGCGGTGCAGGTGACGCCTTCCAACCGGCCCTCCGAATGGCAGGACGAGTGGGAGGAGCGCGAGCGCGAGAACAAGCGTATCGGCGACAAGTCGCTGGTCGCGGCGGAGTGATGGCGGGCGCGCGGGCGACTCAAATTTACAGGTCTCGCGCGCCATGGCATCTCCGCGGTATGAGTTTTCGATGACCGTCCGATGACTGCCATGGCCAATCCTGCCGAGGTCGCCGACCGCGGCGCCGCGCTTTGCTCGGTGCCGGCCGAAGGTATCTCAATCGATGCGAGCGGCCAGCAGGCGCCAGTCACCTGGCAGCTCCCTGAGGAGGTGCCCGTCGCGCTGCTGATCAACTCCGTGCCCTACACGGTCATGATGGCGACCCCCGCCAATCTCACTGATTTCGGTATCGGCTTCGCGCTCGCCGAAGGCATCATTCCCCACCGCTCCGACATCCTCGGCGTTATCGCCATGCCGGTGGAGAACGGGCATGCCGTCGACGTCGCCATCGACGAGGAGGCGCTCGCCGAAGCCCGCATGCCGCGCCGCTCGCTTGAGGGTCGCTCGGGCTGCGGCCTGTGTGGCGTCGAGAACATCGCCGACGTCGTGCGCGTCACCGAGCCGGTGCCCCATACCGTCCACCCGTCAGCCGAAGCGATCCTCAAGGCGGCCACCGAGCTTCCCAAGCGGCAGACCATGAACCGCTTCAATCGCACGGTGCACGGCGCTGCCTGGGCAACCCTCGCCGGCGACATCCTCGTCGTGCGCGAGGACGTCGGGCGCCATAACGCGCTCGACAAGCTGGTCGGCACGCTGGCGGAAACCGGCACCGATCTCACCACCGGCTTCGTCATCATGACCAGCCGTTGCAGCTTTGAGCTCGTCCAGAAGTCGGCGACCTACGGGATCGGCGCCCTTGTCACTGTCTCGGCGCCCACGGCGCTCGCCCTCAAGCTCGCACGAAAGGCGCGGCTTTTCATCGCCTCGCTCGGCGGAGAAAACGTTGTCATCTTCAATAGTTAGTCACCACGGTTCAGAAAGCACTGCCCGCATGGAAAACCGCGACATGATCCGCATGGCCAACCAGATCGCGGCTTTTTTTGAAGCCTACCCGCGCACCGAGGCGCTCGACGGCGTCGCCGCCCATATCCGCAACTTCTGGACCCCACGCATGCGCAAGCACCTCACGGAGTACATAGAAGCTGGAGCGGAGGGCCTCTCCCCACTCGTGACGGCAGCGATCGCGCCCAAGGCGAAGGCCAAGTCCTGACGCGGAGTTCTGCCGCGACTTTAGGCAAAACACGAAGTCGACGGCCTGCTGAAATGCCATGGTGGCCGACGCGCACCATCCGCTTGCAGCGGTCCGTAAGCAGGCATAGTATTGACGACCTGCAAGCTGCCGGCATTTCCGCGGCCCGAAGCGGCTACCCGCGTATTTGCAGATGGACAGCCCAGGAGGCTCCCATGGGTATCGCACTGACGCTGCAGGAATACCTCGACGACCACCACGTCCCCTACGATGTGATGCTGCACAAGCGCACGCACTGCTCGTTCGACACCGCGCGCGCGACGCATGTGCCGGGCGAGCGTCTCGCCAAGGCAGTGGTCCTGACGCGCGAGGGCGGCTTCGTCATCGCCGTGGTTCCCGCAACAGCGCGCGTGCGCCTCGATGTCATCGAGCGCATGCTGCACTGCCGCGTCTATCTCGCCAGCGAGGATGAAATCAGCGAGCTGTTTCCCGACTGCGACTTGGGCGCGGTCCCACCGCTACCCGAGGCCTACGCAGTCGATGCGTTCGTCGACGAGAGCTTCGACAAGCAGCCCGACGTCTACCTCGAAGGCGGTGACCACCGCAGCCTCGTGCACATGACCGGAGAGGCCTTTCGCACGATCATGAAGGACGTGCGCCGGGCGAGCATCGCCGCCTAGCGCCGCCTAAACAATCGCCGTCTTGTCTAGGTGCGCCTCGATCAGGGGAAAGATATCGCGCGCGGCGCTTTTGCCGAAGATGCAGTCGATGTGCCCATAGCCGGGGATCACGTGGCGCTCGTAGAGCTGCCGCCCGTTCGCCTCCGCCAGACGCTCGACCGTGCGCGCCGTACTCTCCGGCTTGAAGCAGGCATTTTCGGCGCCGTGCACGAAGAGGATCGGCAGCGCCAACCGGTCGACGTGCGGCAGGTAAACGTCGCCGCCTTCGGCATCGAGCAGGCGACCTTTGCGCGCAAACAGCGCGAGCTGCCGGAACGCCTCGATGTTTGCCTCGCCGAACATTTCCGCGAGGCCCGACGTCACCGTCGCGTTGTTGAGCTGCTCGAGGTTGTACAGCCGGCCATAGAGCGCCGTGATCCGATTGCTTGTGGCGTCGTGCGTGCGCTCCGAGCGCGGTACCGGCGCGATTATCCGCAGGATCTGGTCGAGCAGTCGCTCGCGCAACGGGTCGGCGGTCGTCGCCCTGGCGTTAACGACGTCGATACCCATCGCATCGAACAGTTGCGGAGCACGCAAGTAGGCCAGCAGCCGCTGCGGGAACCACGGCACCACGTAGTCGGTCGAGATCTGCGAGATCACGGCCGAGCGCACGCCCTCGAGGCCGGCCAGCATGGACATGGTGAAGGTGGTGGCGCCGAAGCAATGCGCGATGACCTGCACGGTCGACGAGCGGGTGATGCCGCGCACCTTGGCGAACGCCGCCGGGTAGTCCTTCAGCGCCACGTCGTCGGCGTTCCACAGCTCGTGCGCGTACGGCAGGTCGACGCTGGCGCGATAGTCGAGCAGCCAGCAGTCGTACTCGGCCGCCACCAGGTATTCGAGCAGGTTTGTATCGATCGTATCGATCGAGAAGATGAGGCTCGAAACGCCGAGCCCGTGCGTGAAGATCAGCGGGCCCTTGTTGCCGCCCTGATAGCGCGTCAGCCGCAGGATCTTGCCGTCGTCCGTGCGCACGAAGTGGGTCTCGGGCTCCGGCACGCGCAACGTCCGCTTCTTGCGTGGCGTGAACACGTCATAGCGGCCTGAGCGCGCCAGCACGCCGCCATAGGTGGCGAACAGCTCGCGGCTGAAAAACGTGCCGAACTTGCCGACGGCCCGTATGCGATCGGCGGCATCGCGGCCGCCGACGCCGCGCAACGTCTGCATCTGGACATAGAAATCGGACGGTGCGATCTCCAAGAGGCCGCGGGCGACACGCCCGAGCTGGCCCTGCGCGCCCTTGCCGATATCGACGTTGAGCCGCGTCGTATCGCGCCACAGGTCGAGCGAGGCGTCCGAGCGCACCACCTTGTAGCCGACGAACTGATACTCCGAGCCGTCGCGCGCGCCGAGCGAGAAGCGATAGTCGAAGCGCTTAGTCTCCACCGTGTGCTCGTCGACGCGCATCAGGTTGAACTTGCCGTCGAAGATTTCCAGCGGATCCGGCGACAGTGCCGGGCACTCGACGGAGCCGACGATGCGCCCGGCATGCTGCTGATCCGACACGAAGCGGTCGACGTCGTCGATCAGCACAGTCACCGTGAAGCTGCACGCGTGGCCTTCCTCCTTGCCGCGCCGCGCCGCCGTGTCGTGGGGCAACGTCGTCGCCGGCGAGATGAACCCTGCCATGCGCTCGGTGAACTCGACGCCGGCCGGCTTGATCGTCTCGCGGCCGCCGGGTGCGGCGATGAGCATCGGTGCGTCAAACTTCTGCGTTTCGGAGAATTCCCAGCCCCGATCCTTGGCGAGGTGGATCATCGCCCGCTCGGCCAGGGCCGTGATCGTCAGCAACGGGTTGACGCCTAGCGGCCGCGGAATGACCGAGCCGTCGCACACATAAAGTCCGGCATGCACTGCGCCCTCCACTGCGTCGGGGCGCCCGTCGAACACCTGGCACTTGTGATTGACGACCCCGGTCTTACGGTCCCTGCCCATGGTGCAGCCGCCGAGCGGGTGGACCGAGATGAGATTGTGCCCGAACAGTGTGTCGGTCAGCGGGTTGCGCGTGTAGTTGCCGCCCGTTGCCTGCGTCGCCTTGCGCAGATTGCGGTCGACCTTCTCAAAAATCGGCTGCGCCGCAACTTTGGGCCACGACAACTTCAGCTTGCCCTCATCGAGCGCGATCCGGCCGTTGCCGTCGTCGTGGCTCATGACGAGGTAGGTCTGCGTGCGATTGACCGCGCCTTGGTAGGCGCCAAACAGAAGGCTCTGGCGCCGGCGCGTCCGCTCGGCGATGAAGTCGATGACGCCGCGGTCGGTGTCCTCTCCGAACTTGTCGCCGCCCGTGGCCAGCAACGCCGGCAAGATCGGTGCGAGCGCCGAGGGGATAGAGCCTTCCTCGATCACCATGCCGTCTTCCAGCTTGGGTGTATCGCGCAGATCGATGAGGCCGGTGATGCACGGACCCACAGGTCCCGTCTCAGCGACCGGCGGCTCGCCGACGCCAATGCCGTTGACGGACACGTCGTTGTTGTAGGCAAAGGCCAGCACGTCGCCGTTGCCTGTAAACCGCTCGCCGAGTCGATCGGAGACGGGAAGCCCCTCCTCGCTCGAGCGTAAGAGAATTTCGGTCGAACCAAGCGTGCCGGCGGCGAGCACGACGACGTCGCAAGTAATCGACTGGTCGGCGGCAGCGAACTTCTCGCGCTCGTGGCCATTCGGCTCGAAGAACACGCGCCAACGGCCGCGCTCCTGGCGTACGTGCGTCACACGCATCTCGGTGAAGATCTCGGCACCGTGATGGAACGCATCGGCAAGGTACGTCACCTGCACTGTATTCTTGGATCCTACGTTACAGCCCGAGCAGCAGTCGCCGCACAGCGTGCAGGCAGGCTGCTCGACCCCCGCGTAGTTCACCTGCTTCTCGAAGGTCACGTTGATCGGCGGCCGCACTACGTCCTTGCATAGCGCGTTGCCGCTGACACCCAGCGCGTTGAGCTTATCGAGCGCCGGGCCCTGATACGGCACCGGCCGCAGGACCTCCATGGCGCGCGAAAAGCCTTCTTGGCGCATCTGGTCCTGCGCAATCTCGGGCGGCCACACCGGATCGTCCCACACGCGCGGGTCCGGGGGCAGCGAGACGTTGGCGTTGACCAGCGAGCCGCCGCCCAGGCCGCAGCCGACGAAAACGTGGATGTCCTTGCCCAGCCGCAGATCGTAGAGCCCGGTCGGCGATCCGGACACGCGCGTGCCGTCTTGCGAAACCTGGAACTGCTCCTGCGCCTCGATCATGCGATCCGGGAAGTCGCCGATGGCGAATTCCTGTCCGCGCTCGAGCACGGCGACCTTCTTGCCGGCGCGCGCCATGCGCGAGGCCGCAACGCCCCCGCCATAGCCTGAGCCAACGACGACGACGTCGTAACGCAGCTTCAGCTCGGCGACGGACTTCGACAATCGCCGCATGTCACACTCCCTCGACCGGCGCAGGGCTGCGCCGGCGCCAGCGCGCAAACCAGGCAAGGTTCCGCTCGCGCGCCTTGTCCGGCTGCTCGGCAGCCGGCGTCACCACCTGCAGCGGCGCGGCTTCCTCACGCATCTGCCAACCCCGTTCGCGCGCGAGCAAGATCATCGCACGCTCGGCCAGCGCCGTGATGGTCATGAGTGGGTGAATGCCTAACGGGCACGGGATCACGGCGCCGTCGCACACATAGAGACCGGCGTGGACCGCATCCGGCGCGACGCCCTGGCTTGCATCGAAGACCTGGCCTTTATGGTTGACGACGCCGCTCGAGCTGCTCCCGCCCATGGTGCAGCCGCCGAGCGGATGCACGGTCATGAGGTTGCCGCCCAGCACCTTCTCGGACACCGGGTTGCGCAGGTATGTGCCGCCCGTGGCATGCGTCGCCGTCTTCAAGGCTTCCTCGATGCGCTGGAAGACGCGCTGCTGCGGACCATTGCTCCACTCCAGGACGAGGCGGTCGTCAGTCAGGCGCATCAGCCCGTTGCCGGCATCGTGGCCGACGGCGAGGAAGGTTAGCGTGTTGTGCACGGCACCTTGATAGGCGCCCTTTATAAGGCTGTCGGTGGCTCGCTCCATGTCCTCGAGCTGGTCGCCCAGCGATCGCTCCTCTCGCTCGCCGAAGACGGCGGCGCCGGGCGCCAGCATTGCCGGCAGCACCGAGGCGAAGGCGCTCGGCAGGGCGCATTCGCACATGGCGAGGCCGTCGCGAACATCCTTGGTGTCGCGCAGATCGATGAGCGCGTTGACCGCCTGCCCGACGGGAGGCACCTGCGCCTTTGGCGGCTGACCGACACCGACGCCGTTGACCGAAATGTCGTTGTTGTAGGCGAGCGCAATGGCATCGCCGTTCGACGTGAAGCGGCTGCCGAGCCATTCGGACAGCGCCAGGCCCTCGGACCGCGAGCGCAGCAGGATTTCCGTCGAGCCGAGCGTGCCCGCCGACAGCACCACGATGTCGGCGGTGATGAAGTATTTGTGCCCGCGATGCGTGTCGGCATCCGTCGGCACGGCCCACACGCGCCAGCCGCCCCGCTCGTCCTTGGCCAGCGACAGCACACGCACGCCAGTGAAGACCTCGGCACCGAACGCTGCAGCGTCGGCGATGTACGTTGAGGCGACCGTCGTCTTGGCGCCGACGTTGCAGCCGCTGCAGCAGTCGCCGCACTCGATACAAGCTTCCTGTTGCACGCCGGCGGCGTTGGGACCGCTTTCATACACCACGTGCAGCGGAATCGACGTCACCGGCCGATCGAAGGCCGACGCAGCAACGCGCAGTGCCGCCACCTTCTCGTAGCCGGGCCCATTGCGCGAAACCTCCGGCCGCAACATGTGGCGCGCGCGCACGAAACCTTCGGCCAGAAGCCGGTCGCGGCGCACCTCGCTGGGCCAGGCGGAGTCATCGAACACGCGTGCATCAGGCGACAGACAGACGTTGGCGTTGATCAGCGACGTGCCACCGAGCCCGCACGCCATCAGCACGTTGACGTCCTTGCCGACACGCACATCGAACAGCGCCATCGCCGAGCCGAGGCGTCCCTGTGGACCGTTCAACTGCGTTTCGGCGCTGGCGCGTGCCGCGCCATCGGGAAAATCGCCGGGAAGGAATTCGCGGCCGCGCTCGAGGACGGCGACTTTCTGCCCGCAGCGCGCTAGCCGGGAGGCGGCGACGCCGCCGCCATAACCCGATCCCACCACGACCACATCGTAGTGCGCCTTGAGCTTCGAAGCGGGCATCGACAGCCGCGCCTGCATACGCTTCAACTCTCCCCGGTCCTCAGTACGCGATCCGTGCGGAGCCGCGCTCATTTGTCCTCAAACGATTGCCGACGACACCGGCTGTTTCGGCTCACGCCGCTTCAAATCACCAACGCGTATCTCGATCGGGCCCTCGATGAGGCTCGGCCGCAGCGGCCGCGTCGGCACGATGGCCGGGCCGTCGGCGCTGCCGAAGCCACGATCTTTGGCGCGCTTCCATCCCCAGCGCCGCGGCACCCGCCGCAGACCGATAGGGTAGATGGTCAGTTTGTTGGGCTCGACCTTCATGCGCAGGAAATTCTTGAAGTCGGGAATGCCCATCGACGCGAACGCCTGGTCGCAATGCAGCCCGAATAGGCAGCTGATGGTGAGATATGCGCCCCATACGAAGCCAGCCGCAATGCCGCCTAGGAAGATCATGGTTAGGGGGAATATGACGATGGTACGCAGCAATTCGCGAACGTCGGGCGAGGACTTGAGCTCGAGGTTCTGCAGCATCTCTTGCGCCTGCGGCCAGACGGTGTCGACCAGCCAGAAGGAGAAATAGGAAACCGCGTAGTAGAGCGCGATCATCATGGATATGTGCGCCATCCAATGCAGCGTGCCGAGCACTACCCTCGCCTTGCCGCCCCATGCCCCGTCGGCATAGCCGTAGAGCACGACCCACAGGATGAGACACCATATGCCAAGGATGACGTTCGTCGCCGCCGCCAAGGGCGCGAGCATGAAGATTCCCGGCCACCAATGGAAGTTCGGATCGCTGATCAGTGTCTCGCCGACCGCCTTTCCGTTCACGGGCGTCGTGGCAAACATCCAGATCATCACCCAATAGATGACGCCGAGCGCTACCGCGAAGCCGTAGTTGCGGAAGGGGAACGCCAGTGTCGACAGGCTGAGGCGCCGGCTCTTGCTGCGTGAGGGCCAGCACGATGGGTCGCCGGTGCCATTGCCATCCTTCAACTGGCAGCGCAGATCGAGATCGATTTTCGTGCTGCCCCATAGCAGTCTGCGAGTGTCCTTGAGGTAGTGCGTCGGCGAGAAATAGGCGCCGCCACCGCCGGCGGTGACGAAGCTCGTGCCGTACTCCTTTGCAAAGTAGCGGCTGTAGTGATGCAGGTCGCCTGCGATCACCGCGGCGACGCGGGCGCCAGCGTCAGTGGCGATCTTGGTGATGGTGCTGAGGTTGTCCTCGCCCTGCAGCTTCTCGTCCTTGTCGTAGTTCCAGCTCGGCTCGGCCGTGCACAGGATGAGCTTCGGGGCTTCCGTCGGATGCTGCTTCATCGCCTCGGCGACGCCCTGGAAGTACAGCACTTGGCCGGCGTCGAGATACTGCGCGAGCTGGATATCTGCACCCCAGATCCACCAGTTGTGCGGTAGCCGGATGGCAAAATAGCTGCGGTGCTGCGGGCATACCCAACCGCCAATGCGGTTCTCCGCAGCGTGACCGAAGCGGGCTTTGCAGAACATGTGGTCGAACGAGCTGAGCCCATCGTACCAGTCGTGATTGCCGGGTAGCACGAACAACAGTCGCCGCCAGTTGCCGTCCGACGCCGGGGGCAGGGCCGTCGAATACGGCATAGCGAAGCGCTCGCGATAGGCGGTGCGCGTGGGGAACGGATAGACTTGGTCGCCGCCCATGATCAGCAGCTTGGCAGCCGGCAGCGGGCCGACGCCCTCAAGATCGATCTGCGGCTGGCTGATCAGGGAGGCGATCGCGTAGGTCGAATCAAAGCCGTCGCCGAGGTCGGCGACGTAGTCGACCCACACCGTGTTGCCGTCGCCCAGCTGGCGCAGGTCGGAATAGTTATAGCGGCCGACGACCGTCTTCATGATCTCCGGCGCGAAGCCATCGATGGTCGCCTGCATGATGCGCTGGTCGGCGTACTGGCCGAAGATTTCCGAGACGATGGAGCGCCAGCCGGTGCTGACGAGATGCGCGGGACTGTACCAGCGCACCATCTTGGGGAGCGCCCTGATGTCGATCTCCCCCGAGCCGTCGGCCATCGAACTCCCCCACGCAAGTTCTTTTAAAAGCGAGCCCTCCGGCCCGTCCTAACTTGGAACGAGTCTAGGTTGGCTACTGAAAGGAGTCCAGAATGGTGGCGTGGCCCTGGGCGGCCTGTGTTGCCGTGCGAGCGCAGGGAGCCCCCGCCTTACTCTGTCCAAAGATCACCCGTCGGACGAATGCCGGCGAGGTGTTGCTCCGGCGACATTGTCTCCCGCCCGGGGCGGTCCTACGCCAGAAGGTGGGATGAGTATGCGGAGGAGAAACACCATGAAAGCGAAAGTTGCTGCCCTCGTGCTCGGCATTGCCGCCGCCGGGGTACTACTGGCACCGGTTGCCGGGTTCGTCTCGTCGGCCGAGGCCGCGCGCTGCGTGACAAAGCGGGGCAAAGGCTGGGCGTGGACGCAGGATATGGCGAAGTTCCAGGCCTGGGAGATCGTCGCCCAGCTCAGTGGCAACTGGCCGATCCAGACCGACACCTTCCGCAACGAGCGCTACAAATGCAAGAAGGACGGCGACGGCTATACTTGCCTGTCGTGGATCGACGTCTGCAAGTCTTGACGAGATCGGTCGCCGTTCAGTCTGAAGCTCGCAAAGCGCGGTCGCGGGCAGCCTGCGGCCGCGTTTCTATGCGAGATTTTTGCCGCGTCTTGGATTAACGTTAAACTGAGTGCGCCAGAGGGCGGCCGCGAAACGACAGCTCCAGCGCGCAGATATCTCGACATAATTCGCTCACCCGCACATGTTCCTTTGCGAGTGATCATTCGAGGACAGGTGTGGGAGGTGCGTAGTGTTCGGCCGCGGGACAAATCCAGATCAAAAAACGCCGAGCGCAGCCGCGCCATCGTTGACACCGCCCACCGCGCCTGGGTCGCGTGACTTTCAGGCATCGTCCTCTCCGATGATGACGCCGTCGAGGCCCGCCTCCGTCATCGGTCCCGACCTCGCCATTGTCGGCCAGAAGATTACGCTGGTGTGCAAGAGCGCGTTGGTCGTCGCTGGCGAAGTTTCGGGTGACATCCATGGCGACGACGTAACCATCGGCGAGACCGGCAAGGTCAACGGCACGGTGAGCGCCCGCAATCTGTCCATTCACGGCGAGATCAATGGCGAGCTCCGTGGCGAGACCGTTGCGCTCTATTCGACGGCGCGCATCAACGGCGACATCATCCAGAAGAACCTCGTCATCGCCGAGGGCGCCCAATTCGATGGCCGCGTGCGCAGCGCCAAGAGTGCCAGCGACTGGCAGCCGGTGCTCGAGGCCGACGCGCATCGCGAGACGGACGTCTAAGGCGACGCGGCGCCTTTTCTCAAGCTGAGTTCTTGTCGAGACCAGTGATGCGGTCGAGCAACCGTGCCTTGCGCGTGCGCTTGACCTCAGTACCTGCCGGCTGGCCGGCCGAGGCCTCGGTAATGGAGGCGTGCTCGACACGTGTCTCCGTCGGGGTTGAGGCGGCATCGAGCGCCTTCAGGAAGCCGCTGACACGGCGCGGCTCCGCTGCGGTGGCACCCTCATCGGCGGACGCAGCGTCCTCGCCCTCTTGTCCGGAACGCACGAGGCGCGCGACACGCGGATCGTTGATGCGCTCGGCGAGCGGACGCTTTGCGGCCTCCGCGGCTGGCGCACCCGAGCGCCGCGCCGGGCCGGAAGCGGGCACGGTACCGGATCCCAAGCGCCGCATCTCTTCCATGAAATAGGCTGCCTGCCGCGCGAGCTTCTCGTTGCCGGCGGCAAGCTCGGCACGCAACGCGTGGATGGTGCTGGCCTGCTCTTCCGACAGCGCCGTCAGCGCGGAAAGGCGCGCTTTCATGGCAATCTTGCTCTCTTTGACGCCGCGATCGTCCTTATCGGAGGCCTCGTAGGTGACCAGCGCTGCCTTGAGGCGCGACAGCTCCGCCGCCTGATCCTGATTGACCGACTTGAGGCGGCGAATCTCCGCTAGTGTTTGCGGATCGGGACCCTCGGACGCCATGTCTGCGGTCTTGAGCGGTGGTGCGCCGTCGGCGGCACCCTTGCTCTTGCCGATCACCTTGGCGGGACGCATGGCATCGCCGGAGCCGTTGACGCCGATGCCGTCGCCAGCCTCAGCGGCCGGGCCGGCACGCGCCACCAGCGACTGCAGCCGAGCAATGAGCGCCGTCTGGTCGCGTGTCTTGGCGCGCAGTGCTTCGATCTCGGTGCGCAGCGCCACCTCGCCGTCATAGCGCGGATCACCCAAACCTTCGCGGTTGCGAGCAGCGCGCGTGTTGAGCGCTGCCTTGAGGCGGTGCACCTCGTCTGTTTGCTGCGTGTTGATCTGGGTCGCTTCTTCAAGCGCCCGCGACTGCTTCTCGCTCGACTGCGTCAGGGAGACGATCTCGCGATCGCGCTGGAACAGCAGCTTGCGTGCCTCGGCAAGGCGATGCTCTACCTTCGGCAGGCGGTCCATGATCGTTTGCTCAAGCACGCGGCGGGCGTTCTCGTGCTCTTCCAGCGCGGTGCGCTGCAGAGAGACCTCGCCCTCGAGCTCGCTGATGGTCGCGTCGCGGCGATTGAGCTCGACCATCTGCCGCGCCGAGGCTTCGGCGGCTTCCTCGGCCTTGCTCTCGAGCTTATGGATGCGGATAGCGGACTCCGCCCGCAGCCGGTCCTTGTCGGCGCGGATCTCCGCCTCGGTAAGCGGCATGGAGCGCTTCAGCATGTCGGTGGTCAGACGGGCGACGCGCCGCCGATAGAGCGGGGCGATGAACAGCGCCAAGAGAGCCGCCGTGAGGAAGCCCAACGCCGCCAGCATGACCATCTCGATCGTGATCACGCCTGCGTCCTCGACCGCGCAACTTCACGCAATGCCCGTACCTCGCATGTCAGCGGGCCCGGCCTCCGGCTGCGGATTATCCGACTGGCGAGTTGCGTGCGCAATGCTTTCATCCCCGCGCTTGTGCGGACCGGGCTTATGCGAAAGCCGCACGGCGACTCAAAATGGATTCCACGTTGGAGAGCGGGTATACTTCAAATATCCGACGTTCGCACCTAGTCGCAGGCCGATCCCCGACCGGATGGGCGCCAGGGTGACGTTGCCATGCGTCTGGAACTGGATACCGACGCCGCCGACAAGGTAAGCGGAGCCCTGTACGCCCGCGAAGCGCTCGTAGATCTGCGATGGGTCGCGAAGGTTGTAAACGAGGACCATGGTTTTTGAGCCCTCGCCGCCGAAATCGTAGCCAATCGACGGCCCCTGCCAGAATACCCTGTGAGCGCCGGCGTCCCGCGTATAAAGGGTACCCTCGCCATACCGTAGGCCGGCCACGAAGGCGCCTCCGGCGTCCGAGCCGAGGATATAGCCGTTGGGGCGCCCCGATTTCTGGAAAGCGTATTCGACGACGCTGGCGAGGCCCTTGCTCACCGAGCCGAAGAAGCGGCCACCTGCCACGATGATCTCATTCTGCGAATAACCATCGTCACGCGGCGGAGGTCCATTGTATTCGCCCGGCGGGTGATATGGTTCGCCATATCCGGGCGCCCCCTGGTCCTGCGGGGCCGCCGCGGAGCGGCCGTCCTCGTAGCGCCTATAGTTGTCGCCCTCGTCATAGGCGCCGCCGGAGCGATAAGGCGCTTTGTTGGTTGCGCCGTCGTTGGTGGGAGGCACATAGGCATCGTTGCCAGTCCGCCCGCCGGAATAGGGTCCGTACCCGCCGCTGTCCTGCGAGTCTTGCGCGAAGGATGCAGGGGCGAAAGCGGCCCCAAACCACAGCGCGACCAAGATCGAGAGCAGAAGGGAAAAGCGACGTCCGCCGGTAAGCAGCGCCATGGGATGATCCATCGATTGCGCCCGGGCTCCGCGGCTTGCCGCAGATGCCTCCATCTTTAGAATCCTTCGGCGCAAAGTGTTACGAAAGTGTGGCCGTTGCAGCCGCCGCGTGTGACCTTATTGCGGCACCCGCATCGACTCGGGGGACCGCAGCAACGGCTCACGCGCCCAAGCGATGAAATGTGGGTTGGCGTAGCCGGCGTCCTTCTTGCCATAAAGGAGCGGCCGCCCGTCGAGCGTCGTCACGCTGCCCCCGGCGGCCACGAGAATCGCTTGGCCGGCAGCGGTGTCCCATTCGCTTGTCTGCCCGAGACGCGCGTAGAGGTCGGCTTCGCCGCGGGCGATCAAACAGAACTTCAGCGATGAGCTCGCCCTGCGCTTCTCCGTGATGGGCAGGCGCTGCAGGAATTCGTCGGTGGTCTGCGATGCGTGCGAGCGGCTGGCGAAAGCGACGAGCGCCTGCGGATCTGGCGCGCGCGTTGCCAGGCGCGTCGGCGCGCATTTGTCCAATGCGATGCCTTTGGCGTCGACCGAGATCTGCGCTTCAACGGATTCGTGCGGTCCGAGCGTTGCGTAGAACTGACCCAGAGCCGGCGCATATATGATACCGAACACCGGCTTGCGATCGGCGATAAGTCCGATGTTGATGGTGAATTCGGGACTGCCCTTGATAAAGGCGCGGGTTCCGTCAAGCGGGTCGACGAGAAAGAACGCGTCCCCAGTAATCGGCGCGCGTCCGGCAGCCATCGCCTCCTCGGCGATCACGGGAACTCCAGGTGCGGCGCGGTGCAGGCCTTCGGTCAGCACCTCCTCGGCCTCATGGTCGGCGATGGTCACGGGCGTCGTGTCCGCCTTGGTCTCCACCTCGACACCGGCCGCAAAGTGGCGCATCTCGATGCGCCCGGCCGCGAGCACGGCAGGAAGCAACGCCTCGACCAACGGACCGTATTCCTCTAGCTTCATCTGCCGCTCGTACCCTGATTCGCTTGCCGGACTTTGCGCCGGCCGGCGGCGGCTAGGGTCGCAGCGGCGCTCTCTTCGCAAACGCGAGAAGCGCACCGCAGGGCAGACCTTTGCATCGGATGTGCGGCGCGTGTATCAGAAGGCAAGAACACTACGCAAGCGGCCCTTGTTCGCTCAATTCGAGCATCCCAATGTTGGCGGGACTTTACTAGCCGCTCCGTCGTTCGGATCTGCGACATCATAAGGGGGCATCGATGGGCCAGCGTGCCAATCCGACGGACCTTGAACTCGCTGCACTCATCTCCAGCAAAATTTGCCACGACGTGATCGGCCCCGTAGGCGCCATCTACAACGGCCTTGAGATCCTCGACGAGGACGACGACCAGGAGGCCAAGAACTACGCCCTCGACGTTATTCGCAACGTCACCGAGCAGGCCTCGGCCCGCCTGCAGTTCTGCCGCTTTGCCTTCGGCGCCGCCGGCTCGGCAGGGTCGATGATCGATCTCGGCACGGCCGAGCAGATCTCGCGGGGCTTCATCGGCAAGGGCAAGCACAACCTGCACTGGAAGACGGTCCCTGGCCACATGGCCAAGGACAAGGCCAAGCTGCTGCTCAACCTCGTAGCCAGCGCCATCACCGCATTGCCACGCGGCGGCGACATCGATGTGCAGATGGCCGGCACGCTGGAGAACCCGAGCTTCCTCATCCGCTGTCGCGGCACCAACGCGCGCGCGCCACTGCACCTCGCCGAATTCATCGTCGGCGAGCATGCCCCACCCCTCGATGCCATGACGATCCAGGCCTATTACACTTGGCGGCTGGCGGCGACGGCTGACATGCGCCTCGCGGTCCTTCAGGACGGCGCCGACATTCTGCTGTCCGCCAAGCCGGCCTAGGATCTACCGCTAGCCGAACGCGCCGATTGCTTGCTAAGCCTCCCCGCTCGCCATCGCGGGAGCGAAAGGACATAGCGTGCTGCGCGTCGAACGCTTGCAGGTCGCCGGACTGCCGCCGTTGAACTTCGAGGTGGCCGACGGCGAATGCCTCGCCATCGAGGGCGCCTCGGGGGCCGGCAAGACCTTGCTGCTGCGCGCCATCGCCGATCTCGATTCTGCCGCGGGCGACGTGGTGGTCGACGGCGAGGAGCGCCGCGAGATGCCTGCCTACGTGTGGCGGCGGCGCGTGCGCTACTGCGCCGCCGAACCGGTGTGGTGGACCGACACGCCGCGCGGCTGCCTGCCAATGCTGCATCCAACGCGCCTCGATCGGCTCATGCAAGCGCTCGACCTCGATGCAACTTTGCTCGATCGCCCCATCGCCGTTCTGTCGACCGGCGAGCGCCAGCGCCTGGCGCTGGTGCGCGCGTTGCTCGACGAGCCAAAAGTGCTGCTGCTCGACGAGCCAACTGGCGCGCTCGATCCGCAGTCGTCAGCACTGACTGAGGAGCTGATCCGCTTTCAGATACTATCGGGGCGTAGTGTCGTGCTCGTCAGTCACGATAGCGCGCAGGTCGAACGCCTGGCGCACGCGCGCCTATTGCTCTCCAGAGCGGGTATCACGCAAACCCGCCAAGCGGTGCGCGCGCCATGAGCTACGTGCCGCTGACGCCGCTCGACATTCTCCTCGCCGCCGCGCTGCTCATTGCCAACGGCGCCATTTCCTGGGGCTTCCGCCTCGGCCTCGAGAAGAGCATCGCCATCGCCGCCGCGCGCATGGTGGTGCAGCTCGCGCTGATCGGCGTCGTGTTGAAGTTCATCTTCGCTCAGACATCGCCGGCTTGGACCGTTGCTTTCGCGCTGGTCATGGTCGTCGCTGCCGGGGTCGAGGTTGTCTCACGCCAGCACCGCAGTTTCGATGGCTGGCGCACGATGGGACTTTCTACCGCGACGTTGCTGTTCATCGGCACCGTTGTCACCGTGTTCGGCGTCGGCGTGATCATCACGCCCGATCCGTGGTACGCGCCGCGCTACGTGCTGCCGATCCTCGGAATGGTACTCGGCAACAGCATGACCGCGGTCGCCCTGGTGCTCGACGGGCTGGGCGAAGCGGCCAGCCGCGAGCGTTCTGCCATCGAGGCACGGCTGGCGCTCGGCGCACCACGTTTCGAGGCGCTCAGCGCGCCGCTGCGTACCGCGCTGCGCACAGGTATGATGCCGATGCTCAATGCTATGGCGACAACCGGCCTCGTCGCGCTGCCCGGCATGATGACGGGCCAGATCATTGCCGGTGCCGATCCGGTCGGCGCCGCAAAGTATCAGATGCTGATCATGTTTCTCATCGCCGGGGCTACCGCCCTCGGCTCGTTCCTCGCTGCTGTCGGCGGCGTGGTGCTGCTCACCGACGAGCGACACCGGCTGCGACTCGGGCAAACCTCAACCGCAAAAGAAAACGCCCGCGTCTAGGGCGGGCGTTGACGTCTCAATTGGTCCGCGTCGCAGCGAGCCGATCACTCGGTGTGGGCGGGTTTGGCTCCTGAGGCATGATCGAGCGGCGGCACCGTGGCGGGGCCCTTGCTCGCCGCGCTCGCGGCGACGGCTGCAGCAGCAGCTTCCTTGGCAGCGTTGGCAGCCGTCTCGGCGGCCACGGCCGCGCGTTCAGCCGCGGAGGCGGCCGCAGCGGCGGCGCTGGCGGCCGCGGCACGTTCTTTCTCGGTGGGCCCCGCACCCGCCTTCTTCTCAAGCGCCGGAGAAGCGGATGGGCTGGTCGGCAGAGCGCCAGTCTCTACAGCGGCGGTTGACGGCGGAGGCGGCGCGGCGGGTGGCGCCTCAGCGGCGGCCGGCGTGTGAACTGCGGGCGTAGCGGCAGGCGTTTCGGCCGGAGCGGCGATCTGCTCGACCGGCATCGTTGGCGCGGCGTCCACCGTGCCAGCAGCAGGTGCGGCAGCGGTCTCCTGCGCCTGAGGGGCAATGCCCAGCGCGTCCGCTTTGCGGACCGGGTGGGGCGGTGCATCGCCGTTGCCGGCGGCAGCGTCGTCGGTCGCCTCAGCTTGCTGGCCGGTCCCGTTGTTCGGCTTGACGCCGTCGCCCCAGCAGACGCTGGCGGAGGCGGTGCACGTATGCTCGTCGAACAGGATGACGTCGAGGAATAGCTCGCAGCTCACGGTCTTCTTTCCGGTCTGATACGCAGAGACGCCATTCTGTGCGGCCCACTCGGCGATGTGCTTGTCGAGCAGGTTCTTGGCGTCGTTGGTCGGACCTTCCTTGCCGTAGTCGTTGACCGTGAAGCCGAATTTCTTGCAGGCCGCTTCAGCCGGAGCCGTCGCGGCGAGAACGCTCACCAGCACCGAGGCCAAGGCGAACGATAGCTTAGCGCGCATTGTTAGGTCCCCCGTCGGCACGCACAAACGTCCGATTCCAAAGCCTTATAGCGGGGCCATAGGCCATTGCCTAGGCTTCGCACCTGCAAACATGTGCAGGACAAAAGTAGCGCAACCGCGGCAACTTCGGCGGATCAATTCATGTAAGGTGAATCACCGCCGTTGGGGCCGATGCCCGAATCGAAAAAGAAGCCACTGTCGAATGGACCGCCAGGCGACTGCTTGTTGATGTACGGATCGATGTTGCCGCCGTGCAGGGCAAAGTAGCGGGCGATCTCTTCGGGAGTAGAACCTTGCTCCACCGCGTAATCGCGGCCTTTCCGGGCCGAGCGGCGCGCCGGCTTCTTTTGCATGTCTTCGCCGGCATAGGCGCCCGGCGCCACGTACTCGCCGGCCCCGCCGAGGGTGGCAAGCACCAAAAAGCCGGCGGCAACGAAGATCCCCGTACAGATCCGATAAACGCTCATGGTCCAGTCCTTGTTGGTCTTACCGCCCCGGAGTTTGGAGCTAGGATAACGGAAAACGTTCGACGGGCGCGCAAATCTCCTTGCGGGGCAGCATTTTGCTGACCCCTGTCACCCGGCGACCACGCCGGAATCGACGGGAGCAAGCTCGGCGCCCCGCCAGGGCCAGCCGCAGCCTCCATCATCCTACTGAGCTACAAGCGAATGGTTAACGATTGAAGACAAATTGTCCTGATCTGACCAATCCGCCACAGCTCACGGTCGAATTAGTCCGCTCAGCCCGTTTTGCAGATCGTCGAGGTGCCGCGGCAGTTGTAGCCGAGACCGCCCGGCGAGCACTTGTAGGCCGGCGTGCTGACGCGATAGCCCGGGGTCGAGCCTGTCGCCATGAACGCTGCCCAGACGCCCCAGTCGAACGATTGAAGGATGGCCTCCTTCACCTGGAACTTGGCGCCGTCTATGGACCCTGCGGTGCCCGACGCGGTCTTCTTGAAGCACTTGGCTTCCGCCGTGCCGGCGCACACGAGGGCAACAACCGCAGCCGCCGCGCAGATGGACTTGATCATTTTTGAACTCCCGAACATCGCAGAACTACATGTCCGAGATTGCCGCAGACGGACGCCGTTGCCCATCCGCCGAGGCGCTCACCGAGAAAAAAGGTCGGGGATCGTGGCCGCCCGGTGACGCCACGTCACGAAACTTGCGTCCAAATCGGCCCTCAGGAGGATTGCAGATTGACCGCTTTGGGTCCCTTGCCGCGCTTGTCGGGCTCGGTCTCGAAGGAGATGCGCGCCCCTTCGTCGAGATTGTTGATGCCGGCGCGCTCGACCGCGGTCACGTGCACGAACACGTCCTTGCCGCCGTCATCGGGCTTGATGAAGCCATAGCCCTTTTGCGAGTTATAGAATTTTACCGTGCCGCTCTGGCGCATCGCGAATTCTCCTTACGTGCGCAGACAACGAAAACGGCGCGACTCGCAACGAGGCGCACCGGGGGGAAGCTCGGGAAACTGTTCGCAAATGCGGGAGCAAAAAAGCGCGTAAAAACGGCATGCGCGCAACAATCTCAAAGCTACTTAAAGTCTCCGCCGGGTCGATCATCTGCCCGAGCTACAGAAGTATCGGAGAAAAAAATCGACGAGGCAAGAGCCTCACGGGCGCCGTCAATCACCCGTTGATATCTCAGTTCCCAGCTCCTCGAGGCGGAATCCAGCGCCCCTTCCATGCGCCAAAACACGTGCCAGCTCGGGAAGCAGCTCGCTCAAGTTTGAAGTCAAAGTAAAAGGCGCATTCACGGCGATCAGCCCGGCACCGTTGAGGCGCGTTTCGTCCTCCGTGCCGCGGATCATCATCTCGATCGCCATCGCCTTCGGCAGGGCCTGCTCGGCGATCTTCCGGCGGAAGGCCGCGACGGGCTTTGCTTCCTTGATCGGATACCAGAGCAGAAACGTTCCGGACGCAAAGCGCCGTACTGCCTGCTTCAGCCCGTCGGCCAAGCGATCGAGCTCACCCGGCTGCTCGAACGCCGGATCGATGAGCATCACGCCGCGCCGCTCCGGCGGCGGCAGCAGTGCCTTCAATGCCATCCAGGCATCGAGCCCCATGACCTTCACCGCGGGATCGTGAGCGAACAGGCGCTTGAGCTCGTTCTGGTCCTCTGGATGTAGCTCATTGACAACTAACCGATCGTTGCTGCGCATCAGCTCGCGCGCGACCAGCGGACTGCCGGGATAGCGGGCCATAGCGCCGCCGGCGTTGAGCCGCCGCACGACGTCAAGGTACGGCGCCAGCACCTTGGTGGCCGAAGCAGAGAATTTTGCCTCCATTACGCGGCCGATGCCCTCTCGCCATTCGCCGGTCTTCTGCGCCGCCTCGGAGGAAAGTTCGTAGTCGCCGATGCCGGCATGCGTGTCGATCACGCGAAACGGCGCCGGCTTCAGCTTCAAGTGCTCGATGATGAGCGCCAGCACCGCGTGCTTGACGACGTCCGCGAAATTTCCGGCGTGGTAGGCGTGGCGATAGTTCATGCCCGAGGCTTCAGCGCGCTTGGCGCATTGCTGTCAAGGGCAGCGGCCGGAGCGCCAGCGGGCGGCGCTAAAAAACTTCTCGGCCTGTTCCCTAGGGAACGGCGGGGCGGCGCCGCGGCTGGCAATGTCGCTTCATCGAGAGCACGGAAGGCCCACGCTCCTGAAGCGCTCTCCCCCCGGGTTAGCTCCCCGTCTCCTCCTGAAGCCTCAAGCACCGCGCTCCCCCGCGGGGCTTTTTTTGGCCTCGCCTCAGGCCTTGCGCTCCCACTTGCCCGTGGCGCTCTGCTGCCAATAGGTCACCGGGCAACCGGCGCTCTTCGCCGCTGTCCACTGTGAGCGAGCAAGCGTCACTGCATCCGCGTCATTGCCGTCGAACATGTAGACGATGCGGACGAATCCCGAAAACGCCTCTGCCTCCGCGCCGTCGACGAGAAAGCGCACGCCGGCCCCGTTCGGCGTTTCGCCGGTGGTCGTCAGATAGACCGGCTGCTCGGCAGCGTAGCCGTCCTTGGCCGAGCCGTGTGCAAGGAAGCTGTCTTCCTTGAATGTCCACAGCGCCAGGTCGATCGCCGCCAGGCGCTCATGCGAACCCGCCTGCACCACTGCCCGCCAACCGCGCTCGAGCGTCTTCTCGACGAGCGTCGGCAGCACCTTCTCCAAGGTCTGCTGCTCGAGATGATAAAAAAGTACCTCTGTCGGCGGGGAAGAATTCGGCTCGCTCATGCGGGAATTATACCCGTCGTAGCGCGCGTTGCACGCTGCGCATGGCGGTGCCGGAACATGCTGCGGCGCAAAGGCGATTTGCCCTTGCGCCGCGTGGATGGCTTACCTACTTATCGTGATCCGGAACGGCGCCAGACGTGCGGCTGTCGTCCGTGCGGGCGGTGAGCTTAGCGGCATCTTCGGGTTCGCTGCTGCTCCCGCCCGCTGCAATTCGCAAAGCTTCAGCGCTCAACGCTTGCTTGTCAGGTATCGCTTCGGCACTTCGCCGGCGGCAACCAATGCATCGACGCAGCGGCGCGACAGTGCGCGGCGCGATGCGAGCATGCAGCTGCGCAGCTCCGGCGTCCCGATCGAGTACTTCCCACAGAAACGGTAGTAGTCACGCTCGCAAGCGGAATTGACACGCGCCGAGTAGGCGTTGGCCGCCGATCCGCAAGCAAACATCATGAGCACTGCCGCACCCGCCGCAGCTGCACGTACTACCGGGCGCGCCCGGCCGTGTGAGCACCTCTGCATCGATCCAGTTTTCTCTTTTAGAGCTTCCCCTCGGGCTCGTGGCCCCGAGCTCACATCCCCGCTGCAAGCTCGCGAATCCACGCTACCGCGTGTCGTCAGATAAGAACAGTGACCGCTCTGCCTCGGGAGCCAAAAAACGTCATCAGCTCTTATGCTTAGCGAACGGATTATCGCCCTTGCGCAGGTTCAGCCGCAGCGGCACGCCGGGCAGCTTGAAAGCGTCACGCAGGCTGTTGGTGAGATAGCGGATGTACGATTGCGGCAGATCCTGAGGGCGCGAGCAGAACGCGACGAAAGTCGGTGGGCGTGTCGATGGTTGCGTGATGTAGCGCAGCTTGATGCGACGGCCGCCGACGGCAGGGGGCGAGTGGCGCCCCAGCGCTTCCTGCAGCCAACGGTTGAGGTCGGGAGTTGAGACGCGGCGATTCCACAAGTCGTAGGCTTCGAGCACCGCCGTCGATAACTTCTCAATTCCCCGTCCGCTCAACGCCGAGAGCGGCACCACTGCCACGCCAGGCACTTGCGCAAGGCGGTAGCCGAGCGTCTCCCGCAGCCCCTTCAGCATCTTCTGCTTGTCTTCGACGAGGTCCCACTTGTTGATGGCAATAACCAGGGCGCGCCCCTCCTCGGTGACGAGATCGCCGATGGTCAGATCCTGATGCTCCAACGGGCGCTCGGCGTCGATCAGGAGCACCACCACTTCGGCGAAGCGAATGGCACGGATAGCGTCGCTGGCGCTCAGCTTCTCGGCCGTCTCGGTGATCTTTGCCTTGCGTCGCAAACCCGCAGTATCGAACAGGCGCACCTTGCGCCCTGACCACTCGATATCGCTTGGCACGGAATCGCGCGTCAATCCGGGCTCGGGTCCGGTGATCATGCGCTCTTCGCCGAGGAACGCATTGACCAGCGTCGACTTGCCGGCGTTCGGCCGTCCGACGATGGCGACGCGGATCGGGCGCGCCGTAGCCCGTGTCTCTTCCGCCTGCTCGCCGGTCCCGTGCACGGCCGTCAACTCGAGCGCCGCCAGCATCTCGGTCTCGAGATCGCTCAAGCCCTCGCCGTGCTCGGCGGAAATGGCCACCGGCTCGCCGAAGCCCAATTCGAACGCCGCGTAGAAACCTTCCTCGCCCGCTCTGCCCTCGCTCTTGTTGGCGACGAGCACCACGGGACGCCCCGACGAGCGTACCAGCTTGCCGAACGATTTGTCGTCCGGCGTGATGCCCTCGCGCGCGTCGACGACGAACAGCACGAGATCGGCGGCGGTGACGGCGGCCTCACTCTGCTGGCGCATGCGCTCGGCGATGGAGCCGCGCTTGGCTTGCTCAAGCCCTGCGGTGTCGACGATCGTTACCGGATTGCCGGCAAGGTCGGCTTCGCCCTCGCGTCGGTCGCGCGTCAGCCCAGGCATGTCCGAAACGAGCGCCGTGCGCTTGCCCGTCAGCCGGTTGAACAGCGTCGACTTGCCAACGTTGGGTCGGCCAATGATGGCGATGACGGGCGGAGTGGGCATTGCGGATGAGGCCGGGCGCGATTTCGTGGAGCGGCGCTTATCGCGCATTCGCTGCCCAGATGATAGTGATGCCGCCCCACCGCCGCGTTAAGGCGGCTCAGTTCAACGCGATGAGCTTGGCTGAATCGGTGAGCACATACATGCGCCCCTGGGCCACCACCGGCGCGACGTAGACGGCGCCGCCGAGTTCTTTCTGCCCGACGACCTTGCCGGTCGTTGCATCGACGCCTATGAGGTTGCCCTCCGACGAGGCGAGCCACAGCGTGCCGCCGGCAAGTGTCGGACCCGCCCAGGCGCCATTTCCCGGCAGCTTCGTCGTCCATTGCGTCTTGCCGTCACCGCGCGCCAGCGCCATGAGCTGTCCTTGCGTATCGACGACGAAGACGCTGCCGCCGGCGACCGAGGGTCCCTGCGTACCGGGCACGTTGATCGACCAAAGGCGCTCGCCGCTTGACGCCTGCGTCGCGATCATGCGGCCGGCGTGACCGATAGCGAATACCGTGCCGTTGTCGATCGTCGGACGCGCCGTGTCGCTCATGGAGGTGAGCTGCGAGGTCGTCCGCGTGCGCGCGAGATTCTCTGACCAGACCGACGACCCGTCGGCCACTCTCATGGCGACGAGATCGCCGGAAGGATAAGGCACGACGACAATGTCGCCGTCGACTGCAGGGCTGGCGTTGTTGATGAGGCTCGCCTGCTGCGGCAGTCCGCGTACCGACCAAAGCTCGCCGCCGTCGGCGCCGGCAAAACAAAAGAACCGGCCATCGAGCGTGACGACGAAAACGCGATCGCCAACGGCGGTCGGCGAGGAGCGCACCGGCGCCTCGAGCTGCTTCTCCCAAATCGCCTTGCCGTTCTGCGGATCGAGCGCAACGACGTTGCCGTAGCCGGTCGCCGCGTAAAGCCTGCCGCCGTCGACAGCAAGGCCGCCGCCGTAACCGCCGCCGCCACTATCGCCGCCGAGGGAGTACCAACTGCCGCTCTTTTCACGCTGCGGCCGTAGTGAAACGCTCCAAACGGCGGAGCCGCCCGTATTGGCGAAGGCGCTTACCGTACCGTCGGCGTCGAGCGTAAAGACGTGTCCGTTGTAAACGATGGGGCTCGCGGTGATGCGACCGACTTTACCCGAGCCGCTACCCGCATCTGCGCTCCATACGACATTGGCAGCGCCGCCGAAGGCAAGATTGCCCGGCGCGTTATTGGGCTCGCCCCCTGGCTGCCCCCAGGCATCGTTGGCGCGCGGCGCCGGTAGGATGATCGGCGCGCTGGCATCGGCCAGCTCGCCCGTAACCGGTCCCGGCACCTGCATCACCGCGATGCGTTTGCCGGGCAACGGCACTTCCTTCTCGGCGAACGGATTGAGGTCGGCGAGCTTGGGCAGCGAGGGTCCGTCGCCGGCGCAGCCGGAAAGCAGCACGAGCGAGGCGAGCCCCGCTCCAATTACGCTGCCGCGCCGTGTCCCCCTCATAAACTCCCCCGATCAGTCCTTTTTTGCCGGCGGCGCGGTGACTGGCGCGGCATTGGCAGGTGGTGCAGTGGGCGTCGTGGTCGCAGCGGGTGCCGGTGTGTCGCTTGCCGCCTTCTTGGCAATCTCTCCGGCAGCAATCTCTGCCATCACGATCTGTGCTCGCTCGGCGATACTCTGCGGTGTTGCCTGATCGACGAACAGCGGCGTCAGGATCGTGCGGGCCTCCGCCGTCTTGCCTGCCTTGAACGCCGCCAGCCCCAATAGCTCACGCGCACTGTAGCGCCACGGGCTTTCTTCGCTCATCAAAGGGGTGAGCCGATTCTCTATCTCGGTAAAGTCGGCCTCGCCGACGCGCAGGCCGGCGACCTGCAGACGGGCGAACTCGCGCAGCATCTCGTCGGCCGAGCTGTCGTTGACCAGCGCTTCGTAAGTGGCGATCGCCTCAGCCTTTTTGCCCTGCTTGTTCTGCGTGCCCGCAAGTTGTAGCTGCGCCAGGACGCGATAGCCGCCGGCGCCGTCCACGGCGATCTTCTCGAATTCTTTCTCGGCGCTGCCATCTTTCTTCTCGTTGATGAGAAGCAGCGCCTCTTCGTAGCGCGCACCGGAATCCTGCGCGGCGGTGATGCGGTGGTTTTCCCAATACTTGAAGCCGAGCACGCCCAGCACAATCACCGCGGCGCCAGCAATGATGTACGTGCCGTATTGCTTCCAGATCTTTTCGAGGCGTTCGCGCCTCAACTCCTCTTCGACTTCGCGGAGAAGACCGTCGTCCTGCTGTGCCATCGTGAATTCAGCCCCTGAACCTTGGCGCGTTTCTTGTCAGAGACCCGGCTGGGCATCTGGAAGCCGCATTCATAACCGACGGCATCCCCTGCGCAAGCGATTGATCGGCGCTAAGCCGACCCAGGGCGCCGGCCGAACGCGCCCCTCATGCCTTGCTGCTCGGCGTTTTCGACTTTTTCGAGGCCCTGCCGCCGGTTGCACCCACTCGCTCCGTCACTCGCCGCTCCTTGGCGGGGGCGCCGTCCTTCATGGCGTAGGTATGCTCAGGCGTCGGAAAGGCGCGCGTGCGCACGTCCTCGGCGTAGCAGCGGATGGCGTCCTCGATGGCCTCGCCGACCTTGCCGAACTTCTTGACGAAGCGCGGCACGCGCGGGCTGAGGCCCAGCATGTCCTCCATGACGAGGATCTGACCGTCGCAGGCGAGAGAGGCGCCGATGCCGACGGTCGGGATGGGGATCGACGCGGTGATACGCTGCGCCAACGGTGCCGTGATCGCTTCGAGCACGACAGCGAAGGCGCCAGCATCGGCGACCCCGAGCGCGTCCGCCTCGATTGCCGCCCACTCCTCGCGGTGCCGCCCCTGCGCCTTAAAGCCGCCGATGACGTGCACCGACTGGGGCGTCAGGCCGATGTGAGCCATGACCGGGATGCCGCGGTCGACGAGGTAACGAATGGTTTCCGCCATGCGGCGGCCGCCCTCGATCTTAACGGCGCCACAGTCGGTCTCTTTCATTACCTTCGCGCAATTTCTGAAGGCGACGGACGGGCTCTCCTCGTAGGAGCCGAACGGCATGTCGACGACGACAAGGGCGCGCCGGGCACCGCGGACAACCGCACGCCCGTGCATGATCATCAATTCAAGGGGGACCGGAACGGTTGTCTCGTAGCCATGCATAACCATTCCGAGGCTGTCGCCAACGAGAAGGAAGTCGCAGTATCGGTCGGCGATGGCGGCGGTATGCGCATGGTAAGCGGTCAGCGCCACGAGGGGTTGGCGGCGCTTCTTCATCGCCGTGATATCGGGCGCCATCAGGCGCTTCTGGGTGCTATGCGCGGACATGACAGGTAGGGTACTCGTTAAATGGACCGGCGTCGCGGCAACCTAGTGATGATCAGGCCTGCAAACCAGTGGCGCGCCTGCCGTGCCTCGCACACAACGTTTGAAATGAATTCAATTTCAGGACGTTGCTAACGAAGATTTAGGGTTAAAATCATCATATAGATCGATCTCTTCAGATACACTCTCATTTCGTCCGGGGGCTTCCGTGCAAACGAATGTGAAATCCAGATCCGGCGCCCTTGGTGGTTGCCTGCGCATCTCAACCGTCGTGGCCTTTCTAGGGGCCGGCCTTGTCGTTGCAGCAACGAGCGAACGCGCCGAGGCGCAGTTCTACCCTTGGGGTGGGTGGGGGAACCCAGCGCCATGGCAGCCAAAGCCGCGCCGCCGCCGCGTCGTGCCGCGCTACGTAGAGCCGACGGATGAGAAGCCGGCTATGGCGCTGCCGAAACCTACCGGCCCGCTGGTCCTTGTCGTCTCGACCAGCAAGCAGACGGTTACCGTCTATGACGACGGCAAACAAATCGCCAAGTCGCCGATCTCCAGCGGTACCAGTTCGAACCCAACTCCGACCGGCATCTTCAGCATCCTCGAGAAGAACCGTTACCACTATTCGAACCTCTACGGCGGAGCGCCAATGCCGTTCATGCAGCGCGTCACCAACTCCGGCGTCGCGCTGCACGCTGGCGATTTGCCAGGCTATCCCGCCTCGCATGGCTGCATTCGCCTCCCCTATAGCTTTGCGCGCAGCCTGTTCGGCATCACCGACGTCGGCGCGCGCGTCATCATTAGCGATGAGGATCTCACTCCGGCAGAGTTCAACAGCCCGGCGCTGATCGCGCCGCTCGCGCCGGACAGCGGGGCGCAGAACATAATTACGGTCAGCCCCGCAGCTGCCGGGGATGCCGGCAAGCCGCGCACGCGCGGTTCGGCCGCCATCGCACGCGCCGCCGAGCGCGACCGGCTCGCCTCGGCTATCGGCGAAGCGGAAAACGCCAAGCAGGCCGCCGTCGATCAGGCCAAGGCGGCGACGACTGCCGTGCAGGACGCCAAGGAGATCGTTCGTAAGGAGCGCAACGAGGAGGGACGCCTCGTCGAGCTCGCGCGCAAGGCCGTCAAGGCTGCCGACGGCGCCGCCGGGCGCTTTACCGAGCTCACCGCCAAGATGTCGAAGATTGACGCAACCACTCTTGCTGCGGCGGATCTCGAGAAGCAGTCGACAGAGGAGCTTGCTGAAGAAAAGGCGATGTTCGATGCGGCCGACGCTGCCGTTGCCGCCAAGCGCGCAGCCGACGCGCAGGCCGCCAAGGCCAAGCAGGCTGTCGCCGACGTCGGCGCTCTCGAAAAGGCACGAAAAATCGCGCTCGAGGACGTGACGCATGCGGACGCCGATGTCGCCCGCTCCAAGGAGGTACTCGTCGCCGCCGAGGCACTCGAAGCGCGCAAGGACAGCCCGGTCTCGGTGTTTATCAGCGCCAAGACCGGCCGCCTCATCGCCAAGCTCGGCTTTGCGCAGGTCCTCGATGTGCCGGTGACTATAGCCGAGCCGGGCAAGCCGCTGGGCACGCACGTTCTGACGGCCACCGCCTTCACCGATGGAGAGAAGGCGCTGCGATGGAACTCGCTCACCATGAAGCGGTCGGACACGGTACGGTATTTGCGCCGCAAGAAGCGCCGGCATGACGATGAGGCACCTGTACAGGCAGCTGGACACGATGCCGACGCAGCAACCGCGCTCGAACGCATCCAGATTCCGAAGGAAACCGCCGAGCTGCTTGCCGAGCTGATGAAGCCTGGCTCCTCGTTCATTATCTCCGATTACGGGCTCAGCCGCGAGACGAGCGCGCGGACGGAGTTCGTTGTCGAGCCGTGGCGCAGCCGCACCGACAGCTCCGAGCCCCGCTACTACTAATCTGTCATCCCGGCCAAGCGAGAGAAGCGAGCGCTGAACCGGCGCCAGTGTCAAGTTGCCGAAGGCGCGTGCGGTGCCTTCGACGCTCTTTCCCTGGATCTCGGATAGCCTCGTTTCCCGTCGGCTTCCGGAATGACAGTATGAGCCTGGTCAGCCCGGGAGCTTGATCCGTCGCTCAGGCGGCGACTGAACGATGACTACATCATCGCCAGTCGCGACCCGGCCGCCTTCCAGCACCTTGCACGTGACACCACCGCGCCACTCCGGATGCAGCGCCTTGCGCAATCCGACGCGCGCCTCATCCATGCGCGCACACGGCGTCGTCGGGTAGGTCACCTCTAGAAGCACGGGACCAATGCGCAGCGTGGCACCAATGGCGCGCGGCAGACGGACCCCCTCGACGAAAAGGTTGGCACGCCGCGCCGTCCAGTCGAGCGCACCCACCTCGCCACCGAGGTCGGCGAACGCTGCCTCCCAGTCCTCGCGGGCAAGTATCGTCACCGCGCGGCGCTTGAACTTGACACCCTTGTGATCGCCCACAACGCCCGCGTCGAGGCTGATGTCGATGCTATCGACCGTCTGCATCGGCGCTCGCCGCTCGGGGCGCCAGGCAATGCCGATCAGCCGCCCGCTCATGCCAGCGGTGAGACGCCGATAACGAGCTGGTGCAAGTAAAGCACGATGGCGGCGTAGAGCGCCGTCCCCAGCGCGACCACGATCACGTCGTTGATCCATGGGCCGCCGCCCTTGCCGAGCGGCCCGAGATCGCCGCGCCGCTTCACCGAGATGCGGTCGTAGACGGCGAAGGCGAGGAAGCTGCCGAACAACACGAGCGAGGCGAGATCGCCGTTGGCCAGGAGATGCGCCAGCGCCCAAGTCTTGATGGCGATCAGCATCGGATGCTTGAGCATGACGTGGATGTGCGAGGGCACATACGTCGCGACCAGCGCGATCATCGCCGGCAGCATCAGTGCCAGCGCCAGGTGCCGCGTCCAGATCGGCGGATCCCACAGGATCGGATTTTTGCCCGGGTGAAGCTGCAGCTTGTAGAAGCCGAGCACGATCAGCGCCAAGCCGATCAATGACACTACCGAGAAGATGATCTTGTAGCCGTTGCCACCGAATCGAGCGACCAGACCATTCTTCAACTCAACGTTGGCCGGCACCAAGTGGATCGCGAAAAACAGCACGAGGCCAATCACCATCACCAGCACGTTTGCGCCCTCCCCAGGAAATTTGTTCCGCGCCGGCGAATCGTTGCCACGCTACGGCCATCTCGCTAGGCTTTTTTAGAGTTTGAGCGCTTCGGCCGCTAGTCTGCCGTGCCGCCCGAATGGTCGCGGGGACCATTACCTTCGTGCTTGTTCGAGGTAAATCATGCAAGCTTCCCGCGTTTCCGTGCGTAGTCAGCCCCACACTCCCCAATTGCGTCGTCCAGTTCGTCCCCAGTCGCCCAATGCGTTCGATGTCTTTCACTTCGAGGGAGAACTGCCGATGGCCGCTCGCGCCCAGGTAAAGCCTGACTTCGACGGTCCCGAGGATCGCCAGCTCGCCGACGACATCGCGCGCGTCATGCAGCACCGGCCGTTGATGAGCCGCCTGGCACGCGTCGAGACCGTGCACGGCGACGCCGCCGCCGTCGTTGCAAAGTCGGCGACGCGCCTTGCACCCCTGCCGTCGGCGCCGGCCCCCGCCGAGACATCGCCGCCGCCCCTGCAAGCCGATCCGCGCTCGCTCGAGGAAGTGATCGACGACCTCGACCATGTCGCCTCGCCGCCGCCCAGCGCCGCATGGCTCGACAACGCGCGGCGCGAACACCGCCACGAGCGCACGCGCAATGCTATGGCGTGGGTGACGACGCTAGGCATCGCCGGCACCATCGTCGCCTTCGCCTTCCTGCTGCTGCGCACCTAAGCGTTCAAACTCCCGCCTACGGCAGGAACCCCTTATCGAGGTTGAGCGACTGGCGGCCCACCTCGCGGCCCTTGGCATCGCTGTGCGTCGCGACCCAGGCAACGTGCGTCCCCCCCTTCATCGACGTGCGTGAGCGCAAGGCGATGCCGACCGTTTCACCGGCCTTGGCCGCGATCGGCGACAGCAGCGGAAAATAGAGTTGCTCCCAGTGTGTACGCGGTGCACCTGGCGCCGTCGACAGCGTGATGCCGCGCGCCAGCTCGGCGCTCCACCACGCCGCGAAGCCATGGATCGTCGTTGCCGCCTTCAGCTTCCAGCCCGCCTCGCCCTTACGGCTCGAGCGGCTGTCGCTGCCGAGGTCGATGGCATCCCAAGCTCTGCCTTCGAGCAGCTCCTTCCCTGACAGCGTGCGCACGTAGATGTTGTTGAGGCTCATCGTCTTGGCGATGGAGAGATCGAAACCGGTCGCATCCCAGGCGGCGAACTCGCGATGCAGGCGGTCGCTGACGACCGGCGCCACGAACTGCTCGAGCTTGTGCGGGATCAGCACCCCACCCGGCTTCAGGAAGCGCTTTCGCGCATCGGCCAGCGTCTCGACGATGTGCTCCTCGAGGGCGTAGTTGCCGAGCGTTTCGGAGACGACGACATCAACCATCGGTGGATCGACCATATCGGTCGAATGGCAGGGGAATAGGTGACAGTTGCGCGCCCCGTTGGCCTTCAGAACCTTGGCGGCGACGCCCGCCACCTCGGCCGCCTCGTAGAGAAACACTTCGCGCGCGCCGAGTTTCGCCGCCATCAGCGCCAAGAGCCCGGTTCCGGTACCGATGTCAGCGACCGTCGTGACGCCCTTCATGATCACCGAGCGCAGCGCCGCCTCGAAGGCCGCGTTGCGCACACGATCGGCGATCAGCGTCCGATGATATTCGATGCGCATCTAGTGTCCCGATTCCGAAGTTCGCCAAAGCTCGCTGGGTTCCGGCGCGAATCTCTCGATCATCACACTAGTCACAGGGTCAGGTGGGGTCCGCGGATCTGGTAGAGCACCAGCGCGGTGGCAACCGCCAGGTTGAGCGAGTCGAGCCTGCCGGCCATAGGAATCTTGACGAGCCGCGTGCACGCCGCGGTGAGCTGATCCGACAACCCAGGCCCTTCGCTGCCCATGAGTAGCAGCGTTGGCGCGCGGTACTTGGCCTTGCGGAAGTCCTCATCCACATCGAGGTGCGTGCCGACGATGTCGCCCTGAAAGTTCTTCGTCCAGCCGATAAAAGCCTCGCGCGTCGTGCGCACCAGCGGCACGGCGAACACCGAGCCCATCGTGGCGCGCACGCATTCGTGTGAATAGGGATCGCAGCTCGATCCGATGAGCATGATGCCCGCGGCGCCGACCGCGTCGGCGGTGCGAATGATGGTGCCGAGGTTACCGGGGTCGCGCACCTCCTCCAGCGCCAGCCAGACTGCATCGCGCGCCACTCGTGCCGCCGGCCGCGGATCGACCCAGCGCTGCTTGAAAACGCCGAGCATGCTTTGCGGATTGTCCTTCGAGGCGAGCTTGCCAAGCACGGCTTCCGAGACTTCGAGGCATTCGACGCCCGCGCCCAATGCCCAGGCCACAAGCCCCTGCGCAATACCGCTGCTGTCGCTGCCGGCGCGGTAGACCAGTGTCTGCGGCACGAAGCCGTTGTCGCGCGCGTTAACGAGGATCGAAGTGCCCTCGGCGACGAACAAGCCGGTTTCCTTGCGCTCCTTGCGCATCTCCAAAGCGCGGATCGCCTTGACGCGATCGTTCTGCAGGCTGGTGATGGCCTTGGGCGCCAACATCATTGCGCGCTCCAGCGCGTATACAGCGAGGCCGGGACTGCACGGCTGCCGCCCGTCTCGCGGATGGCGAGCTCGCCCGATTGGAACGTGCCATCGCGCCCGGCGAGCACCTCACGGCAAAGCTGATCGAAGGCCAGCGACGATGCGCGGATCGCGTACACCGTCAGCACCAGCGCGGCCCCCGGCGACAACAGTGCTGCGCAATCCTTCAGCAGCGGCGGCAGGCCGGTGAACAGGTCCCACACCTCGCCGTCGGGACCGCGCCCGAACTTCGGCGGATCGACGAGGATGACGTCGTACGTCTTGCCGCGCCGCACCTCGCGTGCCACGAACTTCGCAGCATCGTCGAGCATCCAACGGATCGGGGCGGTGCCCAAATCGGAAGCCGCTTGGTTCTCTTTCGCCCAGGCGATCGCCTTCTTCGAGGCGTCGACGTGAGTGACGTGTGCGCCGGCCACGGCGGCAATGAGCGAGGCCGCACCCGTGTAGGCGAACAGGTTCAAAACGCGCGGCGGCTCGGCACGCTTCTCGGCCAGTCGCGCCAACATCCACTCCCAGTGCGGCATCTGCTCGGGGAAGAGACCCATGTGACGGAAACTCGCCAGGCGGCACAGCATCGTCGCCGCGCCGACCTTCACCGGCCAGACCTCCGGCACCGGCTTGTCGATGCGCCAACGACCCTTGTCCTCCTCGTCGTCGCCCGAGAATACCGCGTGCGCATGCCGCCACTCGCGCTCAGGTGCACCTGGCGTCCACAGCGCCTGCGGCTCGGGCCGGTCAACGACAATTGGGCCGAAGCGCTCGAGCTTGCGTCCGCCACCGCTATCGAGCAGTGCATAGTCGGGGAACCCTGCCGTCTCGATGAGTTGCAGCCGCGCGCCATCCTGCACCGCAGCCACGCCGCGTGCGTTGTCCCGGCGTCTTTGGTTTTCCTGCGCCATGCGCAACGTCTTGGCGCATCGCATGGCCGCTGCAAAGCCCTTTCGCGCGGTTTGGCGGCGCTCTTCACGTGCCCGTCAGGTTTCGGACCGCACAACAAGTGCGCGTTAAGTCTTTAAGGCGCGGGCGGCGACGGAATATTTGCCACTCATCGTTATGCTGGCGTGGCCATCGGAGCTCCGGCTCCCCTCCGGCCGCAAGCATCGGGTTCAGCGTATTCGCGGTGACACCGCAGCGCTGAACCCTTCGCGTATTTTCCCTCTTCATCGCAGCCGAAGGTGCGCGGATCGACGCAGGAAACGTGTCACGCGCGCTGCTGTGAAAACCGTTGCGCTCTCGGAAGTTCCTCTCACGCCCGTGCGATGCGGGCTCTTACAATATTTCTAATATAGCGCAATGCGCATGGCTTGGCCCGATTTGCGTCCGCGGCCAAGCAACGGATCACGGGTGCTCGCGCGTTGATAGGCCGTGCCGCCGTAGCGGACACCAACACGGGAGATAAAGCATGAGCTTCAAGTACGCTTCGATGCTGATCGGCGCTGTCGCCTTTGCCGGCATTGCCTCGCAAACAGCCGTCGCGCAAAATCGCGACCGCGGACACGACCACTGGGAGCAGCTCGGCTGCCAGAAGGTCGGCTTCCTCGTCGATCGCGACGTCATCAAAGTCGGCCGACGCGAAGGCACCTTCAAGGCCATCCGCCTCGAAGTGTCGGGCAACGCCGTCTACATGAACGACCTCAAGGTCGTTTACGGCAACGGCAATCCCGACGACATCAACGTTCGCTCTGAGATCCGCGACGGTGGACAGACGCGGCCGCTCGACCTCAAGGGACGCGGCGAGCGCGCCATCGACCGCATAGAGATGACTTACCGAGCCAAGCCCAACTTCAAGGGCTCTGCAAAAGTGTGCGTCTCCGGCCTGAGCTAGGGGCACCTCGCGGTCCAGCTAAGTGGGGGTGACACCGCAGCGTTGGACCGCTCTTCTTCCCGCGATCCGCTAGTCCAGATCGGCCACTTCGACCGGGCCACCGCCCTTGATGCGCTGTGCCAGCGCGCTCTCGATGAACGGATCGATCTCGCCGTCGAGAACAGCCGATGGATTGGTACTCTGCGTGCCGGTGCGCAGGTCTTTCACCAGCTGGTACGGTTGCAGCACGTAGGAGCGGATCTGGTGGCCCCAGCCGATCTCTTTCTTGCTCGCCGCCTCGGCGTTGGCCTTGTCCTCGCGCTTCTTCAATTCGAGCTCGTAGAGGCGCGCCTTCAGCATCGACCAGGCGATCGCCCTATTCTTGATCTGCGAGCGCTCCTGCTGGCTCGCCACCGCGATGCCGGTAGGCAGATGCGTGATGCGCACGGCAGAATCCGTCGTGTTGACGTGCTGGCCGCCGGCACCGGAAGAGCGATAGGTGTCGATGCGGCACTCGCTCTCGTTGATCTGAATGTCGATGTCGTCATCGACGACCGGGTAAACCCACACCGAGGCGAAGCTCGTGTGGCGGCGCGCGTTGGCGTCATAGGGTGAGATGCGCACCAGGCGATGCACGCCCGATTCCGTCTTCAGCCAGCCGTACGCATCCTCGCCCTTGATCTCGATGGTGACCGATTTGATGCCTGCTTCTTCGCCGGCGCTTTCTTCCAGCGTCGCCACCTTGTAGCCGCGCTGCTCCGCCCAGCGCATGTACATGCGCGCCAGCATCGAGGCCCAGTCCTGACTTTCAGTGCCGCCGGCACCCGCATGCACTTCGAGATAAGTGTCGTTGCCGTCGGCTTCGCCCGACAGCAGCGCCTCGACGCTGCGCCGCTGCGCCTCCTCGTCGAGCTTCTTGAGCATGGCTTCGCCTTCGGCGATCGAGGCGTCGTCGTTATGATCTTCGCCGAGCTCGATGAGTGTCACGCCGTCCTCGAGGCCTCGCTCCAGATCACGATAGGCGTTGATCGAGCGCTCGAGCTGCTGACGCTGGCGCATGACCTTCTGCGCCGCTTTGGAGTTATTCCAGAGGCTCGGATCCTCCGCGCGCTTGTTCAGCTCGGCAAGTCGTTGCTGGGCGGTATCCCAGTCAAAGATGCCTCCGCAGGAGGCCGAGGGCCTCCTTGATGGATTCGACGAGCTTTTGCGGTTCGGCACGCATCGTTGCCTCCGGTGCGGAGCAATTTCAGGATGTGCGGAGTGATATAATGGCCGCGCGGGCGGCTGTAAACGCGAAGGCGCGCGCAGGCGGCACATCCACAGCGTCAGCCGTTCGGCCTCACCACAGGCCCCCGCGGCCGGAGCCGTACGGGGGGCTCTGGCGCGGTGGCGGGTGGTAGTAATCGTCAGCTGAGCTTTCGTCGTCGCGACCCGGCATGGCGCCGGTGCCCTGATCCGTGAAACCGATCACCGAGTAGGCGTCGTCCGGCTCTTCGCCCGGCTTGAACGCTTCCATGATGCTCTGCGGATCTTCCTCGCCCGCGCGCAGGCCTGTGCGCAGGTTGACACGTGCCAGCTTGACACCCGACGGGATGCGGAACGGGGCGGCCGGCTGATCGGCAAGCGCTTCCTTGATGAAGCTGCCGAAGACCGGAGCCGCAATCTTGCCGCCGGTATTGCCCTTGCCCATCGCCGTCGGCGTGTCGTAGCCGATGAACACGCCCACCACCATGTCGGGTGAATAGCCGATGAACCAGGCGTCCTTTTCCTCATTCGTCGTGCCGGTCTTGCCGGCGAGCGGACGCTCGAGCGCCTTGAGCGAAGTCGCGGTGCCGCGCTGGATGACGCCTTCCAGCATGGAGGTCATCTGATAGGCGGTGTGCGGGTCCATGATCTGCACCCGGTCGTCGGGGATCTCCGGCTCTTCCTGGCCGTTCCACGTCTCGACCTTGCACCCCTCGCATACGCGCTGGTCGTGCCGCCACACGGTGCGCCCCCAGCGGTCCTGAATGCGGTCGATTAGCGTGGCGCGCACCTGGTGGCCGCCATTGGCGATGGAGCAGTAGCCGGTAGCCACGCGCAGCAGAGTTGATTCACCGGCACCCAGCGACATAGACAGCACCGGCAGCAGGTCATCGTAGATGCCGAAGCGCTTGGCGTAGTCCGTGATGATCGGCATGCCGAGATCTTGCGCGAGGCGCACCGTCATCTGGTTGCGCGAATGCTCGATGCCGAAGCGCAGCGTCGACGGTCCGGCCGAATGTTCCTTCTCGTAGTTCTCGGGCTTCCAGATATTCTGGCCGGGGCCCTGCTCGATCTCGATCGGCGCATCGAGAATGATCGACGTCGGCTTGTAGCCGTTGTCGAGAGCGGCCGCGTAGACAAACGGCTTGAACGACGAGCCGGGCTGGCGCTTGGCCTGGATGGCACGGTCGAACTGGCTCATGGCGAATGAGAAGCCGCCAACGACGGCGAGCACGCGACCCGTGTTGGGGTCGAGCGCGACGATGCCGCCACCCACCTCGGGAATCTGCATCAGCGACCAGACGCCGCCGACGTTGCTAGCCTCCTTCGGCGCCACGTAGATGACATCTCCCGGCGAGATGACATCACTCATCGCCTTGGGTGCTACCTTCTTGCTAGCCGACTTCGCCCACTTCACTTCATCGAAAGTGATCTCGACCGCTTCGCGCTTGCCGACCAGAGAGCCGTCCTGCTGCTTCTCGGGCCGCAACCCAATTACTGCTTTGGCAGGTTCCGTATTGAGCACCACCCCGAGCCGCCACGGCTGAATGTCGGGCGGCCTTTCAACGGCGTCGAGTGCTTTGCCCCAATCGCCTGTGACGTCGAGCTTCGTTACCGGGCCGCGCCAGCCCTTGGTGCGATCGAACTGCACCAAACCGTCCATGAGCGAGCGGCGGGCCGCCTGCTGTAACCGCGGATCGAGCGTCGTGCGCACCGACAGGCCGCCGTTGTAGAGCTTGTCCTCACCGAACTGCGACAGCAGCGTGCGCCGCACTTCCTCGGCGAAGAAGTCGGCGGCGAAGATATGCGCGCCGGTCTGGCGGAGGTTGACGCCGAGCGGTTTCGCCTTCGCAGCCGCGGCTTCCTCGCTCGAGATATAGCCGTTCTCCTGCATCTGGCCGATGATCCAGTCGCGCCGGATCAGGGCCTGCTTCTCGCGCCGGAACGGATGATAGTTGTTGGGCCCCTTAGGAAGCGCGGCGAGGTAGGCGACCTCTTCGATCGTGAGATCCTGAAGCTCCTTGTTGAAATAGCTGAGACTCGCCGCGGCGATGCCATAGGCGCCAATGCCGAAATAGATCTCGTTGAGATACAGCTCGAGGATCTTGTCCTTCGAGTAGGCACGCTCGATGCGGATGGCGAGGATAGCCTCCTTCAGCTTGCGCTCCATCGAGCGCTCGCTGCTGAGGAGGAAGTTCTTGGCGACCTGCTGGGTGATCGTCGAGCCACCCTCGGCACGCCGGTCGTTACCCTGGATCTTGGATTCGACGACTTTGAACACGGCACGCGCGATGCCTTGGAAGTCGACGCCGCCATGCTCGTAGAAGCGGCGGTCCTCGGCTGACAGGAAGGCGGCGATGACGCGTTTCGGAATCGTGTTGATCGGCACGAAAATGCGCCGTTCGCGTGCATACTCGGCGATCAGCGCGCCGTTGTGCGCATGGATGCGCGTCATTACCGGCGGCTCGTATTTGGCGAGGCTCTCGTAGTCGGGAAGATCCTGCGAGGTCTTCCACAACAGGTAGCCCGCGGCGGCCGAGGCACAGATGAACACGACGCCGGCAGCGGCAAATCCAAAGCCGAGAAAGCTCAGCAAGAAGCTCTTGCGCCGCTTGCGCTTGCGTGGCGGCGGCGGTTCGGACGGATAAATGTGCTCGGGCGGGTATAAAGGCTCGCGCATCAACCTCTAATTCCGTTGATCGTGCGTAATCGGTTGATCTGGCATATCTGCGCGAGCCCTGGTGGCTAGGAAAGGCAACGCCGCGACGCAGCCACATTAGCATGGATTGTGGCATCAAGTCGTCGATCGCCGCAGTTTAGATAACGTCAGCCATTTGCGCGGTTCGCAGGCCTCACCGCGCCTTCGCTGTACGCTTGGAAAAATAGGAATTGACCGCTGCCCCGATGGCCGCGGCGACACGCCGCTGCCAAGCCGCCGAATTGAGCAGTTTTTCGTCCTCCGGGTTGCTCATATAGCCGAGCTCGACCAGCACTGACGGCGTGTCCGCCTGACGCAGCACCTTAAACGCCGCCGAGCGCTGCGGACGTCCGGACAGCGAAATGCTGGTGCCGAGCCGCTTAACCAGCGTGTTGGAAAAATCGGCGGAGAAGTTCGACGTCTCCCGCTTCAGAAGGTCGATGAGGATATTGCGCACCTCACCCTCCTCCTCGAACTTGGCGGTCTGCAGGCCGGCGATGGCATCCGAGTTGTTCTCCTTTTCGGCCATGCGCCGCGCCTCCTCGTCCGAGGCCCGCTCCGACAGCGTGTAGACGGTTGCCCCGCGGACGGCGTTGGCAAAGCCTTTCTGCGCGATGGAATCGGCGTGTAGCGAGATGAACAGGTCGGCGTCGAGATCGCGCGACATCTTGATGCGCTGGTCGAGGGACACGAAAACATCGGTTGTCCGCGTCATCTTCACGTCATAACGGCCGGCAGCCGCCAACTGCGCTTTGAGTGCGTGGGCGACGGCCAGAACCAACGTCTTTTCCTTGAGGTTGCTGGCCCCAGCCGCGCCTGGGTCGATGCCGCCGTGACCGGCGTCGATGAGGATTACCGGCTTGGCGCGGTCCTGCTTCAGCGGCTTGGGGGCTGGTGTTGGTTCAGCCTTGGCCGGCGCGGCGGCGGCACGCGCCCCGCCCGTGCCGCTGCCGAACGACTGGACCGACGTCGGCGCAAGGTCGATCGCCAGCTCAACGGCGCTGCCGTCCTTGGCCGCCATATCGGCGCGCTTGATGACGACCGGCCCCGTCGTATCGATGACGACGCGCGCCTTGCCTTCCGCCAGAAGACCATAACGGAAGGCCGCAACGAGCCCGCGCCCTTTTTGTCCTGTGCCGTCGGGAAGATGGAAGGCGACGTCTGGCAAGTCGACAACAACGCGGTAAGGGTTGGCGAGGGTGAAGATCTCAGCGCGCACGCCGACCGAGAGTCCGAGCAGAAACTGGGTTGATGTCGCATCGCCCTTGAGCTCGGCGCGCTTGGCTTCGACCGCCGCGCCCTTGCGATGTACGCTCCCCGGATCCGCCCCGGCGTCCGCCGCACCGATTAACTGGGCGACGGACAGCACGATCCCAAACAGCGCCAACGCGCGCCTGGCTCCGCAAGCCCTATGTTGCAGATGCTGCCGCATTCCCCTCCGCCCCCTCGGCCGTCGCGTTTCCCCTGCCCCACATTAACCAAACCTTTGCCGATTTTCCCTCAAATTGCAGGTAGTTGGCCGGCGGGCTCGCGAGAGAGCCTTTATAACATGCTTGCAAGCCTACCGGCGAACCCGTACTTATTGTTTCGTTGCTGCAGCGGCACTCTTTCGAGGACATTTGTGCGCCGCAAGATCGAGTGGGACAGGCAATCGTCCTGCCGTTCGCGCCGGTTCGCCGTTCCCCGCGAGGGACGGAGCCGTTGCAGACCGACGATCGAGTGGTTCGCCCTGCGCCCGCAAACATAAGCTCCGGGTCTTTTTAGACGGCGGAGACTTGAGCCTGAGGGCCAAGCTTGCGCCCGGCGCGACGGAAACCACTCGAAACGGACAATCACCACGTCCACCGCTCCGATATTCGCCCGGGAAAGGAAGGCGTACGGAGCAGGCGGATAACCGCCCGGCGCCCTCGCCGATATGAGGGCAATCCGGCGGGAGCGCGATGTCTCGTGCTCCACGTCAAGCCATTGAAAGACCATTGGAATGCTTAACTTCGGCAACAGCCAACTGCAGGTTCCAGCGCGCAACCGTCCGCGCCGCGGAGCACGCCCGGCCACGCCCGGCGGAAGAAGTCTGTGTGCCATCCCGACACCCCGTCTTTTTCACCCATCATCGCAAACAATGACGCACGCCCGAGACCGGCGCCTTGCCGCCCTTGACCCAATTCGCATCCGAATTGTGGAGCCAAGCGGCAGGCGGCCCAGCCGGCGCGCCGAGGATCGGCACACATGTCCAACAACAAGATGCTTATCGACGCCACGCACCCGGAGGAAACCCGGGTCGTGGTGCTCCGCAACGGCCGGGTAGAGGAATTCGATTTCGAATCCGCCGCCCGAAAGCTGCTTCGGGGCAATATCTATCTCGCCAAGGTGACGCGCGTTGAGCCGTCGCTACAGGCGGCCTTCGTTGAGTACGGTGGAAACCGCCACGGCTTCCTCGCCTTCAACGAAATCCATCCTGACTATTACCAGATCCCAATGGCCGACCGTCAGGCGCTTCTCGATGAGGAAGCCGCCGCCGAGGCCGAGGAGGAAGCTGCCGTCGATGCCCATGCCGAGGCGCTAGCGCGCCGGCGCGCATCATCGCCGGCCCCCGAGGAAGAGGATGCGGTCGACGTTCTCGAGCCCCACGAGGGAGGCGATCCGCCTCCCCACGACGATGCGGACCATGACGAGGAGGGCGAAGGCAAAGAGGGCCAGCCCGAACACCGCACACTCGCCGAGGCCGTGCCTGCCGATGACCGCGTGCAGGCTGCGCCCGAGCGCGCCGAGGATACGGACGTCGCCGCTAACGAAAACACGCTCGACGTCGCGGCGTCAGCCGAGGCGTCCGGTGAAGAAACTGGCACCGGAGAAGCCGCGGTTCACGAGGTCGAGGCCAACGCGGCCCCGGTCGAAGTAGAGCGCGTCGAGCAGGTCGGCTCCGGCGAGGACGCCCTCGAGGAGCTGCCTTCGCGCCCGCGCCGCCGCCCGCGCAGCTACAAGATCCAAGAGGTCATCAAGCGCCGCCAGGTCATCCTCGTCCAGGTCGTGAAGGAGGAGCGCGGCAACAAGGGTGCGGCACTCACCACCTACCTGTCGCTCGCCGGTCGCTATACCGTGTTGATGCCCAACACGGCCCGCGGCGGCGGCATCAGCCGCAAGATCACCCAACCGCAGGACCGCAAACGGCTCAAGGCCATCGCTGCCGAGCTCGAGGTTCCGGAGGGCATGGGGCTGATCATCCGCACCGCCGGCGCCGCACGCACCAAGCAGGAGATCAAGCGCGACTTCGAATATCTCTTGCGGCTGTGGGAGAGCGTGCGAGATCTCACTCTGCAGAGCCAGGCGCCGAGCCTCGTCTACGAGGAAGGCAACCTCATCAAGCGCTCGATCCGCGACCTCTATAACAAGGACGTCGACGAGGTCATCGTTGCCGGTGGTGAGGCGCACCGCGAGGCCAAAGACTTCATGCGCATGCTCATGCCGAGCCATGCCAAGAACGTCACGCAATACCAGGATCCGGAGCCTCTCTTCACGCGCTTCCAGATCGAGCGGCAGCTGAACGCCATGTTCAGCCCCTACGTGACGTTGCGCTCGGGCGGATACCTCGTCATCAACCAGACCGAGGCCCTGGTTTCAATCGACGTCAACTCGGGCAAGTCCACGCGCGAGTTCTCCATCGAGGAGACGGCGCTGCAGACCAACCTGGAGGCGTCCGACGAGCTCGCCCGCCAGCTCAAATTGCGCGACCTCGCGGGCCTGATCGTCATCGACTTCATCGACATGGAGGAGCGGCGCAACAACCGCAAGGTGGAGAACCGCCTCAAGGACGCGCTGCGCCACGACCGCGCCCGCATCCAGGTCGGGCGCATCAGCCATTTCGGGCTGCTGGAAATGTCGCGCCAGCGCCTAAGGACAGGCATGCTCGAAGGCTCGACCAAGCCCTGCCCAGTATGCCAGGGAACCGGCATGGTGCGGTCGGTCGAGTCGGTCGCGCTC
>DATBSP010000163.1:0-13483 GCA_036559705.1 Hyphomicrobium sp.
GGCCTTTTTCTCCGCGACGCCCTCCATGGCATTGTCGAGCACGTCCTTGGTCACATCGAGCTGCGGCTCCTGCGGCAGGTAGCCAACCTTGATGCCGTCGGCGGCCTTCGCCTCGCCGAGGAAGTCGTCGACGGTGCCTGACATGATCTTCAAGAGCGTCGACTTGCCGGCGCCATTGAGACCAACGACGCCGATCTTGGCGCCCGGCAGGAACGACAGTGAGATGTCCTTCAAGACCTGCTTGCCGCCCGGGTAGGCCTTGGAAAGCTTGTGCATGTGATAGACGTACTGCGGGTTCGCCACGGAGGCGGTCTCCTCGAAAAGTGCTGCCGGGATTTAAGCTTGCGGCCTTCTAGCGGATTGCTTCGCGCGTCTCAAATGCGGCGCGGTCGACATCGCGATTTGACGCGGATTTGTCGTTGATATGCATTCATAACGCCACCGCTTAAAGGTCCGGCGCATGTGACTAATCTGCCGCGGCCGAACGCTGAAACAGCGGGCCTTCTGGAATTGCCATTGCGGCTTGTTGGTTGCCGGTTAGCGTTCGCCTTGGCGGCGCGCGGGGGACATTGGGCGCGTTCGCTCACATTGCCGACAAGAGTGCTGTCGGCGCTCAGGTCTGCCCCGCCGAGGCGCGGGAGGTAAAGGACAAATGCGTAAACTTCTCATTCTGCTCGGCGCGTCCGCCTCGCTATGCGGCGGCGTAGCCGTCAACGATGCGGCAACGGCCGGCCACGCCGCCAAGGCCTACGTCTGCTGGACCGCCATCGGCGGCTTCACCGATTGCGACTGGCTGCCGCGCGGTTACCGCATTCCCGGCGTCAAGCGCGCGACCTGCTGCGACGTTCGCCACGACTCCGATCGTTCAGATTTTGTGCTGACGCGCCGCCGCATCGCGGCGCTCGCCGCGCAGGGCGTGCGTACCGACACCATGGTGCCCGGCGCCTGGGCCGAGATCCACGCCGTGTGCAAGAAGCACCGCCCCAACTGACGAGGAGCCGCTCCGGCTCTGAGATCGCGCGGCCTTCCTGCTGACCGACAGGGAGGCCGTCAGCGTTAGTCTGCGCCGAATTTAGCGCCAAGTGAGGATGCCGACGCCGGTGAAGAAGTAGCGGCCGAGGCCGACCGTAAAGACGAGCGCACCCCACAGAGTGTGCTCGATGAAGACCGCCCAGAACGAGCGCGTCATCGCATAGCGCCAGGCGAACAGCACGCCCGTAGCCATCGTGCCGTAGACGGCAAGCGGCGTGCCGATGACCAGGTGGCCAACGCCGAACAGCACGCCATTGAGTAGGATGGCCAGCCACCACGCCCGCCCGACCAGCAGTCCGTAACGGTGGAAGAAGAACGTTCGGTAGACGAGCTCCTGCACCATGACCGACATGAGCGGATAGAGCAGCATGATGCGCATGTACGTTTCGGGTCGTTGGCGCGGAAATTCGACGAAAAGCGCCGGGTGATACTCGGCAACATAGGTGGCGACGATACCGCCACAGATGGCGAACACGGCGAGGATGGAGCCAAGCTGCGTCAGCGAGAAGCCGCGCGTCAGCTCGCGGCGCAGCGAGAACGTACGGTCGACGACGAGGAACATGAGGATGATCGCCAGCACCGGCAGCAACGCAATGAACACCGGGATGCCATTGCCATGCACGGCGCGGTCGACGGCAAAGGGCGCGGCGCCGTAGAGCAGCGCCATCTCCGCGATCCGCCAGGCGCGTGCCGTCGCCGAGAGCTGCGGGATCGACAGCGTGCCGCCGGCACACAGTACGTCATCGCTTTGGGCAACGGCTTTCTGCATCACGGCTGCGTACCCTTGCGGCTAAGCCAGAAGCGTTCGATCTCGCGCGCGATTGTGTCTGCAGAATGCAACGGCTCGTAGCTCCAGTCGGGCAGCGCCGCAACGCGCTCGGGCAGCGGCCGCGTGGCGCCATAAGTTTGTAGGCCGGCATGGAAGCGGCGGAACTTGTCGGAGCCAGCGGAAGGCGTGAACACCAGAACGGGGCGCCCGGTAGCGGCCGCCTCCCCCGTCATGTTGACGCTATCGGCCGTGACGACGAGTGCGTCAGCGTGGGCGAGGAAGTCGCCGTAGGGATTGGCGCCCTCGCCATTCCATAGGATGCGTGGGAAGGCGCGTGTTGCTTCGTCCGTCACCGCGAGCAGGCGCGCGTGCGTGCGCCGCGATGGCGTGACCATGAAACTCGCCCCCAGGGCACCGAGCGATTTTAGGGCAAAGGCAAAGCGCGCGTCGTCCTCGTCGCGGAATTCATAGACTTTGTTCTTGCCGCCGAGGATGACGGCGATGCGCGGGCGCGGCAACGCGGCGATAGCGGGCGGCACCGCAGAACGCAACTCGGCGAGGCGCGCGGCGGTGAAGCTGTGCGGCGCCGTGAGCGTCGTTATGACATTTGGCCCCCGCAGGCGATCGTGCTGCGGCACCCAGATGACATCGGCGACGCCGAGCCCCGCCCGGTTGTCGAGCATGACGATGGTGAAGGTCTCCGGTGCGCGGCGGCGCAGCGCACGCATATAGGGCACGCAACTGCGGCCGAGGGAGATGGCGACGTCGGGCCATGGGGGAGCGAACTGCGATCCAGCCGCACCGAACCGTTCCGATGGCGCCACCGGCCCCCACGGAGCGAGCAACTTGAAAATGCCCTTGGGCGCCACGCGCTTCATTTCGTAGCTGAGACCCAGCGCGTCGGCGACCCCGCGCGTCTGCGCATCCATGCCGGCGAGCCCCGTGGTGATGATCCACGCGCTGCGGCCCGCGAGCGGGTGCTGCCGTCTGCCGGTGAGTGCCATGGCGCTGTCGGTCACTCGGCGCTTTTCGCCATTGGCGCTGCCCCTGTCCATACCTCTTTGCGACGCAACGGCGTGAGCGCCGCACAAGCCGCCTGCGCCGCTAGCCAAACGGAGCCGCTTGGTGCAACGTCGGCGCCTTTAAGCGCCCCTTCGGCGCCGAAGTCCTCCCGCGGAGAGAAGCGCGATGGCCGTGCGCCTGGATCCCGTCGATTGGCGCATCCTCAAGGAGTTGCAGGCGGACGGCAGTATGACCAACGTCGCGCTCGCCTCGCGGGTCGGGCTGTCAGCACCGCCGTGCCTGCGCCGCGTACGAGCGTTGGAGCAGGCCGGGCTGATCGCCGGTTATACGGTTTTGCTCGATGAAGCGGCGCTGGGTTTCGAGCTCACCGCGTTCGCCATGGTCGGGCTGCATAACCAGGCCGAGAACGAGCTGCGCGCCTTCGAGAACCTCGCGCTCGGCTGGCCGATCGTGCGCGAAGCCTACATGCTGTCGGGCGAGAGCGACTACATGCTGAAGTGCGTGACCGAGGACCTGCCGGCTTTCCAGGAGTTCATACTCGAGGAACTGACGGCGGCGCCCAACGTCGCCAGCGTCAAGACGTTTCTCACCATCCGGCGCGCCAAACGCGAGCCGGGCGTTCCCATCTCCGTCCCAGAGAAGTGATCCGCCTCGACGAGGCGGCTACTTCCACTCGATCTTGAGGATCTGGTAGGAGCGCGCACCCTTCGGTGTCGTCACCTCGGCGGCATCGTTCTTCGATTTGCCGATCAGCGCCCGCGCGATCGGCGAGGAGATCGAGATCTTGCCGTCACGCACGCTCGCCTCGAAGTCGCCGACGATCTTGTATTTGACTTTCTCGTCGGTGTCCTCGTCGACGAGCGTCACGGTGGCCCCGAACTTCACCGTATTGCCGGAGAGTTTGGATGTGTCGACGACGTCGGCGCGGCTGATGCGGTCCTCGATGTCGGCGACGCGTGCCTCGTTGAGACCCTGCGCTTCTTTGGCGGCATGGTACTCGGCGTTCTCGGAGAGGTCGCCGTGCGAGCGCGCCTCGGCGATAAGCTGAATGATACGGGGACGCTCTTCCGATTTGAGGCGCTGCAGCTCCACTTCGAGCGTGCGATAGCCCTCAATGGTCATCGGGACCCGTTCCATAGTCATTCCCTAACATCTCCCATTAGGCCTGGCAGGGCTGCCAGGACCACCGACACTCGTTGCTGCCAACGTGTGGAATGGACCGCGCCGTCCTCGCGGACGGGCGATCCCGATGGATTAGGATGGGTGGTTCACAAAGCTTTGCAAAGGGGCCACTCGCAATGAGCCCGCTTTTAGGGCCCGTATGGCCCTGGTGACCGCCACCGCACCTGCTACAGTTGTATAGTACGGTATATGGTGAAGCAAGGCAGTCCGGCGGATATCCTTGCTGTCTGCCAATGCTTTGGCGCCTTCGGTAGTGTTGAAAACGAGGGCCACGTCACCGTTCTTCATGGCGTCGACGATGTGCGGGCGCCCCTCGAGAACCTTGTTGATAGCTTCACACTGGATGCCGTTCGCCTCGAGGTGCCGCTTAGTGCCGCGCGTGGCGATGATTTTGAAGCCCATGCCTTCCAGCTCGCGCACCGGCGCGACGACGCGATCCTTGTCGGAGTCCTTCACCGAAATGAATACGGTGCCGTGCATGGGCAGCACCTGGCCGGAGCCGAGCTGACTCTTGACGAACGCCATGGCGAAGTCGCTGTCGATACCCATCACCTCGCCGGTCGAGCGCATCTCGGGGCCGAGGATCGGATCGACGCCCGGGAAGCGCGCGAACGGGAAGACGGCCTCCTTGACGGCAACGTGTTTAAACGTCGGCGCTTTGAGGCCGAAGTCGGCGAGGCGCTTGCCGGCCATCACCTCGGCGGCGATCGCGGCAATCGGTTTGCCGATGACCTTGGCGACGAACGGCACGGTGCGGGAAGCGCGCGGATTCACCTCGAGCACGTAGACGACGCCGTCCTTGATGGCGAACTGCACGTTCATCAGGCCGACGACCTTGAGCGCGATGGCAAGCTCGCGCGTCTGCCGGTCGAGCTCGGCGAGGGTCGCGGCGTTGAGCGAGTAGGGCGGCAGCGAGCAGGCGCTGTCGCCCGAGTGGATACCCGCCTCCTCGATGTGCTCCATGATCCCGCAGACGTAGGTGTCGCGTCCGTCGGCGAGACAGTCGACGTCGACCTCGACCGCGTCGGTCAAGTAGCGGTCGATGAGCAGCGGGCGCTTGTCGGAGACGACAAGCTCGGAAGGACGGTCGAGCGTCGCCGATAGGCGAGTTACGTAGCGGTCGACCTCGGAGCCGTCGTGCACGATCTCCATGGCGCGCCCGCCCAGCACATACGAGGGACGAATAACGACGGGGTAACCGAGGCTATCGGCCACGGCACGGGCTTCGCCGGGTGAGCGGGCGATACCGCTGCTCGGCTGCCGCAGCCCGAGCTTCTCGATCAGCATCTTGAACCGGTCGCGATCCTCGGCGAGATCGATGGCGTCAGGCGATGTCCCGAGGATGGGGACGCCGGCATCTTCCAATGCGGCGGCGAGCTTCAGCGGCGTCTGGCCGCCGAACTGCACGATGACGCCCTTCAGCGTGCCCTTCGACTGTTCCTTGGTAACGATCTCCAGCACGTCCTCGGCGGTGAGCGGCTCGAAGTAGAGCCGGTCCGAGGTATCGTAGTCGGTCGACACGGTCTCCGGATTGCAATTGATCATGATGGTTTCGAAGCCCGCCGCGGTGAGCGCGAAGCAGGCATGGCAACAGCAGTAGTCAAACTCGATGCCCTGGCCGATACGGTTGGGGCCGCCGCCGAGGATGATGACTTTCTGCGCGTCCGACGGGCGCGCCTCGCATGCCGGTGTATCCGTCAGCGCGGTCTCATAGGTCGAATACATGTACGCCGTCGGCGCCGCGAACTCGGCCGCACAGGTGTCGATGCGCTTGTAGACAGGATGCACGCCGAGTGCGGCACGGTGTGCACGCACGTCCTTTTCGCTCACTCCGGCGAGCTTGGCGAGGCGGGCATCCGAGAACCCCATCGCCTTGAGCGCGCGCAGCTGTTCAGCCGATTTTGGCAGCCCGTGCGCTTTGACGCGTGCCTCTTCGGCGACGATCGCCTCGATCTGCGATAGGAACCACGGATCGATGCGGCAGGAGGCGTAGATCTGCTCGACATCGAAACCGAGCCGCAACGCCTGCGCCACCTTCAAAAGACGGTCGGGAGTTGGCTGCGAGACGGCGGCGCGTATGACGTTCTTGTCGTCGCCGGCGCCGAGGCCTTCGAGCGCGAGATCGTCGAAGCCGGAAAGTCCCGTCTCCATCGAGCGCAGCGCCTTCTGCACGCTCTCCGCGAACGTGCGGCCGATAGCCATGACCTCGCCCACCGACTTCATAGCGGTGGTCAGCGTCGGGTCGGAGCCTGGAAATTTCTCGAAGGCAAAGCGCGGGATCTTGGTGACGACATAGTCGATGGTCGGCTCGAACGAGGCGGGTGTCGCCCCATCGGTGATGTCGTTGGCGAGCTCGTCGAGCGTGTAGCCGACGGCGAGCTTGGCGGCGACCTTGGCGATGGGGAAGCCGGTCGCCTTCGAGGCCAGCGCAGATGATCGCGACACGCGCGGGTTCATCTCGATGACGACCAGGCGTCCATCGGCCGGGTTGACGGCGAACTGCACGTTCGACCCGCCGGTCTCGACACCGATCTCGCGCAGCACCGCGATCGAGGCGTTGCGCATCATCTGATATTCTTTGTCGGTGAGCGTCAGGGCCGGGGCGACGGTGATGCTGTCGCCGGTGTGCACGCCCATGGGGTCGACGTTTTCGATGGAGCAGACAATGATGCAGTTGTCCGCCTTGTCGCGGACCACCTCCATCTCGTACTCCTTCCAGCCGAGCAGGCTTTCGTCGATGAGGATCTGACCGACCGGCGAAGCGTCGATGCCGGAGCGGGCAATCTGCTCGAACTCCTCGCGGTTGTAGGCGACGCCACCGCCGGTGCCGCCGAGCGTGAACGCGGGACGAATGATGGCCGGCAAGCCGATGGTGTCGAGGGCGCGCATCGCCTCGGCAAAGCCCGTCGCCGTGTCGTAGCGGACGATGTGGCCCTTCGCGTCGCGGATGGGCGGCGATGAGGCAATGCAGGCGCGCGGGCTCTCGAGCCCGATGCGTTCCATGGCCTCGCGGAACAGCTTGCGATCCTCGGCCATGTCGATGGCGGCGGCGCGGGCGCCGATCATCTCGACCCCGAACTCTTCCAACACGCCGTGGCGTTCCAGCGCCAACGCGGTGTTGAGCGCCGTCTGCCCGCCCATGGTTGGCAGCAGCGCGTCCGGCCGCTCTGCCGCAATGATCTTGGCGACGATCTCCGGCGTGATCGGTTCGATGTACGTGGCGTCGGCCAATTCCGGATCGGTCATGATCGTGGCCGGATTGGAATTGACGAGGATGATCCGGTAGCCCTCAGCCTTCAAAGCCTTGCAGGCCTGGGTTCCCGAATAGTCGAACTCGCAGGCCTGGCCGATGACGATCGGTCCGGCCCCGATGATGAGGATGGACTTGATATCCGCGCGCTTGGGCATGAGGCGGCCTTTTATTCATGATCCGCGGCTTTGGCTATAGCCCGAATTCGCGCACGCGCACCGACGCACCGGTAAGCGACCGGAACGCGCCAAAAATGTGCGGGAAAACCGCGCGATGCTGGGCGCAGGCTTACTTCTTGTCGGCCGGCTTATCGACCGGCGCGCCGGGCGCCGGAGGGGCGTCGATCCTAATGTCGGCCGGGTAGCTGTAAGTCGCCTCGAAGATCGGCTTTTCCAGCTTGTTGGCGCGCGCGTAGATGCTGCGCATCGGCAGGCCGGTGGTCGGATCGACGTAGATGACCCGCACGGGGCGGTCAGGCAGCTTCGGCTTCTCCGCAGTGCCGGGGCTCAAGTCCTTCGGACCCGGCTCGACGTTCTCGCCCTGGTAGGCGAGGAAATTCTTGTCGGCCAGCGCCTGTTTGCCGAGGCATTCGAAGTCGCCGAGCGTGCCCGGATCGTCGCCGAGTGTCTCCTGCATCTGCGCGACGAGGGCGTCGGCGATCTGCGGATGCAGCGGACGCCACGGCTCTCCTTCCATGCGGCTCCAGGCGTCGCGACCGATGACGACCGTCTCGACCGGCTTAGGCTCGGCGGTGGAGGTGATCACCTGCCGCATGCGATTGGGCAGCATGTAGTCGACCGTCATGTTGACCAATCCCTGCTCAGAAAGCATGGAGGTCTGCATGCGGAAGCCGCTGGTCTTGCGCTGGCGCTCGAGCGCCGAGGCGACCTCATCCTTGCAAGCGGCATTCGCGGCGGGTGCGGCCGCGATCATGAGAGCTAGGGCCGTCAGTAACCGGCGCATCGTCTGCTTCTCCATCATACTGGTCCTTGATACTCGTCTGGGCGGGAGCCTTGCGGTCGCTGCGCCTATCTCATTCTCACCAGCGGGGCGTCCGGATGATCCTCGATCTCTAGTTTCTCGGGATAGTCGTAAACACCCTTGAAGACCACCTCGGTGCCGGGCTCATCGCCGGCGACGATATTGGCGGCCGGCAGACCGGTCTTCGGATCGACATAGATGGTCCGGTGCAGCATCGGCGCGCCGGTGGCGGCGCCGGCATCTGCCTGCTTGTCAACGCTACGGTAGGTCAGATAGTCCTTCCCTTCGAACGACGTCGTGCCCATGCACTCGAAATTGCCGACGTCCTTGGGCGGATCGACGACGGCGGCGCGCACTTGCGCGATGATCGTTTGCGCCACTGCCGGCATCAGCTCCTCCCAAGCGGCGCCGCCCTGGCGGCTATAGGCACGCTGGCCGTAAAGCACGGTCTCCAGCGGCGCCTGGCCCGGCGCCGTGACGGTCTGGCGCATGCGGTCGGGGGGCTGATATTCGACCTTGATCTCGACCGGGCCAGACGGGGTCTTCAGCTCGGAGACCATGGTAAAGGCACGCGATGAGCGCTGCTTGTTGAAAGCCGTGGCGACCGCCTCGCGGCAGGTCTCGTCGGCCAGCGCCGGTCCCGCGAGCAAGCCGGCGATCGCGCAAAGAACAGCGCCACGTTGCATTAAAATCCTCCCAATCGTACGCCGTTAAAGCCGAAAATTGGCCGTCGGCGCCGCTTCTTACTGTGCCTCGGGAACTTTGACCACGATTTACGTCCCATTCTTCCCGGCGGACGCAACACTATAACTGCCCCCACGCAAGGCGGCAGCCCCGGCCTAATTAATGTTTCGTAGGGTAAAACGCGGCCTTGAGGCCACGCTCAACCGGCCTTATGGCGGCGCATCAGCTCAACAAAACGCTCGAACAGGTAATGGCTGTCCTGCGGGCCGGGCGAAGCTTCGGGATGGTACTGCACCGAGAACACGGGCTTGTCCTTCACCTGCAAGCCGCAGTTGGTGCCGTCGAACAGAGACACGTGCGTCTCCTCGACGCCGGACGGCAGCGTGGAGCGGTCGACCGTGAAGCCGTGGTTCATGGACGTGATCTCCACCTTCTCGGTGGTGAAGTCCTTCACCGGGTGGTTGGCGCCGTGGTGACCCTGGCGCATCTTGTGCGTCTTCGCGCCTAGCGCCAGCGCCAGCATCTGATGCCCGAGGCAGATGCCGAACACCGGCAGCCCCGATGAGACGAGCTTCTGAATTTCGGGAACCGCATATTTGCCGGTGGCGGCAGGATCGCCCGGACCGTTCGACAGGAACACGCCGTCCGGCTGGCGCTCGAGGATATCCTCGGCCTGCGTCGTCGCCGGCACGACGGTCACCTTGCAGCCGGCGCTGGCGAGGCAACGCAGGATGTTGCGCTTGAGGCCGTAGTCGATGGCGACGACGTGGAACGGCGCATTCTCCTGGCGCCCGTAGCCGTTGCCCCACACCCAGCGCGTCTCATCCCACGAATAGCTCTGCCCGCTTGTGACGTCGGGCACGAGGTCCATGCCGTCGAGGCCCGGCCACGCCGCGGCCTCGGCCTTCAGCTTGTCGATGTCGAACTTGCCTGACGGCTCGTGGGCGATCACGCCGTTGGGCGTGCCGACTTCGCGGATGCGGGCGGTGAGCGCGCGCGTGTCGACGCCGGCGATGGTGATAATACCGCGCGCCTTGAGCCAGCGGTCGAGGTGCTCCGCGGAACGATAGTTCGATGGGCCGGTAATCGGCGCGCGCAGGACGCAGCCACGCACGCCCGAACGCGCCGCGAGGTTCGAGGTTTCGGTGTCCTCGATGTTGGCGCCGACGTTACCGATGTGCGGGAACGTGAAGGTGATGATCTGCCCGGCGTACGAAGGATCGGTGAGGATCTCCTGGTAGCCGGTCATCGCCGTGTTGAAGCACACCTCGCCGACGGCGGTGCCCGTGGCGCCGAGGCCCATGCCTGCAGTCACCGTTCCGTCCGACAAAACTAGGCGGGCGGTCGACGGCGCGTCGGCCCAGGGCGGCGGCGTATCGAATGGCGTCGTCGTCAATGGCGGCTCCGGCGTTCGCGCGTGGCGCGGCGCTACGGGCGCGGCCGGAGCGCCGTGCGGACGCGAGGCAAAGGGGCGGAATGCGGCCGGACCCTAGGAGAAGCGTTCTCGCCGGTCAACTGGTCCGACGCGCGCTCGCGCGCCTCCCGGGTCGGATGATATGCGTCATATGGAACATCGTGGCACGCCTATCACCTATTCAGCGGGAGGAGCCCCACATGCGTTCGGGTCGGATCGCCATTGCCTTGCAATTGATCGTCTCGGTTGGCTTCCTCGTGTCCGGCTGTGGACAGCAGAGCGGCAAAGACGCCGAGATCGTCACCATCCGCCCCGCCGCGACTACCGGCACGAAGCAGGGCCTGCCCATCTTCCAAGGCATCTCCGGACAGAACGCCGGCGCCAAGCATATCTCCATGAACAAGGTGATCATCCCGCCCGGCGGCAGCGCCAAGGCGCACGTGCACAAGGGCTATGAGTCGACCATCTATCTCATCAAGGGACGGGTGAAGACGCTTTACGGCGAGGGGCTGAAAAAAGAGGTCATCAACGAGGCGGGCGACTTCATCTATATCCCGGCCGACCTGCCGCATAAGCCTATCAACCTCAGCTCCACAGAGGCGGCCGAGGCGATCGTCGCCCGCACCGACCCCGATGAACAAGAAAGCGTCGAGCACGTCGGCGAGCCGGGCGCCGATCATGTGCACGAGGAAAGGAAGTGATCCGGCAGCCCATCGCCTAGCCTTGCGCCGCCGGGACGCCACGCCTACACAACGCCCCTGACGATTGGAGGCCGACGATGCGCGAGAAAATCAACGACGACCTGAAGACGGCGATGAAGGCCGGCGACAAGGATCGCGTCGGCACGCTGCGCCTCGTCAACGCCGCCATAAAGTCGGCCGACATCGACGCGCGTCCCAAGGACAAAATCTCCGACGCCGACATCCTCGGCGTGCTCGCCAAGATGATCAAGCAGCGGCGGGATTCGATCGAGCAGTTTCGCGCCGGTGGGCGCCCCGAGCTGGCCGACAAGGAAGCGGCCGAGATCGTCGTCATCGAGGGCTACATGCCCAAGCAGATGAGCGAAGCGGAAGCCAAGGCGGCAATCGAGGCGATCGTCAAGGAGACCGGCGCGGCGGGGCCGAAGGACATGGGCAAGGTGATGGCCGCGCTCAAAGCCAAGTACGCCGGCCAGATGGACTTCGGCAAGGCAAGCGGCATCACCAAGGAACTGCTTAAGTAATCAGCGGCGCGAGCCTGTGCACATCCAGGACAGGGCGCTTGCGCCACGCCTGAGCCCAGGCGAATCACGCGATACAATCAGTATTGTCCGACGTGACCCGCGAGCCGCCCCCGTATGCGCTATCCACCCAATTTCCTGGATGAAATTCGCGCGCGGCTCAGCGTCAGCCAAGTCGTGGGGCGCAAGGTTGCGCTGAAACGCGCCGGACGCGAGTTCAAAGGCCTCTCTCCCTTCAAGATGGAGAAGACGCCGTCCTTCACGGTCAACGATCAGAAGGGATTCTACCACTGCTTCGCCACCGGCGAGCACGGCGACATCTTCACGTTCCTCATGAAGGCCGACGGCCTGTCGTTTCCCGAGGCGGTCGAACGGCTGGCCGGCGAAGCCGGGGTGCCGATGCCCAAGCTCGGCCCGCGCGACGAAGCCCGCGAGGACGAGCGCGAGCGGCTCTACCGCATCGTCGAAATGTCGGCAGCGTTCTTCGAGGCGGCGCTGATGACCGGCCCGGGCGCCGAGTCACGGCGCTATTTGGAAAAGCGCGGGCTCACGCGCGAGACGATCGCCGCGTTCCGCTTGGGCTATGCGCCGAACGATCGCGCGGCGCTGCGCACACACTTGGCGAACGCCGGGTTCAAGGTCGAGGAGATGATCGCGTCGGGCATGCTGATCGGCGGTAACGACATCCCCGTGGCCTATGACCGCTTCCGCCATCGCGTCACCTTCCCGATCGCCGACTTGCGCGGCCGCGTCATCGCCTTCGGCGGGCGTGCGCTCGATGCCAATGCGCCGGCGAAATACCTCAACTCCCCCGACACGCCGCTCTTCCACAAGGGCCAGATCCTGTTCAACGCGCACCGCGCGCGCGGGCCGGCGCACGACAAAAGCCGCGTCGTCGCCGTAGAAGGCTACATGGACGTCATCGCGCTGACCGAGGCAGGATTCGGCGAGACGGTTGCGCCGCTCGGCACGGCGCTCACCGAGGAGCAGGTGAAGCTTCTCTGGCGCATGTCGGACGAGCCGATCCTCTGTTTCGACGGCGATGCCGCCGGCCGCAAGGCCGCGTTCCGCGCTGTCGAGACGGCGCTGCCGCTCCTGAAGCCGGGTTTTAGCGTGCGCTTCGCCTTCCTGCCCGGGGGGCTCGACCCCGACGACCTGGTGCGCCAGCAAGGGCCGCAGGCTTTCGCCGCCGAGCTCGGCAAGACGCGCGCTCTGTTCGACGTTCTGTGGGAGCGCGAGGCGCAGGAGCAGGATCTGTCGACGCCGGAGCAGCGCGCTGCCTTCGAGGCGCGGCTCAAGACAATCGTCGGCAAGATCGGCGATACGGCCGTGCGCTCGCACTATGAACGCGAGCTGCGCGAGACCCTGTGGGCGCTCAACCGGACCGTGGTACGCGAGATCGCCCGCGGGCAAGGGCCGCGCCAGGGCGCAGGCGGCAGCACACGGCGCAACAATGTTGCGCCCGACTGGCGCATCCGCGAGCGGGCCCGGCTTGGCCCCGCCGCCCAGGCCGCGCCGCAGCGCCGCCAAACCGCCAGCCCGGAGTTGGCCGCTCGGACAGATCGCGTCCCGGCGCGCGAGGCCCTGCTCATCAAAACACTGCTCAATCACCCGTGGCTGCTCGATGAGCACGCCGAGGAGATCGCGGACCTGACACTGGCCTCCGCCCCCCTCGCCCGCCTGCGTGATGCCCTACTCGGGAGCCAAGCTGTGGATAATAATCTTGACAGCGCCCGTTTACGCACCCAATTGAGCGTGACGGGCCTCGGCAAGGTCGTAGACCTTGTGGAGCGCTCCGTTACGCATAGAAGCGATCGTTTCGCAGAGCCTGAAGCCCCGCGGGCCGAGGTGGAAGTTGGCTGGCGCCACGCCCTCGCGCTGCATGAGAGGCAGGTCGGCTTGCAGAAGTCGCTCGAAGCAGCCGTCCAG
>DATBSP010000164.1:0-1686 GCA_036559705.1 Hyphomicrobium sp.
CCGCAAGCTCTACACCTTCAACATCGACAATGCGGACGCCTACTGATGAGCTATCACAACCCGCCCACGACCCCGCGCAAGTCCGCCGTTTTCGATGACTACACGCTATCTGAAATCCGCCGCGCCGCGACGACCGGCATCTACGACATCCGCGGCGGCGGCGCCAAGCGCAAGGTTCCGCACTTCGACGACCTGCTGTTCCTCGGCGCCTCCATGTCGCGCTACCCGCTCGAAGGCTACCGCGAGAAGTGCTCGACCACCGTTGTTCTGGGCACGCGTTACGCCAAGAAGCCGATCGAGCTGAAGATCCCCATCACTGTCGCCGGTATGAGCTTCGGCTCGTTATCCGCCAACGCCAAGGAAGCGCTTGGCCGCGGCGCGACGCTGGCCGGCACCTCGACGACGACGGGCGACGGCGGTATGACGCCGGAAGAGCGCGGGCAGTCGAAGACGCTGGTCTACCAGTATCTGCCTTCCCGCTACGGCATGAACCCCGACGACCTACGCAAGGCCGACGCCATCGAAGTCGTCGTCGGCCAGGGCGCCAAGCCAGGCGGCGGCGGCATGCTGCTGGGCCAGAAAATCTCCGACCGCGTCGCCGAGATGCGCACTCTGCCGAAGGGCATCGATCAGCGTTCGGCCTGCCGTCACCCCGATTGGACCGGCCCCGACGACCTCGAGATCAAGATCATCGAGCTGCGCGAGATCACCGATTGGGAGAAGCCGATCTACATCAAGGTCGGCGGCGCGCGCCCCTACTATGATGTCGCCCTCGCCGTGAAGGCCGGTGCCGACGTCATCGTCGTCGACGGCATGCAGGGCGGCACGGCGGCGACGCAGGAAGTCTTCATCGAGCATGTCGGCCAGCCGACTCTCGCCTGCATCCGTCCGGCTGTACAGGCGCTGCAGGACCTCGGCATGCATCGCAAGGTGCAGCTGATCGTCTCCGGCGGCATCCGCAACGGCGCCGACGTTGCCAAGGCGCTGGCACTCGGCGCCGACGCCGTTTCGATTGGTTCCGCCGCGCTCGTCGCGCTTGGCGACAACGACCCGGCGCTGGAGAGCGAGTATCAGGCGCTCGGCAGCACCGCCGGCGCCTACGACGACTGGCACGAGGGCCGCGACCCCGCCGGCATCACCACGCAGGACCCGCTGCTGTCCAAGCGGCTCAATCCGGTGCTCGCCGGCCGCCGCCTCGCCAACTACCTGAAAGTGATGACGCTCGAGGCGCAGACCATCGCGCGCGCCTGCGGGCACAATCACGTCCACAATCTCGAGCCCGAGGATCTGTGCGCGCTCACCATCGAGGCCGCCGCCATGGCGCGCGTGCCCCTCGCCGGAACGAGCTGGATACCTGGACAGGGAAACCATTGAGAACTAGGGCAGGCAGCTTTTGGGATTTTTTGCGAAGTTTCGAAAGCCAACAACGAGCGCCAACGTAACCACGACGGTTGGGGAAGTACCGATGGCACAGGATCTTGCTTACAACGCGACTCAGGACCTCGCGCAAGTCGCGAAAGAGCGCGGCATCCGCTACTTCATGATCTCCTATACGGATCTATTCGGCGGCCAGCGCGCCAAGCTGGTCCCTGCCGCGGCGATCGCCGACATGCAGCGGGATGGCGCCGGGTTCGCCGGCTTCGCCACGTGGCTCGACATGACGCCGGCACATCCGGACCTGTTCGG
>DATBSP010000165.1:0-19502 GCA_036559705.1 Hyphomicrobium sp.
GCCAGCCCCGTGCAGATGGCCGCGTTCCTGATGGCGCTGCGCGTGCGCGGCGAGACCATCCCGGAGATCACCGGCGCATCGCGGCTGATGCGCGAGATGATGCTTCCCGTCGAAGCTCCGCCCGACGCGGTCGATATCGTCGGCACTGGCGGCGATGGGCACAACACATTCAACGTCTCGACCTGCGCCGCCCTGGTCGCTGCGGGGGCCGGCGTGCCCATAGCCAAACACGGCAACCGCGCCGTGTCGTCGTTGTCGGGCGCCTCCGACGTGCTGACCGCTCTCGGCGTCAAAATCGATGTACCGCCGCTCGTCATCTCGCGCTCGATCGTCAAAGCCGGGGTCGGCTTCATGTGGGCGCCGATGCACCATGCGGCGATGAAAAGCTGGGCGCCGGCACGCGCCGAGCTTGGCGTCCGCACCATCCTCAATCTGCTCGGGCCGCTAGCCAATCCGGCGGGCGTCAAACGACAGGTGGTTGGCGTGTTCAACGCCGCATGGACGGAGCCGATCGCCGAAGCCTTGAAGAACCTAGGCTCGGTTCATGCCTGGGTCGTGCACGGCTCGGACGGGCTCGACGAGATCACGACGACCGGTCCGACGCGCGTCACCGAGTTGAAAGACGGCAAGATCCGCTCGTTTGAGGTGCGGCCCGACGGTGCCGGGTTGCCACCAGCGAGCCTGGAAGATCTCAAGGGCGGCGACGCCACGTTCAATGCCGCCGCGATCCGCGAGCTGCTGGGCGGCGAGCTCGGACCCTTCCGCGACATCGTGCTGCTGAATGCGGGCGCGGCGCTGATCGTCGGCGGCAAGGCGGCGGACTTGCGCGAAGGCGCCGAGCGCGCGGCACGCGCCATCGACGATGGATCGGCGGCGCGGGCGCTCGACAAGCTCGTCGCCGTCACCAACGAGGCCAGCTGACACGTTTCGCCGCTGGGCGGCCGAACTTGTTGCGGTGATTGCGATCGAGGTCGGCCTAGACCACCCGTGTGCGCTCGAGTTCAACCTCCGCACGCAGATTGGTGATATCCCGCGATACCGTCGCGACGGCTAGTTTTCGATCGCCCGCGAAGTAGGTCACCTCGCAGTCATGCGCCCAAGGATCGCCGTCAATCTGCAGCCTATCCCAGCGTTCGGCATGACCGACATAGCGGATGGCGACATCGTAATGCTGGCTCCAAAAGAACGGCACGGCATCGAATGCCTCGCCATAGCCGAGGATGTTGCGCGCCGCCGTCTGCCCTTGGCGTTCCGCGACGACCCAGTGCTCGACACGGATGCTGGCGCCCGTGTGCGGGTCGGGCCAGCGGGCAATGTCGCCGGCCGCGTAGATACCGGGCGCGCTCGTTTGAAGGTACGCATCGACCAGAATGCCGTTGTCGACGGCGATACCAGTCTGCCCGGCAAGCTCCACATCGGGGCGTACGCCGATGCCCGCCACCACAAGATCAGCGTCGATGCGCTCGCCGTTCTTGAGCGTCACGCCTCGCTCGTCGATGGACGAAGCGCTGGTGCCGAAGTGAAACTTGACGCCGTGCTCTTCATGGATGGCTTTGATCATGTCGCCGAGCTCGGGTCCGAGTACGCGCTCGAGCGGACGTGCCTGGGGGCCGATAACGCGCACATCGAGGCCGCGCTCCCGCAGCGCCGCCGCCGTCTCGAGACCGATGAAGCTAGCGCCAATCACGGCAACGCACTTGGTGTGCTTCGCCTTGGCGATGATCGCTTGGCTGTCGTCGAGAGTGCGCAAATAGTGCACCTTCGGCAGGCCGGAGCCTGGAATGTCGAGTCGTACGGGATGCGCACCGGTTGCCAGCAGCAACGCGTCGAACGCGAACCGGCCGCCGTCGGCCAGCTGGAGCGTACGCCCCGGCGCGTCAATTGATGCAACGCGCGCCCCGAGACGCACGTCGATCTTCTTGTTCTCGTAGAAGTCGGCCGAGCGTAACGGAATCCAATCCTCTGGCGCAGTTCCGGCGAGAAAGTCCTTCGAAAGATTGGGGCGGTCGTAGGGTAGCGCATCGTCGGCGCTGAGCACCGTGATGTTGCCCTCGAAGCCATCGCGCCGCAGCATCTCGGCCGCCGCGCTGCCGGCCGCACCGCCTCCAATGATGACGACCGTGCGCGGCAGAGAGCCGCGGGCGGAGAGTTTGACCGGCGTTGCCCGCTTTATCTTCTCGCGTACGTAGATCGTCCCGCCGTCTTGCTCGACGCGCCAGCAGGCGACGGGGTTGAGCGCTGGCGCGCGCAGCGCCTCTCCCGTGCGCAAGCTGAAGCAGGCATGGTGCAGCGGACAGCGCACGGTGTCGTCTACGAGCAGCCCTTCGGCCAGCGGGCCATTGTAGTGCGTGCAAATGGCGCCGACGGCGAAGACATCGTCGCCGCGTCTCGCCAACAATACGGCGTCCTCGTCGACGTGCCCAAGCAGCATCTTGCCGTCTGTGAGCAGCGACGCCGCGACCCCTTGCGTTAGATCGGGTCCACTTGGCTGAGCAGCTTCGGACATGGCATCACCTTGGCTATATGGCTAGGGTGTAAAATGGCGGCCGCGCACGCCCTCATGCAAAAGACTGTGAGTATGCCGCCGCGTCAAATGCGCGAACGGCGGGTCGGCTAGATAGAAGTTGCCGTCAGAGCCGCGACGAACGCCGTGCGCATTTCTCTGTGTACATGGCCTTGTCCGCGTACGCGACGGCTTCCTTGAGCGAGCAACCGCTATCGGCGGCAACGCGAATATGCCGGAACTGGCTGCAAGCTCATACGAAGCTGGGTGGCGTTGAATCTTGCGATACCTCGTCCAGCCATTGCCTCGCCTTGCAGCTCAGCTGCGCAGCCCCGGCGCCTCATGACCGGTGCGCGCCACATACTCGGTGTAGCCGCCGCCGTAGTTGTGGATGCCTTCTGGCGTGAGCTCCAGCACACGATTGGACAGTGCCGCCAGGAAGTGTCGGTCGTGCGAGACGAACAGCATGGACCCCTCGTATTGCGACAGCGCTTTGATGAGCATCTCTTTCGTCGCCATATCGAGGTGGTTCGTTGGCTCGTCCAGCACCAGAAAGTTCGGCGGGTCGTAGAGCATCTTCGCCATGACGAGGCGCGCCTTCTCGCCGCCCGACAGCACGCGGCATCGCTTCTCCACGTCATCGCCGGAGAACCCGAAGCACCCCGCCAACGAGCGCAGCGAGCCGTGGCCCGCCTGGGGGAATGCGTCCTCCAGGGATTGGTACAGCGTCCGCTCGCCGTCCAGCAGGTCCATCGCGTGCTGCGCGAAATAACCCATCTTCACGCTGCCACCCAGGTTTACCGTACCCGTGTCCGGCTGCGTTGACCCCGCCACCAGCTTCAGCAACGTCGACTTTCCCGCGCCGTTGACACCCATGACGCACCACCGCTCCCTGCGGCGCACATGGAAGTCGAGACCCTCGTAGATGCTGCGGCTGCCATAGCGCTTGTGCACATTCCTGAGGCTGACCACGTCCTCGCCGGAGCGCGGGGCCGGCTGGAACTCGAACATCACGGTCTGGCGGCGCTTGGGCGGCTCCACCCGGTCGATCTTGGCCAGTTGCTTCACGCGGCTCTGCACTTGCACAGCGTGCGAAGCGCGCGCCTTGAAACGCTCGATGAACTTGATCTCCTTGGCGAGCATCGCCTGCTGACGGTCGAACTGGGCCTGCTGCTGCTTTTCACCGAGCGCCCGCTGCTGCTCGTAAAATTCGTGGTTGCCCGAGTACGTCGTCAGCGCGCCACCGTCGATCTCGACGATCTTGGTCACGATGCGGTTCATGAACTCGCGGTCGTGTGACGTCATCAGCAGCACGCCCTCGTAACCCTTAAGGAACTGCTCCAGCCAAATGAGGCTCTCCAAGTCGAGATGGTTGCTCGGCTCGTCGAGCAGCATGGCGTCGGGGCGCATGAGGAGGATGCGGGCCAGCGCCACGCGCATCTTCCAGCCGCCGGACAATGCGCCGACGTCTCCGTCCATCATCTCCTGGCTGAAGGAAAGACCCGCCAACACCTCGCGCGCCTTGCCCTCCAGCGCATAGCCGCCCAGTTCCTCAAAGCGCCCCTGCACTTCGCCGTAGCGCTCGATGATTTCTTCCATCTCATCCGCGCGGTCTGGGTCCGCCATGGCTGCTTCAAGCTCTTTCAGCTCGGCCGCCACTGCGCTTATCGGCCCGGCGCCGTCCATCACCTCGGCAACGGCGCTGCGGCCCGCCATCTCGCCCACGTCCTGGCTGAAGTAGCCGATGGTCACGCCCCGATCGGTGGACACCTGGCCCTCGTCGGGCTGCTCCTCGCCGTTGATCATCCGAAACAGCGTCGTCTTGCCGGCCCCGTTCGGACCGACGAGGCCGACCTTCTCCCCCTTGTGGAGTGCGACGGAGGCTTCGATGAAGAGGATTTGGTGGCCGTTCTGCTTGCCTATATTGTCGAGACGAATCATGCGCGCGTGATGCCCCCGGAGTTTCGGCACCCCTTAGGCCATGCAGCGGCTCCGTGGAAGAGCGTTGGCTGCCGCCGCGACAATCGTTCTCGCATCTAGCGACGCCCGCCCTACCCTGGCGTGCCGCGGTTGGGCCTATCGGGCCGGCTCGGCTGACCGGGCAGCAGCTGCGACGCTCGGGGTTCGCGCGCGGGGCGTAGCAGTCAGGGTGTCACACTTTCGATGATATAGCCGCCCGACTTCTCATCCCGCTCGAGCTTAAGATAGCCGCGCGTCTGTGCCTCCTCGAGCAGCTCGTTGAATGAGGCGAACCCATAAAATGACTCATTAAACCCGGGGTGACGGCGCTTTAGTGTCTGTTTGATCATCGATCCCCAGAGCTTAGCCGTGTCCCCCCGCTCCGAAGCCAGTGCCTTCGTCGTCTCCAAGACGAGATCAATCGCTTCCTGCTTGCGGTCTTTCTGCGGTTTCGCCGCCTTGGCGGTAGGCACACGTCGCGCCGGCCTGTTGTCCTTGCGTGGGCCGGTACCTCCCGATTGCGGTCACCATTCACCGCCGCCGCTTCTTGTATTGCGGGCATATTTCTACCTTTTATCAAAGCCGAGGCGACCGCCCACCTTGGGTCAGGAACGGCCCCCTCCGCAACCGTCGTCGATCAAGTTTGAGTGGATGCCTACGAGCCGCTACCGCACCGCATCGAAAGAGGCGGCCATGTCCTTGGCGCCCTGCAGCTTCGCTTCCTGGACCATTTTCGCGTCCGTCGCGGCGATGAGCTTGGCTACCGTGTTGTTGCGCGCCGCCACCGGATTGCGCTCGTAGCCGCCGCGCTGGAAGAAGTTGGTCGTTGGAACTTTTTCGCGCAGCGCCTTCGGCATCGTCACCATGTCGTAGCCGTTGCCGTCGCCCGTCAGGTTCATCATCTCCAGCTCGGCGGCGGTGAGCGGCTTGCCGTAGCCCTTGCGCTTGGCGAAATCGACCGAGGTCGTCAGCTTGCGCGTCTGCAGCAGCGGCCCGATCTCGACGTCGAGATTGAGCGCGTGCGTGCCGATGCCCTTCGGCGTGCTGGCGAGGCGCCCGTGGGCGTTCCAATCGTTGGGCACGGTCCGCGCAAAGGCGATCATCTTCTTCAGCTTGGCGATCTTGTCGGCAAGAGCCGCCGTGCGCTCGCTCTCGGCGCCTTCCATTCGCTTCGCAAGCTCGGCGATGAAGTCGTCGCCGTCCTCGGCCAAGAGGCCGACCGTGTTGGTCGTGAGCAGCTGGTTGTAGCCCAGCGCCGTGGAGATGACGCGCGCCTTCATGTCGTACTCGCGCCCGGCCTGGATGTCGTACTTGCCGTCACCGCCGGATTCGAAGCCGTAGATCTTCACGCACTCTTCCTTGTTGAGACCCTTGGCGGAAGCGACCGCGGCGTAGGCGCGCTTGTAGGTGATCTCGTCGGCCGGCGCCTCGGGCACGAAGTCGAACTCGGCCTTGGCGTTGGCGAGAAAGTCTTCGACCTCCGGGATATCGCCGCGTTTTTTTTTGGTCGGAGCCAGCGGGTCCGCGGGCTCCTCGGGGCCGGTGTAGACCGGCGGCTGTGTCATCACGTAGTCCGCGGCGGTGATCTGCATGTTATTGGCCACCTTGGTGCGCCGGCGCGAGCGCTTGTCGGTGACGGCGCGCCAGTACGGACCGGCGATCTTCTCGTATGCGTCCCAGGCCTTGTGGTACTCGGTGAGCTTCTTGCGGTACTCGGCCATACGCGCCTTCAGGGGCCCCGGCTCGGTGTCGGTACTCGTCGCCGCATCGACGGCGTGCGAGGTCAGAGGCGCAATCACTAGGTAGGCGCAGCCGAGGGCCGCAATAGCAGCGGCCCGATAAGCCGAGATGGGCGATCTGCGCATCGTGCCTCCGAAAAATTGCCGGTTGGCGCACGCCGGCGGCGCACGAGACAGGAGCGTATATCCGATTTCATTGGGGCAAAGGCAGGGTGAGACTGGCTAAGACTGCGCGCAAGACCACAGCGCCGATTGGCCGCCCGACACCCTTAATCGGGAAAAAAAGGGAAGGAATTTCAAACGTGCTGGAGACGATCGAGCTGACGGACGTCGTCCTGCGCGTGATCGGCGCCTGCTACGCCTTCGCCGGCTACGTGCGGTGATGATGTCGCGCTGCTCAAGCGCGAGCGGCCCGACCTGAAGATTTACGTGCTCGACGGTGTCGGCGAGGTCCACCCCGACCCACCTTTGGGCGCCAGCAGCGAGCAGCGCCAACCACCGCTTGACCATGCCGGGGGGCACGGGTAGCAAGCCCGGCACCCGATAGCGTATCCTCGCCCCATGGCCGACATCCTCGATAAGATCACGCGCTATAAGCTGGAGGAGATCGCCCGCGCCAAGGCGGCGACGCCTCTTCGCGTCATCTCCGAGCTCGCGCGCAGCGCGCCGCGGGTGCGCCCCTTCGCCGGCGCCATCGAGGCCAAGCATGCGGCCGGCCTGCCGGCGCTGATCGCCGAAGTGAAGAAGGCGAGCCCGTCGAAGGGGCTGATCCGCGCCGACTTCGATCCCCCTCACCTCGCCAAAGCCTACGAGGCGGGCGGCGCCGCGTGCCTCTCCGTGCTCACCGATGGGCCCTCGTTCCAGGGCGCCGCCGAATATTTGATCGCTGCGCGCGCCGCGACCTCCCTGCCCGCCCTGCGCAAGGACTTCATGCTCGACACCTATCAAGTTGCCGAGGCGCGCGCTTGGGGCGCCGATTGCATCCTCATCATCCTCGCCGAGGTGAATGACGCGGTCGCCCGCGACCTCGCGCAAGCCGCGAAGGACTGGGGCATGGACGCTATTGCCGAGGTGCATGACGATGCTGAGCTCGACCGCGCCCTCGAGCTCGACTGCCCCCTCGTCGGCATCAACAATCGCAACCTGAAGACGTTTCAAACTACACTGGCGACGACCGAGCGGCTCGCCCCGCGCGTTCCGAAGGATCGCATCGTCGTCGGCGAGAGCGGCATCTTCACGCCGGTCGACATCGCACGGCTGGAGCGCGTCGGCGTCAACACGTTCCTCGTCGGTGAGAGCCTGATGCGGCAGGCGGACGTCACGGCGGCGACGCGCATCCTCCTCGCCCGGGCGGAGGCGGCACAATGAGCAAGCTCAGCCACGTCGACGACGAGGGTGAGGCGCGCATGGTCGACGTCTCCGACAAGGCAGTGACGGCGCGCACCGCCGCCGCCGAAGGCTTTATCAGCATGGCCCCGGAGACGCTGGCCCTGCTGCAGAGCGGCGCGGCGCCGAAGGGCGACGTGATGGCGACCGCGCGCATCGCCGGCATCATGGCGGCCAAGCGCACGCACGAACTTATCCCGCTGTGCCATCCGCTCAACCTGACGAAGGTCGTCGTCAACCTCGAGCCGACCGAAACCCCAGTCGGCGTGCGCGTGACGTCGGAAGTGAAACTCACCGGCCAGACCGGCGTCGAGATGGAGGCGCTGACCGCCGTGTCGGTCGCCTGCCTGACGCTGTACGACATGCTGAAGGCGGTTGACCGCGACATGAGCATCGAAGGCGTGCGGGTGACGCACAAATCGGGCGGTCGCTCCGGCGAATATCCACGCAAGAAGGGCGCCTGATATGGCGCTGCTCCCCGTCGACGAGGCGCTGCGGCGCGTACTCGATGGCGCAACGCCGGTTGGCACCGAGAGCGTCGACCTCTTCGACGCGGCGGAGCGGGTGCTGGCCGAGGATGTGACGGCGACGCTGACGCAGCCGCCCTTCAACGCCTCCGCCATGGACGGCTACGCCGTACGCGCCGCCGATGTCGGCAAGGTGCCCGCCGAGCTGCGCGTGATCGGGGAATCTAATGCCGGCAATCCGTTCGAGGGAGCTGTCGGAGCTGGCGAGGCGGTGCGCATTTTCACTGGGGCGAGCGTGCCGGCGGGCGCCGATGCGGTGGTGATCCAGGAGGATACCCAGCGCGCCGGCGACGCCATCACCGTGCGCGAGGCAGCCAAGCCCGGCGCCAACATCCGCGTCTCAGGCGGGGATTTCCGCGCCGGCGATGTGCTCTTGCGCGTCGGCCGCCTGCTCGACGCCTCAGCCATCACCCTTGCCGCCGCCGCCGGCCACGCGACGCTGAAAGTGCGGCAGGCGCCACGCATCGCCATCCTGGCGACCGGCGATGAGCTGGTCGAGCCGGGCCACAAACCGGGCCCCGGGCAGATCGTGTCGTCGAACCCCTATGGGCTCGCCGCGCTGGTAAAGCGCTTCGGCGCCGACGCCAAGCTCCTCGGTATTGCCGGCGACACGCTGGAGGATCTTGCTGCCAAGCTCGCTACCGCGGCCGACGCCGACGTGCTGATAACCATCGGCGGAGCGTCGGTCGGCGACCGCGACCTCGTCAAACCGGCGCTGGAAGCGCGCGGGCTCAAGCTCGACTTCTGGAAGGTCGCCGTGCGCCCCGGCAAGCCGATGCTGTTCGGCCGCCTCGATGCGATGCGCGTGCTGGGGTTGCCGGGCAACCCGCTCTCATGCCTCATCGCGGGGCGCATCTTCCTCGTGCCGCTGATTTTCCGCCTATTGGGACGCAGCGATACTCCCTTGGGCGAGAGCGCCGCCGTCCTGGCGCACGATCTCGAGGCCAACGGCCCGCGCCAGCACTACATGCGCGGCACGCTGGCGAGGGGGCAAGAAGGCCTGCCGCACGTCACGGCGCTCGCCTCGCAAGACAGTTCCCACATGTCGGCACTGGCGGCGGCCGACGTGCTTATTGTGCGCCCGCCAAATGCACCAATGGCGCACACCGGCCAGGTGGTGCGCATCCTCCCCCTCGACCTTTGATGCCTAAAGCACCGGGCGGACGGCAACTTCAGAGAGTAGGCCGTTAGCGGTACGCCAAATGGCCGACTGTGAAATAATCAGTCCTGGGACTATTTTGGCACCGCGCCATCGTACCGTCCTCCCTCACGGGATTGCCACCCAGGGCTGGCGCGTCGGACGCTGATCACCCCCCGGTCAGCGTCCCTTTTTCGTTTGGTACTGACGGAAAAAGTCCACGAAGCCTGACGCCGGCGACGACTGAGGCATTGGAGCGCCAAAACAATGAGCCCCGGCGATGACCCTATAGGACTGAGCTAGGCCGCATTTTTCAAGGCAGGCTTCGGCTCTTCCTTTGACTTGCTCGGGGCAGTCACTTTCGGCGTGATGGCGAACCCGCGGCTGTCCAGCCAGGCGATCAGCCTCTTGGCCTGGGTATGGTCGTATAGCCGGTGCCGGCAGGGAAGAACCGAGCGACAGTTTCCTCTACGGTCATGGCTGTGCTCCTTGCGAATTCGATTGATTCGTATGTGGGCAACAGCTTGCGGCGCGACAATTTCCGGAACGGTTAAGTCGCAACGACACTCGAGAACGCAGTTTTGACGCTCTCCCGCAAAGACGGACACCGCCCGCTCCCCCTTGCGGAACGCGACGGGAACGGCTAGGGTACGTTCACGCTTTGTCCAGGCAACCTGGCGGAGCAACGCCCGCCGAGCAGCTGGAGGCCCGATGCTCACGGAGAAACAAAAAGAGCTTTTGCTCTTCATCCACGCGCGCATGCAGGAAAAAGGCGTGCCGCCGTCATTCGACGAGATGAAGGACGCGCTTGATCTCAAGTCCAAGTCCGGAATCCATCGCCTGATCACGGCGCTGGTGGAGCGCCAGTTCATCCGCCGCCTGCCACACCGCGCCCGCGCCATCGAGGTAATCCGCCTCCCCGAGAACCAGTCCGCGCCGCCGGGCCCCAAGCGCGCAGGCTTCCAGCCCAGCGTCATCGAGGGCAGCCGCAGCCGCGATCTTGCCCCGCCACCGTCCACTGTCATCGACAGCCGCACTGTGTCGGTACCGGTCATGGGCCGCATCGCCGCTGGCACGCCCATCAGTGCCATCCAGAACCACACGCACGACATCGCCTGCCCGCCCGATCTTTTGACCAGCGGCGAGCACTTCGCGTTGGAGGTGAAAGGAGATTCGATGATCGAGGCGGGCATTCTCGACGGCGATATCGTCGTCATCCGCCGCTGCGATACGGCCGAAAACGGCGACATCGTCGTGGCCTTGGTGGATAGCGAGGAGGCGACCCTCAAGCGGCTGCGCAAGAAAGGCACCACCATCGCGCTCGAGGCCGCCAACCCGGAATTCAAGACGCGCATTTTCGGGCCGGATCAGGTCGACATCCAAGGCCGGCTGGTCGGTTTGATGCGCCGCTACTGAAGGTCCACCGTGCGGCGGGCGTCATCCGCCTCCGTTGGCTTCACTGGTGCCGGCATCGACCATGGCCGCGCACCGCGCGCGGCAGTGACCGTCTCGGTGCGGAGGTTGCCGTCCGCCTCGATGTAGAGTGCGTGCGTGCCTTGCCGGCGCGCCGCGAAGAAATCGACGACGCGCAACGCCTCGTAGACGGTGACGAGGGCGCACTGCGGCGAACGACATCTGCAAGCCGACGTCGAACAAGCTCTCGGGAAAGGCGAGAAGGATGAGCGTCGCCGCCAGGATAACATTGCGCGAGGCGAGCGCCGGCCGGTCGAGCAGCACGGCCAGGACATGATGGCGATCATGATCGTCGAGCGCACGGTGGCGAAGGCGGCGCCGGAGATAAGTAGGTAAGCGAAGGCGGCAAGCATGGCCGCGGCCGCCGCCCACTTTTTGATCGGATAGACGAGCGCGATCGACGGGAAGGCGGCAAGCGCCAAGCGCACGAGAAAAAATACCGAGCCCGCCATGATGGCCATGTGGAAGCCGGAGATCGACAGGATGTGCAGGATGCCGCTATCGCGGAAGGCGTCCGTAGTCGCGTCCGAGATGCCGCCGCGCTCGCCGGTGATCAGCGCGGTGGCGATGGCGCCCGTCTCGCCCGGCAGCGCCGCGGCGATACGCGCGCCGATCGCCTGGCGCACGCGCTGCACCGCCGCCCACAGGCGCAGGTCGGTAGGCGCCTCCGGCGCGCCGGCTTCGATGGTCGGCGCCGACAGTGAATAGCCAACGGCACCGATTCCGGCAAACCAAGCCTGCCGGCCGAAATCGTAGTCGCCCGGCAACGCCGGCTCCGACGGCGGCATCAGCGTCGCCCACAGGCGCACCGCACTCCCCGGCTGCAGCCTGGACAAGGCCCTGTTGGTCGTGACGCGCACGCGGGCGGGACGCGTCGCTTCAGGAAGATCGCCGAGCGATGTGACGCGCAGCGTGAGGCGCTGACCGCGCCTCGGACGCCGCTCGATGAGCTCAATGTAGCCGCGCACCTCCGCGGCGTTCAGCTGTTTGGTCAGCACCGGCGCCCGCACCCACTCGACGCGCAGCTTGGCGAGCGCCAAGCCGAGAGCCGCGGCGAGCAGCGCAGCTATGAGTAGTGTTGTGAGCGTCGCACGCGCCCCGCCGGCCGCGCGCCAGGCGACCATCGTGACAAGTGGCACCAGCGCGGTCAGCACCGACGGCTCGCGCGGTAAGGCGAAGTAAAGCGCGATGCCCACAGCCACTAAACACCGGCAGCCAGCCAAACCAGCGCTCCTGCTCGGCTTCAAGACGGCGCGCAAGCGGCGCCAGAACGCCGCTGCCGTCCTTGCCGGCCGCCGCAAGCATGTCCCTCCCCCTTCGCCCCTTACCCACCCCGCCGGAGCGTGCTACATCGCTCGGCAACTTCCCACGTCCCAACGGCAATCGATAAAAAGATGACCGACAAGACCCGCAGCGTCGGCGCGCCGGTCGTGCGCTTTGCCCCTTCGCCCACTGGTTATTTGCACATCGGCGGCGCGCGCACCGCCCTTTTCAACTGGCTGTACGCCAAAGGCCGTGGCGGCAAGATGCTATTGCGCATCGAGGATACCGACCGCGAGCGCAACGACCCGGAGGCCGTGGCGGCGATCGTCGACGGCCTCAAGTGGCTGGAGCTGACATGGGACGGCGATACCGTCTCGCAGTTCGCCCGCGCCCGGCGCCACCGTCAGGTGGCCGAGGAGATGCTGGCGCGCGGCCACGCCTACCGCTGCTGGCTGACGCCCAAGGAATTGGACGAGATGCGTGAGACGGCGCAGGACGAAAAGCGTCCCCTCACCATCCGCTCACCCTGGCGTGAGCGCGATCCCGCCGATGCGCCTGCCGGCGTACCGTACGTGATCCGCCTCAAGGCACCTCGCGAGGGCGAGACGGTCATCGACGATCAGGTGCAAGGCCGCGTCGTGCTTCAGAACAAGGAGCTCGACGACCTCATTGTCCTGCGCAGCGACGGCAACCCGACCTACAATCTCGCCGTCGTCGTCGACGATCACGACATGCAGGTGACGCACATCATCCGCGGCGTTGATCATCTGACCAATGCCGCGCGGCAGACGCAGATCTACCAGGCGATGGATTGGGACGTGCCGATCTTCGCGCACGTGCCGCTCATTCATGGCCCCGACGGCGCCAAGCTGTCGAAGCGACATGGCGCGCTCGGCGTCGAAGCCTACAAGGAGATGGGCTACCTGCCGGCCGCCCTGCGCAACTATCTTGTGCGCCTCGGCTGGAGCCACGGCAACGACGAGATCATGTCGACCTCGCAGATGCTCGACTGGTTCGATCTCGGCGACATCAATCGCTCCGCGGCGCGCTTCGACTACGCCAAACTCGAGGATTTGAACGGGCACTACATCCGTTCGGCGGACGATCACGAGTTGCTGCTACGCATCGAAGACCTGCTGCCCTACCTGCCGGGCGGCGCGGCCATCGTCGCGCGACTCGATGCCAACATGCGGGCCAAGCTCTTGATCGCGATGCCCGGCCTCAAGGAACGCGCCAAGACACTGGTCGAACTCGTTCACGGCGCCGAGTTCCTGTTCGCCGACCGGCCACTAGCGCTCGACGAGAAAGCGCAGAAGCTACTCGACGCAGAAGGCCGGCACCGCTTGGTTGATCTACTGCCGAAGCTGGAAGCGGCTGCCCGCTGGTCGGCGGCGGAGCTCGAGGAGATCGTGCGCACCTATACCGAAGCAGCGGGTGCCAAGCTCGGCAAGGTGGCCCAGCCGCTGCGCGCCGCGCTCACCGGCAAGACGGTGTCGCCGCCGGTGTTCGATGTCATGGCAGTGCTCGGACGCGATGAGGCCCTCGCCCGCATCCGCGACCAGGTCGGGTAATTGTCATCCCGCGACAAGTCCGAGGGCGACAGTGGAACCCTCGGCGCCTTTAACTGTTGGCCGCGGCGGCGGGGGTTATCGGCCCTATGTTGCGCTGCAAAAATGGTGTACAAGAAAGGCTCGGGACAATACGAGCGGCCAACCGCCGCCACGACGCCACCACCAACGAAAAACGCTCATTAGGGGACACTGCTTGAACCGCTCGCCGGGAGGCTTCCGAGTGCTCGCAACCCATTCCCGTTGCCTGGTATCACAGGGATCCGCGCCATGAACGTCCACGAAAAAGCTGCCAAAGCCGAAGAGATAACCGCCGAGCTGACGCTCGACGGCAAGTCGACGCAAATGCCGCTGCGCAGCGGCACCATGGGCCCCGACGTCATCGACGTCGGCAAGCTTTACCGCGACACCGGCTGCTTCACCTACGACCCCGGCTTCACTTCGACCGCCAACTGCATGTCGCGCATCACCTATATCGATGGCGACGCTGGCGTGCTGCTTTATCGCGGCTATCCGATCGACCAGCTGGCCGAACAGTCGAGCTTTCTCGAGACCTGTTACCTGCTGCTCAACGGCGAGCTACCGACCAAGGGTCAGTTCGACGTCTTCCGCAACACCATCACGCGTCACACCATGCTGCACGAGCAGATGACGCGCTTCTTCACCGGGTTCCGGCGCGACGCGCATCCGATGGCAGTGATGGTTGGTACCGTCGGCGCACTGGCGGCGTTCTATCACGACTCAACCGACATCAGCGATCCCGAGCAGCGTCAGGTCGCAAGCTATCGCATGCTGGCCAAGATGCCGACCATCGCATCGATGGCCTACAAGTATTCGATCGGCCAGCCGTTCATTTATCCGCGCAACGATCTCGACTTCACCAGCAACTTCCTGCAGATGTGCTTTGCAATCCCGTGCGAGCCTTATGTGGCGAACCCGGTGCTGACGCGCGCGCTCGACCGCATCTTCATCCTGCACGCCGACCACGAGCAGAACGCCTCGACTTCAACCGTACGCCTGGCCGGCTCCTCGGGCGCCAATCCGTTCGCTTGCATCGCCGCCGGCATCGCTTGCCTGTGGGGTCCTGCTCACGGCGGCGCCAACGAGGCGGCGCTCAACATGCTGACCGAGATCGGCACCGTCGACCGCATCCCCGAGTTCATCGCCAAGGCGAAAGACAAGAACTCCGGCTTCCGCCTGATGGGTTTCGGCCATCGCGTCTACAAGAACTACGACCCGCGCGCCAAGGTCATGCAGAAGACCTGCCATGAGGTGCTCGACGCGCTAGGCGTCCGCGACGCGCCGCTGCTGGCGGTGGCGATGGAGCTGGAGCGCATCGCCCTGCAGGACGATTACTTCATCGAAAAGAAGCTCTATCCCAACATCGACTTCTACTCCGGCATTACGCTGCGTGCCTTGGGCTTCCCCGTCTCGATGTTCACGGTGCTGTTCGCCATCGCCCGCACGGTCGGCTGGATCGCGCAGTGGAAAGAGATGATCGAGGATCCTGAGCAGCGCATCGGACGTCCGCGCCAGCTCTATCAGGGCGCCACGGAGCGCAACTTCGTGCCGATAGATCAGCGCGGCTGATCTTTCACAGGTTTTCGGGCGCTACGCGGCGGCCGGCGGTCTCGCACCGCCGGCCGCCGTCGTAATGGCCGCGTCACTCCGGCCGGCGTCCATGCGCGGCGTAGTAGAGGACAATCTCGGCGGCTGCGTCGCTCGGCGTGCCGTTATCGAGCAGCATCTTGTGAGGGATGCGCGCCAGCGCCGCGAGCTGCGCGCGGCGCTCGCCCGTGTCGCGCAGCAATTGTTCCAACGCGCTGGCCAGCCTGTCCGGAGTGCATTCATCCTGCAGGAACTCCGGAAACGCGTTCTCCTCGAGCACGAGGTTGGCGAGCACCACCGAAGGAACCTGAAGCAGGAAGCGCATCTGCGCCGCAAGGCCATCGACCTTGTAGGCAACGACCATCGGCGTGCCGGCGAGGGCCAATTGCAGCGTCACCGTGCCCGAGGCGGCAAGCGCTGCGTGAGCCAGCTTGAAGGCGCGGAACTTGTCCTCCTCACCTTCGACAATGTGCGGCTTCACCGTCCACGACTGCATGAGCCGCTCGATCAGGCCTCGCACGTGCGGTACGGCCGGAATGATGACTTGCGGGCGGATGCGGCGAGCATGCAGCAACTCCAGCGCCTCGCCGAACGGCCCCACGAGGCGCGAGACCTCTGACGTGCGGCTACCCGGCAGCACGACGAGAACGAGCCGCCCGGGATCGAGCTGCAGGCGCTCGACCAGCGGCTTTGGATCGAGATCATGCAACCAGTCGAGTTTCTCGATCAGCGGGTGCCCGACGTAGGTACAAGGGGGCCCGCCGAGGCGCTGGTGCGCCGCGGGCTCGAACGGCAGCAGCGCCATGACGTGATCGACATAGGGGCGCATCTTGCGCGCGCGTCCCGGTCGCCACGCCCACACGCTCGGCGATACGTAGTCGATGATGGGAATGAGTGGTGCGCGCTTGCGAATACGCTTGGCGATAGGGTGAGTGAACTCGGGCGCGTCGATGATGACGACGGTGTCCGGCTCGGCAGCGACGGCAGCATCGACGGTGCGGTAGACGCGCGACATGATGCGTGGCAGGCGCGGCAGGATCGATAGCGGCCCCATGACGGCGACGTCGGAGAGCGGGAACTGCGAGGCGAGGCCAGCACGCTCCATGTCCTCGCCGCCGACCCCGAGAAAGTGGATGCGGCCCTTGCTGTAGGCGCTGAGCGTGCTCATCAGCTTGCCGCCAAGTGCGTCGCCCGAGTGCTCGCCGGCGACGAGGAAGATGCGCAGGTCGTCGCGGCCGGCGGCGGGCCCCCCCTTTCCGATACGGCCAGAGGTCGGCGGCCGCGCGGCCGCGGCTCGATCGGTGAGGCTCACGACGCGCCTCCGTTCGCCGTTGCGATGAGGAACAGCCTGTGGCGGTCGGCCAGCTCGATGCCGTGTACCAACTCGTCGGGCGTACGGCCGAGCACGGCGATGCCGGCGAGATGCGCCGAGGCCGCGGCGGCAATGACGGAGGCAAGATCGGCAGCCACCGCTTCGGATACCACTGCCACGGCGGAGCGGCGGGCCCAGCGGCGGCGCCCCCACTGGCGCAGACTCCCCGACCGGGCGATGAGCGGGGCGATGCCTTCCCCACACTCGATGGAGAGCACATGGCCGCGGTCGATGACGGTGCCGCCGCTCTCGCGAAACGGTTTCAAGGCATGGAGAAGCGCCGCGCCGCGCGCCGCATCGATGAGCTGGCGCGCGCCTGCCGGCGCATCGCCGACCTTGGCGAAGATGGGCAGGAAGGCGAAGGGCGATGCTGCAGCGACGCCACGGTCGACGACACCCTGTACGAAGATGCCACCTTCGTCGGCGCTGCGCACGAGCTCGGCGCGTTCCAGTGCAATAGCGCCCCTGGCGAGCACCGCGACGCCGTGCAGTCCGGCTTCAAGCGCGCGCACGACAGTGCCGGGGCCGATGGCAGGCATATCGACGCGCATTTCCTGACGCGGCTTCGGGCGTTTGACGAGCACGCCGCGGCGTGGACCGACACCGCCCTCGGGGAGCCGCCGCTGCAAGGCAAGGCGTGCCAGCATGGCGTCGGTGTTCTCGGCGCCCTCGATGGCCTCGATGCGACCGGCAGTAACGACGACGGCTTGGCCGACGTCGAACGGACCCAGGGCGCGCACAACGTCAAAGCCGCGCGCGATGTCGCCTATCTCGTGCGCCGCGGCCTGCAGTTCCCCGACGGGGCCCTCCGCGACCAGTAGCGCCGGCGCCACCTCGACCGGTGAGACAACCTTAAAGCCCTTGCTCTCGAAGAAGCGCACGACGCCGCTGAGGACGCTGTCGTCGCCGGTGGTGGCGACGACGCGGGCAATGGCCGGAAGATTGAGGAAGAAGCCGAGGTCCGGCTTGATGGCGCCGAGATCCGGCCGGCGCACCGAGCCGACGATGACCATCTCCGTAACGTCGGCGTTACGCAGCGCGCGCACCATGCCGCCGATTTGCGCCCAGCCGACCTTGGTAAGTGGAAAATCGCTCAAGTCGCGGTCGCCTTCGCCGATGATGGACACGATGTGCACCGCTCCGCCGCCCGCCATGACATGCTCGGCGATCTCGCGCGGCAAGCTACCGCCGCCCGCTACAATGCCGACGACGCGCCGCGGGCCCGACATCTCAGCTCAAGCCTCGGCTGCTTCTTTCGGCGTGCACAGGCTGCGCTTGCCCCCGGCGCGGATGAACGCGAGAATTTCCTGCACGATCGGCTGGCCGGCGAACTCCGTCGCCACGTCGTCGGTGCGCTCGACCAACGTGCCCTCGGCGGCGAACAACAGCCGGTAGGCGCGGCGCAGGTCGTGGATGTCGTTGCGGGAAAAACCGCGCCGTTGCAGGCCGACAATGTTGAGCCCGGAAAGGTGGGCGCGGTTGCCGAGCGCCATGCCGTAAGGGATGAGGTCGTTCTCGAGGCCGGACATGCCGCCGAGGAATGAATGCGCGCCGACGCGGGCGAACTGAATTACCGCCGCGCCGCCGCCGATGATGGCGAAATCGCCGACCGAGCAGTGGCCGGCGAGCATGACGTTGTTGGAGAACACGACGTTATTGCCGACGTGGCAGTCGTGTCCGACGTGCGAATTGGCGAGGAAGGCGCAGCGGTCGCCGACGGTCGTCGACATGCCGCCGCCCTCTGTGCCAGGGTTGAGCGTGACCCCCTCGCGGATCATGCAGTCGGCGCCGACGCTGAGCGTCGACGGCTCGCCGTGGTATTTGAGGTCCTGCGGCTGATGACCGATGGAAGCGAAGGGAAAGATGCGCGTGCGCGCGCCGATGCTGGTGCGGCCGGCGACGACGACGTGGCTCATCAGCTCAACGCCCTCGGCAAGCGTCACGTCGGGACCGATCACGCAATAGGGGCCGATCTTCACCCCTGAGCCCAGCTTGGCACCGGCCTCGATGACTGCCGTCGGGTGAGCGGTCATCTCACCCATGCTTGCCTGCCGCGAACGCCCGAGCCTCGGCGGTGTCGGCGAGCATGGCGCTGACCTCGGCCTCGGCGGCGACCTGCCCGTTGACCTTGGCTTCCCCGTAGAAGCGCCACACGCGGCCGCGGTTGCGGATCTTGCGCACGTGATAATGGATCTGATCGCCCGGCAGCACCGGGCGGCGGAACTTGGCGCGGTCGATGCCCATGAAATAGACGAGCTCGGCGCGGTAGTCCTCGCCGAGGCTGTGCACGCACAGCGCCCCGGCGGTCTGTGCCAGGCCCTCAATGATGAGCACGCCCGGCATCACCGGATACTGCGGGAAGTGGCCCTGGAAGAACGGCTCGTTGATGGTCACGTTCTTGACGCCGACGCAGCTTGAGTCCCCATCCATGTCATAGATGCGGTCGAGCATGAGGAATGGATAGCGATGCGGCAGCAGCTTGAGGACGCGGATGATGTCCGCGGTGGCCAGCGCTGACTTCGCCTTGGGTTCACCCATGTCGTTCATGTTTCTTCGACCTCATACTCTGCCGGCGCCCCGCGCCTGACACATACCCGCAACTAACCCTCGTCCGCATCATCCTTGTCGCCGCGTTTGACCATGCGAGCCAGCAAGGCTATCTCCCGGGCCCACTGGGCCAGCGGTCGCCCAGGCGTCCCGCCGATGCGGGCGCCTGCAGCAACATCCTTGATCGGATGCGCAGTACCGGCGATCTGGGCGCCGGTACCGATCTTGATATGGCCGATGGCGCCCGATTGGCCGCCCATGACGACGAAATCGCCGAGCTCGGTGGAGCCCGAAAGCCCGCTCTGCCCAACCAGCACACAATGGCGTCCGATCACGACGTTGTGCCCGATTTGTACCAAATTATCAATTTTCGTGCCTTCGCCGATAATAGTGTCCTTAAGGGCCCCACGGTCGATGGT
>DATBSP010000166.1:0-8122 GCA_036559705.1 Hyphomicrobium sp.
CACGCCACCGATGCGCACCACCGTGATGCGCGACGCCACCCGCAGCATCCTGACGAAAAATGATTCGCCCGACGTGCCGTTCGACCGCTCGATCAACCCCTATCGCGGCTGCGAGCACGGCTGCGTCTACTGCTTCGCCCGGCCGACGCACTGCTTCTTAGGTCATTCGGCCGGCCTCGACTTCGAGACCAAGCTCTACGCGCGCACCAACGCCGCGGAACTGCTGGAGAAGGAGCTGTCCAATCCCCGCTATGAGCCGGCGTGCATGGCGATCGGCACCAACACCGATCCCTACCAGCCCATCGAGCGCGAGCGCCGTATCATGCGCTCCATCCTCGAGGTGCTGGAGCGCACCTCGCACCCTGTCGGCATCGTCACCAAGTCGGCGCTGATCACGCGTGACATCGACATCCTGTCGCGCATGGCAAAGCGCGGACTGGCGCGGGCTGCGATTTCGGTGACAACGCTTGATGGAAAGATTGCGCGCTCGATGGAGCCGCGCGCACCGACACCGGCGAAGCGTCTCGACGCCGTGCGCCAGCTCGCCGAGGCCGGCATCCCGACGACGGTGATGGTGGCGCCTATCATCCCCGGGCTCACCGATCCCGAAATCGAGCGCATTCTCGAAGCGGCGAAGGCGGCCGGCGCCCGCTCGGCCGGCTATGTGATGCTGCGCCTGCCGCTGGAGATCAAAGTGCTGTTCCGCGAATGGCTGGCAGCCGAGTTCCCTGACCGTGCCGACCGTGTCATTCAACTCGTGCAATCGATGCATGGCGGCCGCGACTACACGTCGGAGTTCGGCGTGCGCCAGCGCGGCACTGGCCCCTATGCCGAGCAGATCGGCATGCGCTTCCGGCTGGCGATCAAGCGGCTGGGCTTGAACGAGCTTCGCAACGAGCTGCGCACCGACCTGTTTCAGCGCCCCGTGCTCGCCGGGCAACAAATGCCTCTTTTCTGAGGGTTTTCCTCAGCAACGTGCGCGCGCCGCTTTGACTTGGGAAGCAGCCGGGTTGAACCTTCCCCTTCATGGGGAAAGCTGCCGCCGAGCTTCGACCGCGACCGACCTTCGAGTTGGAGGCGGCGGAGCTGCAGCTGCACGGCGGTCCGGTCGCCGGCGTCGACGAAGCGGGCCGAGGGCCGCTGGCCGGACCCGTCGTGGCAGCAGCGGTCATCCTCGACCCCGAGCGCATTCCCGACGGCATCGACGATTCAAAAGTGCTCGACGAGGAAGCGCGCGAATTCCTCTACGTGCGCATCCAGGCGACGGCCGTCGTCGGCATCGGCATGGCCGACGTGAAGCGCATCGACCGCCAGAACATTCTGCACGCCACCATGTGGGCGATGGCGCAGGCCGTGGCTCAGCTGCCGCAGACGCCGAAGCTCGTCGCCATCGACGGCAACCGCGCGCCCAAGCTCGGCTGCCCATCGCGTACCGTCGTCAAGGGCGATGCGCGCTGCCTGTCGATCGCTGCCGCCTCGATCATCGCCAAGGTGACGCGCGACCGGCTGATGGTGCAGCTCGGCGCAAAACATCCGGGCTACGGCTTCGAGCGACACAAGGGCTACGGCACTGCCGAGCACCACGACGCCATCAGGCGCCTCGGCGTGACAGTGCATCACCGGCGCTCGTTCCGCGCTGTGCAGCTGGCCCTTGGCCTCATCACCGGGGAAGAGGAAGTGGTGTAGAATCCACTAATGGCGTCAACTCATTGGCGCCCCGCGGCACTGCATCGGCAACCGATAAATCTCTGGCCAACCGACTCCGCGCCCAGCTAGAATCCGCGGGCTTCGAGGAGCGCCGTTGCTTGTCGGAGCGCGGGCTTCCCCTGAATTGAGAGTCGCGTTCAATGGTTCTGCGTCGTTCCCCTGGGGCCCTCGCGGCCAATCGCGTCATCGTCGGTGATTGCATCGCAGCGCTGAAAAAGCTGCCCGACCATTCGGTCGATCTCGTCTTCGCCGACCCGCCCTACAATCTGCAGCTCGCCAACGATCTGATGCGTCCCAACAATACGCGCGTCGACGGCGTCGACGATGCCTGGGACAAATTTGCGAGCTTCGCCGAGTACGACGCCTTCTCGCGCGCCTGGCTCGGCGAGTGCCGCCGCATCCTGAAGCCCGACGGCGCCATCTGGGTCATCGGCTCCTATCACAACATCTTCCGCCTCGGCGTCGCGCTCCAAGACCTCGGCTTCTGGATCCAGAACGACGTCATCTGGCGCAAGGTCAACCCGATGCCGAACTTCCGTGGCAAGCGTTTCACCAACGCGCACGAGACGCTGATCTGGGCGGCGCGCGATCAGCGGGCGCGCGCGACGTTCAACTACGAGAGCCTCAAGGCGCTGAACGACGACCTGCAGATGCGCTCCGATTGGCTATTCCCGATCTGCTCGGGGCCAGAGCGCCTGAAGGACGACGGCGGCCGCAAGGCGCACCCGACGCAGAAGCCGGAGGCGCTGTTGCAGCGCGTGCTGCTCGCCTCCTCGAAGCCGGGCGACGTCGTCCTCGACCCGTTCTTCGGCACCGGCACGACCGGCGCCGTCGCCAAACAGCTCGGCCGCCGCTTCATCGGCATCGAGCGCGATCCCGATTACGCCAAGGCCGCCGACGAGCGCATCGCCCGCGTGCAGCCGCTGCCACTGTCGGCGCTGGAGACGGTGCGCTCGAAGCGCACCGAGCCGCGCGTCGCCTTCGGCACCATCGTCGAAATGCGTCTCGTCGAGCCGGGCGCGACACTGCTCGATGCGCGCAAGCGGATTCGCGCCGAGGTCAAGGCTGACGGCTCGCTGAGCTCGGGGGGCAATCAGGGGTCGATCCACCGCCTGGGCGCCATCGTGCAGGGAAAGAGCGCTTGCAACGGCTGGACGTATTGGCACTTCGAGGCCGACGGCAAGTTGAAACCGATCGACCTATTGCGCGAGCAGGCCAAGCGCCAGCTCGGGCTTTGTGCCGTCCCGGCGGCAATTGCCGCTGAATAATCAGTGGGCTGCGGGCTTGCGACATTTTGGCCGGTGGCGGAACGCCGTTGACCCACATCGGCGTTCCCCACTGCCGCTTCCGGCCGGGCGCGAAGCCGCAGTGGACGGCCGTCGTTTCTGGGTTTAATCCAATTCCTCATTCATAAGCATATTCCTCGGGACGGGACATGCGTCGAACGGCGTCCAGAACCGATCACTTGCTTGTCATCGGTGCCGGTCCTGTCGGCTTAGCCATGGCCGACGCGTTGAAGAAGCGCGGTGTCGCCTTCGATCAGGTCGATGCAGGCGATGGCGTCGGCGGCCTGTGGCGAACCGGCGCCTACCAGGGCGTGCATATCGTCTCCTCGAAGAAGTCGACTGGCTACACCGATTATCCGATGCCGGCGCACTACCCCGATTTCCCGAGTAGCAGCCAGATGCTGCGTTACCTCGAAAACTTTGCACGCGACCGCGAGATCGACGAAGCGATCGAGTTCAACCGCCAAGTCGTGCGCGCCATGCCGCTGGCGGACGAGAGCTGGCAAGTAATATTCGAAAACGACGAAGAGCGCACCTACAAGGGCGTAGTCGTTTGCAACGGCCATCACTGGGACAAGCGCCTGCCGAGCTACCCCGGCCGCTTCACCGGCACGCTCATCCATTCGAAGGACTACAAGGACCCTAAGCAGCTCCGCGACAAGCGCGTGCTGGTCATCGGCGGCGGTAATTCGGGCTGCGACATCGCCTGCGAGTCGGCGCGCGTCGGCGCCACCTGCGATCTCAGCCTGCGTTCGGGCTACTGGTTCCTACCGAAGACCGCGTTCGGCAAGCCGCTTACCGATCTGCCGATCTGGAACCTGCCGGTGTGGTTGCAGCGGCTCGTGCTGCGCGCGCTGGTGCGTGTCTTCATCGGCGACTACCGTCAGTACGGATTGCAGAAGCCAAACCACAAGCTGTTCGAGCGGCACCCGGCATTCGGCACCGAGGTGCTGAACTATTTACGCCAGGGGCGCATCAAGCCCCGGCCCGATATCGCACGCTTCTCCGGTACCAAAGTGCACTTCACCGACGGCAGCGTCGGCGAGTTCGACCTCATCGTCGCTGCGACCGGTTACAACAACGCCATTCCGTTCCTGCCGAAGAGCCTGATGCCGGTCGAGAACGACATCGTGCAGGTCTATGGCGGCGCCTTCCCCGATACGGTCAAAAATCTCTACATCGTCGGCTGGGCACAGCCGCGCAACGGCTTCGGCGCCATCATCTCGCCTGCCGCAAAGCTCTATGCCGAAATGATCGCCTTGCAGGATGAGATCGAGCTGCCGATCGGCTACGTCTTGAAGTGGCGCGGACTGAAAGTGCCGACCACGCACCTCGTCGATCCCGGCTCGACACGGCGTGTCATCTGGCTGGCGCACAAGGTACTGCCGCTGCTGAAGCGGCGCGCGCGCATTATCGCCGAGAAGCAGCCGCGTGCACCCTTCGACCCGTCGCTCTACGCGTTCGACAGGCCCGACGGCGCCATCGCCGTCAACGCCTGAGACTCACTTTCGCTGCCATAGCGCTTAGCGCTGCACGCGCTCGCGGTGCGGAACGTCCGACGGGCGTACCTCGCCGGTGCGCTCGCGATAGGCGAGGCCCGAGACGTACGGGTAAGCGTAGCCGCGATAGTAGAAATAGTGGGTGCCGTTGGCGTTCGGATTTACCCAGCGGTACTTAACCTCGCCGGCGGGCGTGCGATAGACCTCCGCCTGAGCGGGAGACTGGGAAACGGCGAGCAGTGTCAACACCGCGACGACGGCCGAGCCCAAAGCAATAGCGATCCGCATTTTCTTCCTCGTTGATCCTGATGAGGACTGCGGAACACAGCAAACTCGCCCCGCGCCCGCCTCATTTCGGGAAGGTAACAACGGTCGCTTAACTAAGGGTGACCGCAATGCCACGCCGGCCCGCCAATGCGCGCTGGAAGCTCCGTCACAAGCTGCCCAGCTGTTGGTTAACCAAGGGAGTGGAGCGAGTGCCCGTCAAAGCCGCCGGAACATGACGAGGGCATCGACGTAGCCGAGACGCGGATGGCGGAAGGCGCCGGGCAGGCGGCCCCGTGAAACCGAGGCTCTGCCACAGGTGCACGGCGTCCTCGTTCGAACAGACGACGAAGTTGTATTGCATGGCAAGAAAGCCGCGCCGACGTGCCTCCTCGAGCGAGTGCTCGGCCAACTGCCTCGCGATCCCGCGGCCACGCACTGCCGAGTCCGTCATGTATCCGCAATTGGCGACGTGGGTGCCGCCACCAGGCTGGTTGGCACACAGGAAGTAAGTGCGGACGAAGCGGCCGTCCCGCTCGGCAAGAAAGACCTGGCGCCCCGGTCCCATCCAATAGGCGACCGCGTCCGCCTCGCTAATGTCCGGCGGCAGGGCGTAGGTCTCCCCGGCTCGAATGGTAGGCTCGAGGGTGCGCCAGATAGAAGCCAGATCCGCCAAGGTGGCGGCTTGATCAGCAATTGCGGGTTCACGGAGCGACCTTCGAAGTCAGGAACTTTTTTGTTATCATTGGCGTCATAAGGTGGAGGCTGGTCCCCCTCGAGTTGCGGAGCTTACAATGGCCGCGCGTGCTTACTGGAAGGGCTTTCTGCGCCTCTCCCTCGTCTCGATCGCCGTCGAGATCTTCAACGCCGTCGAGTCGAAGTCGGAAATCTCCTTCCGGCAGATCCACAAGCCTTCCGGGCGCCGCATCAACTATACCAAGACGGTGCAAGGCATCGGCGAGGTGAAGAGCGCCGATATCGTCAAGGGCTACGAGGTTGACAACGATACGTATGTGACGCTGGATCCGGACGAGATCGACGCGGTCAAGCTGGAAAGCAAGAAGACCATCGACCTCGTCAAGTTCGTCGACGTCGATGAGATCGACCCGCGCTATTTCGAGCGCCCCTATTTCATCGCCCCTGCCGACAAGCATTCCGGCGAAGGCTACGTCGTCATCCGCGAAGCGTTGAAGAAAACCGGCAAGGCCGGCCTCGCCCAGCTCACCATCGGCGGCCGCGAGTGGCTCGTTGCCATCACCGCGCTCGGCGACGGTCTGTTGATGGAGATGCTGCGCTACGCCGACGAGCTGAAGGAAGCCGACCAGTTCTTAGACGAGGTGCCCACCGGCAAGCCCGACAAGGAGATGGTCGACCTCGCCGTCGAGCTGATCGAGCGCAAAGCGGGCAAGTTCACGCCCGACCAGTTCGAGGATCATTACGCCACGGCGCTGCGCGAGCTGGTGCAGAAGAAGCTGAAGGGCCACAAGATCAAGGCTCCGCACGAGGAGGCGGCACCGGGCGGCGCCAAGGTGATCGATCTCATGTCGGCGCTGAAGAAGTCGATCGGCGAGGGCAGCAAGGCGAAGGCGGCGCGCTCTACGTCACGGCGTGCGCCGGCGCCCCGCCGCAGCGGGACGAAGAAGCGCGCCTAGTCCGCGCGCACTGGCCCTCAGAGAGAGCCGCGATGGCGAAGAAGCCGCCAAGCAAGAAGCCGGCGCGGCCGGCGCGCCTCACGGGAAGCGCGGTGCTGGAAGACAGCGGACCGCGCAAGCTCATCGCGTTCGACGCGCAGACGCTGCAGGCGCTCGAGCTGCTCGGCCGCGATTCGATGAAGGACCTGCAGGAGCTGGCCGACGAGGCCTTTCGCGATCTGCTCGACAAGCACGGGCGTCCGACGAGCCTGAAAGAAGCGCTGCGCAAGTCGACGCGTCAGGTGCCGGCCAACGATCAAAACGGTGGCGGCCCGCGACGGCGTAAGCCGCGCTAGGCATCAGCCCGGCGCCTCCATCACCATCCCAGCAACCAAGATTTTGCGGTTAACGCATCGCGACATATCGCGCCGCGCAAACCGACGCGCCGGGTCGGAAGCGCCATTACGCGGTGGCGTAGCGGTTAACAATTCAAGTATGTCCGCCCATTGCAAGTCTTTGAAGGAACGCGGCATTCCCATGCCGGGTTGAGCATGCAAATGAGCCCTTGAAGTCAACAAGGTGGAGAAGACATGCAAACCCTCATCGCCAGAACAATCGTCCTCGCCGGGGCCTCCGTGCTGCCCTTCGCAGCCGCCCAAGCACAGAGCGGAGTCGCCTCGCACTACTCGGACCTGTCGGTGACGGCCAGCGGGCGGTCCTATAGCTCCAAGTCCATGGTCGCAGCCCATCGCACGCTGCCCTTTGGCACCAGAGTCAGCGTCAAAAATCCTCGCAACGGACGTACCGTCGTCGTCACCATCGTCGACCGCGGCCCGTTCATCAAAGGGCGGGTCATCGACCTTTCCAGAGGCGCCGCCAGCGCCCTCGGCTTCTCGGGCTTGCAGAAGGTGCACCTGACGGTGCACGGCAAGGGTTCCGGCAAGAAGATCAAAACTGCGCAAAAGTAGCGCTAGCGGGTTTACGGCGCGCTTGGCCGCGTAGGCGGGTAGCTGGCGAAGGATTTGGCCAGCTCCCGCATCATCGAAACCACTTCGGGATGCTCGTCCGGCTTCCAGTCGGCGAGCATTTTTTTCAGGTCGGCTTCACGCTGCCCAACCAACCGCAAATATGCGGCATGCCCCCCGGCGCTCAACTCGAAGTCACCGTCGCTCGTAGCGGTCGCCATGCCGGCCTCGACGAGGCGGTCGAGCAGGCTGGAGCAATCTTCGCCGGCAATGCTCAATCGACTCTGCAACTGCGTCGTGCTCACCGGACTTTTCGCTTCGCCAAGACGCGCCAGCAGCCACAGCTCGTCCGGCTCCAGCCCGATTCCCATGCGCGACGCTGCGCTCCGGTAGACGCGCCAGCGGTTCTCGCGGGCGGTGATGCGGGCGACTATTCGCTCCAACTCCTCGAGCGATGTGGCGTCGCGCGGCATCTGGAAGGCATCGCTCACCGGCTCGGGCGCGATGGAGCTGCGCAGCGGCACCTCCTTGATGGCCAGCGCCAGGAAGAACGAGGCCAGCGCCAGAAGCGCGGCGGTGAGGAACACGGGACGCAACGCGTCGACGAACACGGAAAGGTAGGTCGAGCGCATCGGCTCGGCCAGCGATGCGATGGCGTCGGGATCGCGCAGCGCCTCGCTAAGGCCGGGCAGCGCCTGGCGCAGGTGTGCCTCGAGGACATAGGCGAAGATGCCGCCGAACAACGCCGCGCCGATGGTGCCGCCGATGGA
>DATBSP010000167.1:0-10174 GCA_036559705.1 Hyphomicrobium sp.
GCCATGGCTATGATCATTTTTTCCTGGCTGCGGCGCACTCTGGCCCAAGCAGTCTTTTCATGTGGAGTAGGCGGCCGTTCACTTGGGGTCTTGGCATCCTGCACTGTCTCCCACAGCGTTGCCTTTTCAGCCTCTCCTACCGCGCTATACATTTTGATTGACTTATTGATTGACTTACTCATGCGCGCGGGGACCTCAACCTGACGCCTCTTAGCCCAGTCGAGCAGTTGCTCGGCGCTGACATACTCATCCAACTCGGCCTGTTCTTTGGCTTCCTGTAGTCTATGCAACAGGGTCACGAAGCGAGCTGCAAACTGAGAGGATCCGTGGAGGTGCTTCAGCGCAAGGAGGTCCACAACATCTGGGTCCTTTCCCAGCAGCAGAGCTGTCGCTTCCTCTAGCGACCAACAGGGCATTAGAGCCCAATGGTAATACTGTGCGTCCGCGAAAGGCTCATTGAAGAACAACCGCTCCTCGTGTGGGGTGCGCTGCGCTACCTCCGAGTTCATCTTTTGGACAAGCTCTGCCAGTTCGGGGTTGCTGAGTGTCTCCAAGTACAGTGTTCTACGCACGCGCGCCTTGCTCGTGTCCTCACGCCAACTCTCGTGCATGAGCGCACCACGTTTGCTCCGGCCAGACACAAGTTCGAAGCAGTCGTATTCCCGCTCGCCAAGCTCAGATGCAGCAGCAAACTTGTCATCCAACAACGCGCGTATCATCTCCTCACGGGAGCTCGTTACCTGGTTCTTCGTCACCATTGGTGCACGCCTTCACATTGATCGCGGTCGGGCTGCGAGGCCCGCGCCACATCATCTTGCTTTCGAGGATTCGGACGCAGCACGGCGGCCCGTGCCGCGCTCACAAGCATGCAGCGAATTTGCGGGTCGGCCCAAGGGTGGGTACCGGCGACAAATTCGCAGCAGCGACGCTACGTCTCACCCGCGCGAGGCTGCAAATTGGAACCCCAGCGGAACCCCAATGGCAGGTCAAGCTGTTGCGTTGATGGTATAAGCCATTGCAATAGTTGGCGACCCCGACAGGATTTGAACCTGTGACCCCCAGATTAGGAATCTGGTGCTCTATCCAGCTGAGCTACGGGGCCTTTTCGACCGAATGCACGCAACGTCCAGGTTGACACTGACACGCGTCAAATACCGCGGCGCATGACGCGAGGCAAACTCAGAGGGCGAAGGCGCTCGCAACGAGCGCGAAGCCCCTGGCCCCTTGCAAGGGCCGGCAGCGCCATGCGTGCCGCAAACACCGGAATTTGAACGAGGCTGCGGAAGCCGCTGGCGCCCACCTCGACGCGATAGCGCCACTGCCGAGATTAGCCGTACCGGAACTTGCCTTGCGCGTGAGGGTTCTTGGGTCACGGGGCGACCCCAAGGAGATTCACCAATGAGAGCCGAGATTTTCACAATGATGGCCATCGTCGCGCTCGGGACAACGGGCGCGTTGGCGCAAACGACAGTCGAGAGCCCAGCCGATCCCCAACTCGAACAGCAGGCGCCGAGCGCCGAGTCGTCACAACCTGCTGACAGCAAGGCGCGTATGCCGATGCGGCGCGAACAGCCGATAGTCCCTGATCCCAGTGCTCCTTCAAGCGAAGGCGCTGGAGCGGGCACTTCAGGCTCGGCTCTTCCGAGCCTGACAGAGCCAGCCCCGAAGGGGGAGAAGAAGTACTAGGGCCGACGTGAGATCATACAAACTTGCGGGGGAGCGTGCTGCGCTCTCCCGTTCGGTATTCGAAGCCAGCGCACAAAAAGAAAGCCCGGCCGAAGCCGGGCTTGGAGAGGAAACGGATGCGCAGCTACAACGCCGTGGCAAGAATACTACGCGCAGCAGCGCTCCTGGTTCCGAACTAAACAGGGTTAATGGCGAAAGTCTGTCTCCCCGATCCGCGAACCCACCAGCGCGGTCAGGGAACCGTTTGGGGCGACTGCGGGCTGGTTGCCTGCGGATCGCCGGATAGGGAATTCGTCCCGGAATTGTCGGCACGCCAGAGGGTTACGGCAGTGACGACAACCACTATGGCCAGCAAGATCATTACCAAGACGGAGATGGCGCCCGAGGAAGCCGGGCGCTGCGGATTGTCGATCGCCATGAGTGTCTCCTTCTGTTGTCCCAGCAAACGGGCGACAGAGTTGATGCGTTCCTTTTTTCTTCTCCACAATCTCCGGTTGCGTTCATCGAGGCGTCAGGGCTAATGCGGATTCTGAGGTGATGTCGAGGGAGCTCAGTTTGCCGCGCGTCCGCATCGAATGGATCCCCGTGCAGATGTACGGCCTCGGCCGCCTCGGGTTCGATTACTTGCAACTCGTCTTCGAACCGGGTGATGCGGGCGCCGTAAACCAGGATGACTGGTTCGTCATGGAAGGCGTGCGCGAGGCAACGCGCGACGGCACGTTCCTCAGTATCGAAGGCGCCGACGGCCGCAACACTTTGGCCAACGCCAACCTCGCTTCCCGCGCCGAGCTCACCAACAAGATCGGCACACCCGAGCACCGCGGCAGCCGCGCGCTCCCCTTCGAAGGGGATGAGTTCGGTGCTTGGGAGACGATGTCGAGCTACGCGCGCGATATCGAAGCGGAGGATTACCCCTACATCGCCTTCGGGCTGCCCGGCTCGCCCACGCCGACGATCAACTCGTCTTCCGCGATCGCTTCTCATCCACTACTCCGGCCTCGACCCCACTCAGACACTTCCCTATGGTATGCACCTGTCGCCGGGAACGGCGACGCTGCTCGGCACCGGCATCGATGACCGACTGCGCATCGAGCATGGATTCACGGTCCTTCTCGGCGGGCGCGGACGCGACTCATTCGAGGGCAGCGCGGCGGCACGGCAGACAGAGAAGTTCTACGGCGGCGAGGGCGACGACATCTTCCGCTGGTCGCCGGGATTCAACATCGTGCACGGTGGCCAGCCACAGCTTGGATACATGTCCGACGGCACCGACGTCATCGACTATTCGGGCGCCGGCGAGGTCGCGATTACGTTCAAACGGCACTGGATCCCGCACAAGGTGCCGAACTACGTCGCCGTGTTTGAGGGCGGTGTCGACCACCTGTTCTCGGTCGAGCGCATCCAGTGGAACGCCAAGACCGACCGCATTGCGCTCGGCAAGGGCATCAACCTCTTGGAGGACGACAGAGTTCTGCAACCGAGCAGTTCACTGGGCGTCCCTAACAGTCATAGTGCGGCGTTGACCACGCCTGACGCGACAGCCGGCGCTCGCCTGCTCGGCACCGCCGCCGACGATGTGATCGAGGCGACGATGGACGCCGATACGCTCTATGGGGGCGAGGGCGATGACACCCTGATCGGCGTTGGCGGAGCCGATGGGTACGTTTATTTGCCGGGCGACGGCATCGACGTGATCATCGATACTTCCGACGGCGCCGTGGTGCTGATGTTGACGAGCTGCTGCTCGCCGGCGGCATCACGCCCGACGAGGTCGCGGTGTTCCGCATCGGCCATGGGGATCTGTTGCTGACTGTGCCAGGCGGAATGCTGCTGGTGAAAGATTTCTTTTCGGCAGACAGCGCCGGCATCGATCGGGTCGTGTTCGACCACGCACCTGCGTGGACGCGCGACGATCTCATGCTACACGCCCTCGAGGCGCCACCCGCCTACGCCCACCTCGTTGCCGGCAACGAGACCGTCTTCTGGGGGCAGCTCCTCTTCGAGGTGCCTGACGGTTCGACCGCGTCGCAGCCGCCCGACTGGCACGATACCAATGCAATGGAGCTATTCTAGCGAGATTTCCCGGTCGATTGTGCCTATGCTGATCTACGGGGAAAGCTCGTAGCAATGGATGTTTGCGTACTCCGCTTTGCGCCGCCGGCGGTCGCAGCAACGTTGCTGGCGGTCGTCGTCGGCGTTGCTGGCGCTGAGCCGAAGGCAGGCGAAGAGCCAGCCTGCACGCTGCAGGCCGGTCCCACGCGCTCCGTAATGCGCGTCATCGACGCAGAGACGGGTGCTGCTCGATGACAATCGAGAGGTGCGGCTCGTAGGCGCCCTGGCGCCGCGCTCGCCCGACCTTACCCCCAGCGCGCAACCGTGGCGACCCGAGGAGGAGGCCACGGCGGCCCTGCGCGCGCTGGTGCTCGGACGATCCGTGTCGCTCGCCTGGTCAGGCCGCGAGGCAGATCGCTACGGCCGCAAGCTGGTGCACCTTTTCATCGAACGCGGAGGCGAACGCGTCTGGGTGCAGGGAGAACTGCTGACCGGCGGGCACGCGCGAGCCTACGGCCTCCCGGGCAGCTACGCCTGCATGCGCGAATTGTTGGCATACGAGCGCGTCGCGCGCGATGCCGGCACGGGCCTGTGGGCGAACGCTGCGTACACGGTGCGCGCATCCAAACGCACGGGCGAACTCATGCGCCGGCGCAACTCGTACGAGATCGTTGCGGGCATTGTTGCCAAGGTCGCGGTGACGAAAGCGCGGACCTACATCAACTTCGGCGCTGATTGGCACAGCGACTTCACGGCTGGCATAGAAGGGCGCGTACTGCGCACCAATCCGCAATGGGCCAAGACGCTCAGCTCGCTGGAGGGAAAGCGCGTCGAGGTGCGGGGCTGGATCCAATATCGAAACGGACCCTATATCGACATTGAGGACCCGAGCCAGATCGCGCCTGCAGAGGAGACACTGCCCGGACGGTCATCCCCGCCAGCCGGCGCCATGACCAGCAGCGACCGCGACAACCAACCGGCACCCAAAAAAGAAGAGCGCCCGGCACAAGGCACCGAGCGCTCTAGATCTTTGATGCGCCGCCCTGATCAGGCGGCGCGTGTCTCGGCATCCCCGCCCTCGGCTTCGGCCGCAAGCCGACGTCCGCGGGCGCTCTTCGAGAGCACGTCGGTGATGCGCTGCACGGCACCGCGCTCGTCGAGCTTCTCGACGGCGGCGATCTCGCGCGCCATGCGGTCGAGCGCGTCCTCATAGAGCTGACGCTCGGAGTACGACTGTTCGGGCTGCGCCTCGGAACGGTAGAGGTCGCGGACCACCTCGGCGATCGACACGAGATCGCCGGAGTTGATCTTGGCGACGTACTCCTGGGCGCGGCGGCTCCACATCGTGCGCTTGACGCGGGCACGGCCCTTCAAGGTCTCCATCGCCTTCTTGACGACGGGCTCCTCGGAGAGCTTGCGCATGCCGACGCTCGCCAGCTTGCCGGTGGGCACGCGCAGCGTCAGCTTCTCTTTCTCGAAGTTGATCACGAACAGCTCAAGAGCCATGCCGGCGATCTCCTGCTCCTCGATGCCGACGATCTTGCCGACGCCGTGAGCCGGGTAAACGATGAACTCGCTGGCCTTGAAGCCATGCCGCTGGCTGACCGGCTTCTTCTGCGCGGTCATGAGCTGACGCGCGGCAGCGGCCTTTTCGGCTACGGCCTTCGGCGTCATCTGCTGCGGCGGCACGGGCGCCGTGATCTTCTGTCCGGTCGGCTTCATGGCAGCGGCTACGGCGCGCACAGGCGCAGTCGCGGGCTTCGCGGCAACAACCTTATGCGCAACCTTGAGGACGGGCTTAGCCGCCGGCTTGACGGCCGCACCGGTTCCTGCTGTCTTCGCTCCAGCCTTCTTGGCCTTAGCGGCCGGGTGCACCTTCGCAACGAGCTTCTTCGCGACAAGCTTCGCTTCCGAGCGACCCGGCTTTTTCGCAGCGGTTGGCTTGCGGCCAACTTTCTTGCCAGCGGCAGCCGTTGACTTCGCCGGGCGGGCGGCGGGCGCCTTTTTCTTTTCAGCCATAGGGGTCGTCTCACTTTCTCGTCGGGGTGCGGACTAGCAGCGATGCGCGTCAACCCGGCACGCCAGCGTGTACGCTGTCGCTCCAGGCCGATATCGGGGATCGGCGTCGCCGTAGAGAGCTAGGACCGATCGGGTATTTTGCTCAGAAATGACCAAACCCGCCCTGTGGTCGGACCGCAGGAGGGTCCGATCATTGCCTATGCGGCAAAGCGGATACTCTTTGTTCGCTCCTGTTCCGACTCTGTACCGGGTTTTAGTCGTCATCTAGAGGCAGCGTAACATAAATTTCACTGAAAATGAAGGGCGGCCCTGCGGCACGGTTTGGGCACTCTTACGGGTCGGGCCCAAATCGTAAGCATTCTGAAAAGGGTACGAAAAGGTTGCACATTTTGCCGCAACGCGGCGCCAAGGCCCACCCGGCCTAGTCTCCTGACCCCGGCTCTGGTGAAAAATACTTCTGGAACTTGTCTGTCTCATCCTTATGCGCGTCGGCGTCCGGCATGGCGTCCTTCTTGGAGGTGATGTTCGGCCAGCTCTCGGAGAACTTCCGGTTGAGCTCGAGCCACTTCTCCAACCCAGGCTCGGTGTCCGGCTTGATGGCGTCCACCGGGCATTCAGGCTCGCACACCCCGCAATCGATGCATTCGTCTGGGTGGATGACGAGCATATTCTCGCCCTCGTAGAAGCAGTCGACCGGACACACCTCGACGCAATCGGTGTATTTGCACTTGATGCATTTTTCGTTGACGATGTAGGTCATTACTTAGGTCCGGCTTGCTCCCGCTGCCGCCGAGCAGCGGTTGCTGCTTCCATCATAAGGCGGCTGCCGGTCGAGGCTTCCCCCGCGGACCCGCTGGCAATCAGCGGACCTTGCCATTCAGCCGATCGATCTCGCGCCGCTCTTTCTTGGTTGGCCGCCCGCTCCCCACCGGCCGCCTGACCGGGCTAACCTCGCTCGGCTGCCATAGGGCGACAGGCGCCGACGATGGCGATTGAGGTTTGATGACAACGCCCTCGGCTGTCAATTCCTCATAGAGAGCGCGCGCCGCGGCAGAAGGGCCCCGGCGCTCGGCAATCCCCAGAACTCGCACAAGCTGGATGCGCCGGTTGAGGTTAAGGGTCAAGACGTCGCCCGCGCGCACCGTCTGCGCTGGCTTGTCGACGCGCACACGATTGACGCGGACCTTGCCGGCCGTGACGATATCGGCGGCCAGCGTGCGGGTCTTCACGAAACGGGCGAACCATAACCACTTGTCGAGGCGCTGAGTGCCGAAGGCGGTCGCCGCCTCGTCTGCCGCGCCCGTACTCAAGTGCTATTCTCCTTGCCGCGCTTGGCGAGCTCGTCGCGTAGCGCTCCGAGAGCGGCAAATGGGGAATCCGGATCGATGCCAGCGCGACGCGGCGGCGCAGCGGTGTGTACCTCGGACTTGCGGCGGTCGTCTCGCCGATCGTCGCGGCGGCGGTGGTCACCCTGCTGGCCACGCCGGTGCTGGCTGGCATCGCGGCCACGCTCACCGCGCTCGTTGCGATCCTTGTTGTGCGGACGCCGGTCCTTGCCGGGTTGGCCTTTCGCCTCGCGCGGCGCAACGGCCAGAGGGGCGCTCGGAGTTGGCGCCGGTTCCACCGGCTGGGCCGTTGGCGCATTTGCCACAGCCCGGTCGTCGCCACGTTGACGGTGGCGTTGGCCACGCTCTGGCCGACGATCGCCGCGCTGATGGCGGCGCGGGCGCCAGATATCCTCGAACCTCGGCTCGGCAGGAGTTGCTGCGGTAGCGGTAGCCTCGGCTACGACGGCCGCCACCTCCGCCATCGGCGTTGGTTCCGGAGTCGGCGCCGTTTCAGCGGGTACTGCCTCTGCAACCGCTGCTTCGCCGTTCGCAGAAGGGGATTCCGCGGACGAAGGCACTGCCGCCTCGGCCTTAATCGGACGCCGGTCGAGGCGGAAGCCCAACGCTTTGAGAACGCCGCTCAGCTCGTCCGGGGAGCAGCCGAGCAGCGACATCATCTCGGGGACGACAGTAAAGCCGCCGTCGCCCGTCGCGCCTTTTGGCGGCGTCGCGCCGTTGCCGCCGCGCCACCCGAGCAGCGGCCGAATGAGGTCGGCGAGACGCTCGAGCATGTCGAGGCGCACCGCACGTGGCCCGCATACGTGATAGCCGTAGGCGCGATAGAATGCCTCCGGGCATGCGGGATCAGGGTTGAACGAAGTGAGCCCGGCGCGTGGCGCGTCTGGCAGAGCGTCGACCGACAGCCCGTTGGCGCCGGCGTTCTTCAGGGACCACAGCGTCAGGATCAGCTCGGCGGCGGCCGGCTTCAGCAGGATAGGGAAGTAGATATTGAAGGCGCCGAAGCGCACGCCGTATTTGCGAAGTTGCGCGCGCGCGTTCTGGTCGAGCGACTTGATCTCCTCGGCGACTGTCTCGCGACGCAGTACGCCGAGGCTCTCGCGCAGGCGGTAGGCGATGCCGCGCGCCAGCCCGGCGATGTCTTCCGCTTTGCTGATCTCGACCAGCGGCTTCAGCTTGTCGGCGATGGTCTGCGTGAGCCATGCCTCGAGTCGCGCCTGCACCTTCTCGCGGTCGGGACCCGACAGATGCTCGTCGGCCAGCAGTGAAACATTCGGCTTGAGCGGATCTTCGGTTGCCTCGATCTGCCCTATCTCCTCCTCACGCCACAGGACGCGGCCGCGGCGATTGAGCTGCAGCGCGTCGGGCTGTGCGGCGGCGACACGGCGGGCGCGCATGGAAAGCTCGCGAGCGAGCACTTGTGCGGCAGCATTGCGTGTCGCCTTGCCGTGGACGCCCTCGGCGCCGGGGTCGAGCTGGAACTGGAAGCCCTTGAGGCGGCCGACGAAATGGTTCTCGACGTGGATGGCACCGTCGGGGGCGAACTCGGCGTGCAGCTCGTCCTTGTCGCGCATACCCTTCATCAGCGCGCTGGTGCGCGCATCGACGAAGCGCTGCGTCAACTGCTCGTGCAGTGCGTCTGAAAGACGATCCTCGATCTCGCGCGTCTTCCCCTGCCAGTGCTCGGGGTCTTTGAGCCAATCGGCACGGTTCGAAACGAATGTCCACGTGCGGATATGCGCGATGCGGTTGGCGAGCGTGTCGATGTCGCCGTCGGTGCGATCGGCCAGCGCCACCTGCTTGCCGAACCAATCCTCGGGAATGCGCTCCTCGGGGCTCATCAGGTAGCCATAGATCGAGGCAACGAGCTCGGCGTGATTTTGGCCCGAGATCTTGCGATAGTCGGGGATCTGGCACACTCCCCACAGCTTGCCGACAGCGGCTGGGGCCGACACCATCGCGGCGATATCGCGGTCCGCACTGACGGTCTCCAGAGCAATCACGTCATCGGCGGAGCGCGCACGCACCAGCCGCTGGATGCTGGGCATCTCGCGCAGCGACTGCTTTAAGCCTTCGAGCGTGCGCAAATCGAGATCGCGGTTGCGCCACTGCAGCACACGCACACTTTCGAAGTTATGCGTCTCGAGCCGCTCGATCGTATCGGAATCAAATGGGTCCGCAGAGCCGGTGACGCCGAAGGTGCCGTCGTTCATGTGGCGACCGGCACGGCCGGCAATCTGGCTCAGCTCCGCAGGGGTGAGGTTGCGATGATTCTGTCCGTCGAACTTGCGCGTCGCCGAGAAGGCGACGTGATCGACGTCGAGATTGAGGCCCATGCCGATGGCGTCGGTGGCCACCAGGAAGTCGACGTCGCCCGACTGATAGAGCGCAACCTGCGCGTTGCGCGTGCGCGGCGACAGGGCGCCGATCACGACGGCCGCACCGCCGCGCTGGCGGCGGACGAGCTCGGCGATGGAGTAGACCTCAGCCGCCGAGAAGGCGACGACGGCCGTGCGTTGAGGCAGGCGCGTTATCTTCTTCTGGCCCGAGTAGCTCAACTTCGACAGACGCGGGCGCGAGATGAAATTGGCGCCGGGGATGAGATCGGCGATGGTTTCGCGCATGGTCTGCGCGCCGAGCAGCAGTGTCTCGGAGCGGCCGCGCGCGTGCAGTAGCCGATCGGTGAAGACGTGACCGCGCTCCGGATCGCCCGCGAGCTGAATCTCATCGATGGCGAGGAAGTCGACGTCGACATCGCGCGGCATCGCCTCGACGGTGCACACCCAAAAGCGAGCGCGCTCCGGCTTGATCTTCTCCTCGCCGGTAATCAAAGCCACCTTGTCGGCGCCGACGCGGGTGGCAATCTTGTCGTAGACCTCGCGCGCCAGGAGGCGCAGCGGCAATCCGATCATGCCGCTTTCGTGGCCGATCATGCGCTCGATGGCGAGGTGGGTCTTACCGGTGTTGGTGGGCCCGAGCACCGCCGTCACATGGCGAATGCGTGTTTCGAGGTCGCTGCCCATCTGAACTCCTCATATCTCTCGCAATGGCATTGCAGAGACGTCCGCTGA
>DATBSP010000168.1:0-11332 GCA_036559705.1 Hyphomicrobium sp.
TATTGCCGGCTTCGCGCACCTCGCCACCTACGACGTCCGCCATGGGCGCATCGACATGCACCTCGTCAGCCGCGCCGAGCAGAGCGCCACCGTGCTCGGCCGCAGATTCCGCTTCAAGGCGGGCGAGCGCATCCACACCGAGCATTCGCACAAGTACGATATCGAGGGCTTCCAGGTGCTGGCGCAGCGCTCGGGTTGGCAGCCAAAAAGCTTGTGGACCGACGCGGAGCGCCTGTTCAGCGTGCACGTCCTTTCTGCCGATTGATCCGCCAGAGCTGCCGCGGCCTCGCGAATTGCGCTAAAAGCTCGCAATGGCATGGCACAAGGACGGCCCTGGCGCGCGGCGGGGCTACCATCACGGCAACCTGCGCGAGGCGCTGATCGCGGCGGCGCTCGAACTCATTTCCAAGAAGGGGCCGGCTGGCTTCACCTTCGCCGACGCGGCGCGCGCGGCGGGTGTCAGCCCGGCGGCGCCCTATCGGCATTTCCGCGATCGCGATGCGCTGATGGCCGACGTGGCGCGGCGCGGCTTCGAAGCCTTCACGGAGGCGCTGACGCGCGCCTGGGACGGCGGCAAGCCGGCGCCGCGGGCGGCGTTCGAGCGGGTGGGCCGCGCCTATCTCGCCTTCGCCGCCAAGGAACCAGCGCTGTTCTCGGCAATGTTCGAGTCGGGCGTGCCGATCGGCGACTACCCGGAGGTGCGCGAGTCGGGCGATCGCGCCTTCGGCGTTTTACGCGACGCGTGCGAGGCCGTGGCCGCGACCCTGCCGAAGGAGAAGCGGCCGCCATCATTGATGATGGCGCTGCACGTCTGGTCGCTGAGCCACGGCATCGCGTCGCTGTTCGGCCGCGGCGATGCGGCGCGCCGCCCGATCCCGATGACGCCGGAGGAGCTGCTCGAAGCCGCCGTGCTCATCTACCTCGAAGGCCTCGGGGTCCCGCCTGATAAGTGACTAGCCTCAATACAGGCTGCAACCGTCAACCGCCCTGAAGATTATGGCGCAGATGCCAGTGGCAGGTTAAACCGCCCACATGGATTTCATTAGGGATCGGATCGAAGCTGCGGTCAGGGCAAAGGCGCACAGGGCGTGGCTCTTATCTTTTGCGGCCTTTTTGTTCTCTGCCGCCCTCTCGCAACTGTGGCCGCAAATCCAAGCTCAGTTTTTCGGAATGGATCGTGGTGCCGCCCGCTGGCTCGGGGCGCGGCGTGACAGTTTTTGGCTTGCCCGCTTGGGTGGTCTTTAATTTTTTGGGATGGCTCGTTGAGGCATTAGTAAATGCACATCGAGACCTTACGCCAATTTTGCTCCCCCGTTCGATTCCGATAACGGCGGCATTTCTGAAACTACCTTCGTCAGAGGGACGGGTGAGTTTGTTGATGAATGCAAGTACGTGCGATAAGCATACAGACGCTGTCGCAGAGGTACTGCGTTGCAAACTTGGTGAGAATTGAACGGCGCCTGGGTGCGACAACCAGTGAAATCATCTGGGATCAAGACTCGTTGCCTTTAGGCTGGGCGATGATCGGCGGACTCGAAGTTAAAGTGCATTATCTCGCGAAGCGCTTCGTTGATGTCGGTCGCATCCTCAAGAAGTCCGGCAAGTTCAAACTCGCTACCGGTTGTCCCCAACAGGCTCACCGCAAAGCTCAAAGAACACGGAGTTTACATTCTCACCATTGTGGTCACGGGCGACGGGGTCTCGAAGTCTGAACAGATAGAGGCAGAGACCGACGGGACGTTCGAGGGGTTCAAGGCTAGACCAGTAACGCCTGCCGCTAAGTCTCATCGAGTCGAGGGCTCTAGCCTCCAACCGCCGAGCACTGCAGAAACAGCGCTGCTGTGAAGCCGCCGCGGCTGATCTTGGCGCGCTCTCTGCCGTTCCCCTCCAGGCGGTGGCCGCATCTAGCACCCCTCCGCATGGTCACCCATGTGTACGCGACGTTGGCGGTGGATCGGGTGTCCGCTCTCCACGCCGGGGCGGTGTCCGATTTTTCCCTGCCATCCACTTGACGGCCGGCCGGGCGGATGCCAACTATGTAAATGTGATAAACATTCACATGGAGTGAACCTGCGATGACTGCGGTTGTGGCTACCCTCGACGACTACGGCAAACCGGCCTGGATCGCCGTGATGGTCCTCGCCTTCATCCTGTTTTGGCCCGTGGGCCTCGCAATTCTCGCCTACCTGATCTGGAGTGGACGCATGGGATGTGGACGGCACGGAGAGATGAGCCGCTGGCAGGGCCGCATGGCCGACCGGTGGGACCGCAATATGGAGCGGTGGAGCCGCGAGATGCGCGGCTTCCCCTCGAGCGGCAACGTTGCCTTCGATGACTACCGCGCGGAGACGTTGCGCCGGCTCGAGGAAGAGCAGCGCGAGTTCCGCGAGTTCCTGGAGCGGCTGCGCAAGGCGAAGGACAAGGAAGAGTTCGACCAGTTCATGTCCGACCGCCGCTCGCGGCCGTCGCCGAGCAACGATCCTCAGGGCGCCAGCGCCTAACTCAGGCGGCAGCGTAGACAAACGAAGCCAGGGCTCGCGCCCTGGCTTTTTCGTGTGCGACTAGCGGATGGTCTTGTCGAAGTTGAGCGCCGTCGACAGGCCCTTCACCGTGTCGAGGCCTTTGACGCCGAGCAGCGTTGCGCCGTCGAGATCGGCGCCGGTAAAGTCGACGTCCGTCAGGTTGGCGCCGGTGAAATCGGCACGCGACAGATCGGTATCGGTGAGGTTCGCGCCAGTGAGATCGGCTCCGGCAAAGCGCGCGAACGTCAGCACGGCATGGTCCAGGTTCGCCCCGCGCATGATGGCTTTGGTGAAGTCGCACGACTTCAAGAGGTTCCTGGCGAGCGTCGACAGCGTGCCCTGACCGGCGCGCGACTCACGCGGCGTGAAGTTGGCGCCCGTCAGATCGGCACCGTGGAAGTCGGCCCCCGACATGTTCGCCATGACGCGAATGCCGGTGAGGTTGGCGCCGGCAAAGCGCGGCGCATCGGCGATGTTCTCGGTGAGGTCGGTATAGATTGTCGGCCGCAAGATGCTGGCGCCCGACAGGTTGGCGCCGGAGAAGTCGGCGCGGATCAGCGTGGCGCGATCTAGCCGAGTCCCCGACATATCGGTGCCGCGCAGATTGGCATCCTTGAAGTCGGCGCCATAGAGGTTCGACTTCGCCAGCTTGGCGCCTTTGAAGTTGAGACCCGACAGATCGAGATAAGTGAGGTTGTGGTTCGAGTAGTCGAGCGGCTCGCCGGGCTTGGCCTTGAACAGTGCCGCGGTGATGTCACGCACGGTGAAGTCGGCGCCGTTTTGCGACACGGGCTCGGTCTCTTCGGCGAGGGCACCGACGCTGAACGTCAGGGCCGCTGCAAGGATCAAGCACCGCTTGAGCGATGCGCGTGCCGCGTCAGCTGTTTTCATTTCGTTATCCGTCACCTGCTTGGGGGTGCGCTTAACATATGAAGGGGTGGTGCCGCTGCCTGGCAAGGGGTGGCAGGGAAAAGTGCCCCGAAGGTCGGGGGTGGCACCGCTTTTGCCACAGCAGAGCGAATGCATCGTAACCGTCAGGAACTACTGCCGAAGCCGCCGCCGGTGGGCGTCACGATGACGACGGCCTCGCCCGGGGCGAGCACGGTCTCGTCGCAGCCTTCGAGACGCTCGATGCTGCCGTCGGCACGGCGCACCGAGTTCTCGCCCGCTTCGCCCGGCGCGCCGCCGCCGACCCCGAACGGGCGTACGCGGCGGTAGCTGGACAGGATGGCGCAGTGCATGCGCTCGAGGAAGCGGATGACGCGGCGCGTGCCATCGCCGCTTGTCCACTTGCCCTTGCCACCCGAGCCGCGGCGGATGGAGAACTCCTCCAGCAGCACCGGATAACGCAATTCGAGGATCTCCGGATCGGTCAGGCGCGTGTTGGTCATGTGCACGTGCACGGCGGCGGCGCCATCAAAGCCGGGGCCGGCGGGGGCGCCCGAGCACAGCGTCTCGTAGTATTGCAGCTTGTCGTTGCCGAAGGTGAGGTTGTTCATGGTGCCCTGTGCCGAGCCGAGAGCGCCGAGCGCGGCAAACAGCGCGTTGGTGACGATCTGGCTCGTTTCGACGTTGCCGGCGACGACCGCGGCGGGATGGGTCGGGCGCAGCATCGAGCCTTCCGGGATGACGATCTCGATCGGCTTCAGGCAGCCGGCGTTCATCGGGATCGGCTCATCGACCATGACGCGGAAGGTGTAGAGCACGGCGGCGCGCGTGACCGGCTCAGGGGCGTTGAAGTTGTTTGCTTGCTGCGGGCTCGTGCCGGTGAAATCCACCTTTGCCGTGCGCGCCTCGCGATCGACGGTGATGCGCACCTCGACCACCGTGCTTTGGTCCGTCTCGACACGAAAGTGGCCGTCTTCGAGGCGCGACAGCAGGCGGCGGACGGCCTCCTCGGCGTTGTCCTGCACGTGGCGCATGTACGCCTGCACGACGTCGAGGCCGAAGTGGGCGACCATGCGTTTCAGCTCGGCCTCGCCCTTGGCGTTGGCGGCGACCTGCGCCTTGAGGTCGGCGATGTTCTTGTCGGGGCGGCGCGCCGGATACTTGGCGTTTAAGAGCAGCGCGCGTGTCTCGGCTTCGAGGAAGCGGCCGGCCTCGACAAGCCAGAAGTTGTCGATGTAGACGCCTTCCTCCTCGATGGTGGCGGCGCGCGGTGTCATCGAGCCGGGTGTGAGGCCGCCGATGTCCTCGTGATGGCCGCGGCTCGCCACGTAGAACAGCACCTGCTCGTCGAATACCGGCGTGACGACGGTGATGTCCGGCAGATGCGTGCCGCCGTTGTAGGGCGCGTTGAGCATGTACGCGTCGCCCGGCCGCATCTCGGGCCCGCGCTCGCGGATGATCGTCTCCACCGAGCGGTCCATGGAGCCAAGGTGTACCGGCAGGTGCGGCGCGTTGGCGACGAGGGCGCCGGTTGCATCGAACACGGCGCAGGAGAAATCGAGCCGCTCCTTGATGTTTACCGACTGAGCGGTGTTGCGCAGCGCCTCGCCCATCTGCTCGGCGATGGCCATGAACAGGTTGTTGAACACCTCGAGCAGCACGGGGTCGGCGGCGGCGCCGACGCGCTCTCGCTGGCGGGGTTCGGTGCGCGTCAAAACGATGTCGTTGCCGCTGGTGAGCGTAAGCTGCCAGCCGGGCTCGACGACGACGGTTTGATGCGGCTCGATGACGAGCGCGGGGCCCAACAGCTCTGCACCGGGCGTCAGCACCTCGCGCAGCACGATCGGCGCCTCGTGCCAGCTCCCTCGCGAATAGAACCGCGTGCTGCTGTCGGCTCCAGGCGCCGCCGTGGCGTTCTCGTCGTCGGCCTCGACGCCATCGCCGCCGCTTGCCGCCACCTCGATGGCGGCAGCGTAGATTTCCTTCTCCGGCGATATGAAGCCGAAGCGCTGGCGGTGCAGCGCTTCGAAGTCGCGGCGCATGAAGCCCGGCTCCGACAGCGGTACGGCGAGGGCTGTGTCGGTGCCGGCATAGCGCAGATGCACGAAGCTCTCGATGGCGATGGCGTCGTGCTCGACGCCCTGGTCGAGCAGCTCGTCGGTGGCCGCGTTGCCGAGGTCGTAGGCGAGGCTTTCCAACTCGCGCATGGTCGCGCTATCGAGCGGCGCCTCGATCGATCGCTCGCGGCTGGCGCGCTGCCGCGCGAGGCCCATGCCGTAGGCGGACAGCAGTCCCGACAGCGGATGCACCAGCACCGCCTCGATGCCGAGCGTGTCGGCGATCAGGCAGGCATGCTGCCCGCCGGCCGAGCCGAAGCAGTTGAGCGCATATTCGGTAACGTCATAGCCGCGCTCCACGGAGATCTTCTTGATGGCGTTGGCCATGTTCTCCACGGCGATGCGAATGGCCCCGTCGGCGATCTCCTCGGGCGTACGTCCGTCGCCAACCTTGGCCGCGAGCTCGGTGAAGGCGCTGCGCACCGCTTCGGCATCCAGCGGTTGGTCGTGCGCCGGCCCGAAGATCCGCGGAAAAAACCGCGCGTCGAGCTTGCCGAGCATGACATTGGCGTCGGTGACGGTGAGCGGCCCGCCGCGGCGGTAGGACTTGGGACCCGGGTTGGCGCCGGCGCTCGCCGGGCCGACGCGGAAGCGTGTGCCGTCGTAAGCGATGATGGAGCCACCGCCCGCCGCCACCGTATGCACGCGCAGCATCGGAACGGCGAGGCGCACGCCGGCGATGTGCGTCTCGAAGGAGCGCTCGTACTCGCCGGCAAAATGCGCGACGTCGGTCGACGTGCCACCCATGTCAAAGCCGATGACCTTGTCGAAGCCGGCCCGCTTGCCCGTCTCCGCCATGCCGACGACACCGCCGGCGGGACCCGACAGGATGGCGTCGCGGCCGCGGAATGTTTGCGCCGCCTTGAGGCCGCCCGACGAAGCCATGAACAGCAGGTTCGGACCATCGCTGCCGGAAGTCAGCGCAGCGGAGACGCGGTCAATGTAACGCGCGAGCACCGGCGACAGGTAGGCGTCGGCGACGGTGGTATCGCCACGCGGCACCAATTTGATCAGCGGCGAGACCTCGTGGCTCGCAGACACCTGCCCAAAACCTAGCGCGCGCGCCAGCTCCGCCGCCTGCCGCTCGTGCTCGGGATGCGCGTAGGCGTGCATCAACACGATGGCGACGGCGTCGATGCCGTCGGCGCGGGCGCGGCGCAGCTGAGTTTCCAGCGCGGCGAGGTCCAGCGCCTTCTCTACCCCGCCATCGGCGCGCACCCGCTCGTCCGCCTCGACGACGCGGCTATACAGCATTTCCGGCTTGACGATGCGCTTGGCGAAAATGTCGGGCCGTGCCTGCGTCCCGATCTCGAGCTGGTCCTTCAATCCGCGCGTGATGACGAGCAGCGTCGGATCGCCCTTGCGCTCCAACAGTGCGTTGGTGGCGACGGTGGTGCCCATTTTCACCGCGGCGATGCGCTCGGCCGGAATGGCCGCGCCCGAGGCGACGCCGAGGAACAACCGGATGGCTTCCAGCGCCGCATCGTCATAGGCGCCCGGGTTCTCCGACAAGAGCTTGCGGGTGAGGATGCTGCCGCCGGGTGCGCGCGCAACGACGTCGGTGAAGGTGCCGCCGCGGTCAATCCAGAAGTGCCACTTTGCGTGATTTGCGTGCTCGGCCATCCGGATCCGCTCGAACAAGTCCGCCGCTGCGTCAGCTATCGGGCGTTGCGGGAGGCGTCAACCGCGCGGCCACATCGCCGCAGCATGGCACTAAATTGCCGGCAATTTCGCCAACTTTACCGGAGGATTCCGCAACTCGCCGTCCGGGCCCTTCATGTTGCCCGCGAATGCCGATAAGGGATTGCCATGCCATGGAACGCAATAGCACGGGTGATCGGCATCGACGCGGAAGGCGGCTCGGTGCGCGACGCGCTTTCGACGCTCTGGTCGAGGCTGACGCGTGATCGTGCGGCCGGCCGGACGCCTGGGTATCGCACCGTCGCCTTCACCATCGCGGTGACGACGCTTGCCGCCAAGATGGCCAAGGCCGACGGCGTTGCCTTGCCCGTCGAGGAACGCGCTTTCGCGCGCGTGTTCAACGTTCCGGCCGATGAGAAGGCGAACTTCGGGCGCCTGTTCGACCTCGCCGCCCAGGACATCGCCGGGTACGAGATCTACGCCTCGAAAATTGCTCGCCTGCTCTTCGACGAGTCGGAGATGCTGCGCGCGCTGCTCGAATGCTTGTTTCACGTCGCCGCCGCCGACGGCGTGCTGCATCCGGACGAGGATCAGTTCCTTTCCGTCGTCGCCGAAAAGTTTGGGCTCTCCCGCGGCGAGTTCCTCAGCGTACGCGCCGGCTTCGTCAACGACCCCTGCAGCCCGTACCAGATCCTCGGCGTGCATCCGGATATCTCCGATGCCGAGCTGAAGCTGCGCCACCGCGCGCTGGTGCGCGAGCATCACCCCGACCGGCTCGCCGCCACCGGCGTTCCGCCGGAGCTGCGCTGCGCCGCCAATCGCCGGCTGGCCTCCATCAACGTGGCCTATGACGAGATCGTGGAGGAGCGCCGCCGCACGGCGGTAAAGTCCGGGGACGGGTCATGACCCTCAAGGTGGATTCGAGCCTCGTCAACGCGCTGCACCCTTCGTGCAACACCGGCGACCGCCGCAAGGGCTGCCGCGCCGATATGATTTTGCTGCACTACACGGGCATGCCGTCGGCCGCTAAGGCGGTCGGCTGGCTGGCCAATCCAAAGAGCAAGGTCTCCTGCCACTACGTGATCGACGAAGGGGGCGGCATCACGCAGATGGTGGCGGAGACGCAGCGCGCCTGGCACGCCGGCGCCTCGCACTGGGCAGGCGAGACCGACATCAACTCGGTATCGATCGGCATCGAGATCCAGAACCCCGGACACGAGCACGGCTATCCGGATTTTCCGGCCGAGCAGATGCAGGCGGTTGCCGCGCTGTGCCGCGATATCGCCAAGCGCCGCGGCATCCCTGCAGAACGCGTGCTGGCGCATTCGGACGTGGCGCCGGGGCGCAAGATCGATCCGGGCGAAAAGTTCGATTGGGCGCACCTGGCAAAGCACGGCGTCGGGCACTGGGTTAAGCCGGCGCCGCTCGATGCGAATTCGGCCTGCCTGCTCGACGATGCGGCGATCGCAGAGGCGAAAGAGCTGCTGCGCGCTTACGGCTACGGCGTCGAGAACCCGGGGCGCGATGACTGGTCCACGGTTCTCATTCGCACGTTCCAGCTTCACTTCCGCCCGGGGCGCGCCGATGGCCGTCTCGATGCCGGTACGCTCGACACGCTGCGCCGCCTCGTCGCCGCACTTCCAGCCCTCGCGACGAGCTGAACGTCGTCGGCGGCGCAGAAGCTATTGGCGACGAGGCGGTTAAGAGCGAGGACGTCACGAAGCCCTGTAGCAGACGCCCTCTAGCCCACTGACCGGACGGGGGGTAATTCGATCAGGGGCGTACAAACTTCTTCTTGGGGCGATCGGCATTCGTTTCATGAACCTTCCGCAACATTTGGGGGTGGTTAATAGCCCCAGTCGATAACGATGCGCGGCGGGCGACGCCTGTCCGCGATCAAATCACTTCGTCAACACTCACCGTCTTGCGATAGAGATGCCAGGTCGCGTGCCCGAGCACCGGGAAAACGACGGCGAGACCGAAGAAGAACGGCAGCGATCCGACGATGAGCGCGGCGGCGACGAAGAGGCCCCACATCGCCATCGTCAGCGGGCTAACGATGACGGCGCGCACCGATGTGCGAACCGCCGTCGCGGCACTCACGTTGCGGTCAACCAACATCGGAAACGACACGACGCTGATCACCAGCACCAGGACGGCGAAAACAAAGCCGACGGCGTTGCCGACAATGATCAGCTGATGACCGGCGGGCGTCGTCAGGATCTGGCGGGCAAACTCCCCAAGCGAAGCCGGAACCGCACCTCCCATGATCTGCGCATACATGGTCTGCGCGGCGGTCAGCCAAACGACGAATATCACCAGCAGCAGCATACCCAAGCGGGTAATGGCCCCGATGGATGGCAATCGAAAGACCTCCAACAGGTGCCCTGGCGAGGTATCCAGCCCCTGCTCGCGGCGTCGGCTCAGTTCATAAAGAGCGACGGCCGCAAACGGTCCGAGCAGAATGAACCCGGCCAAGATCGGGTACACGAGCGGCAGCAATTCGTATCCGAACGAGAGCCTGAACAGCATGAGCCCGATGATGGGATAAATGATGCAGAGGAAGACTGCGAAGGTCGGCATCGCCTTGAAGTCGGCGATGCCCTTGGCAACAGCGTCTTTCAGATCCGCAATGCCGATGCTGTAAACGGCGGGCTCGCGCGGACGCCAAATTGAGGAGGCGGGCCATCGCAAATCGACGCCCGGCTGGGGGAAGCTCGCCTGCGCGTAGTCGACTGCTTTAAGTTTTACCATGGCCACACCTCCGGCTTGGGTGCCCGAGCGCCCACTGCGCCATGAGAGGCCAAGCGCCAATTCGGCCGGCATGCAGCATGGCGCCGTCACATCAAGAGATGCGGCGTGGATCGCGCCAATTCAATAGGGGCGAAGCTTGTGGGCGAGCTGAGACAGCAACGCCCGGACTGCCGTTTGGCCGTCCGGGCGCCGCGCATCGAGCTAATGGAGCCGCAGCTCAGTGCCGGTCGCGCCAATCGCGCCGGTCATCACGGCGGTCATCACGGCGGTCCTCGCGCCAATCGCGACGATCATCGCGCCGGTCTTCTCGGCGATCGTAACGCTCGGGCCGTCTCCAGCCGCGACCCGGAGGCGGTCCCATGCCGATGGGTGCCCTGTACCCCTCGCGCCACCAGCCGGCCCGCCGAGGACCCGGAGGCGGGGCGTGCCAGCCGATGCGTGGGCGTATCGTGTACGCATACCAGCGAGCGCGATCGCGGTACCAGGGGCGGCCGACGTAGTAGCGGTCCCAATAGTCGCGCGCGACGAAGGTAACGAAGGGGATGCGGAAATAAGCTGGGCCGACGTCCGGCAGCGGAACCATTTGGCCGCGATCGTCAAAGGCGAGGTACTCGCTGTAGACCCAGCCGCGACCGCCCTCCCAGCGGACGTCGCACCAGGACTCATCGCGTAGGCAGCCTTCGATGCCCAGGGGCTCCCCTTCGGGGATGACGCCTACACTCGGAAAAACGATATCTGGACCGGTGCGGATGTTGACATTGGCCGTCGCAAACCCCGGTGTAGCCTGCGCGGCCGCAGCGCCCAGGGCCAGCGTGACCACGGCAGCAGCGATTACCGTTCTAAATCTCATTCGAGTGGCGCTCCTTTGAATCCCCTGGAGGCCATGAGGACGAGAACATTGGCAGGTTAATGACGCTACGCCGCCACGGCATGCGGCGATAAGGGTCAGCCCGCAGCGGGCTGACATCGGTTCAATCGTGTCACAACTCTTCTTCTCTTGTGGTTGGGCGCGATCCGTCCTATTCCAGCGCATCGATTTGGCCGGACAATGTGGCCGCTACGCCCTGGCCTCGCCGGGCGCACGTACAGTGCCTCTCCAACATCGAACCATCGACGTCGAGGTTGCGGCTGCGCAATCGCGTGCGTTTATCTTCATCCAACCAAAAGGTGTTTCATGGAAAAGGGTACTGTGAAGTTTTACAACGACCAAAAGGGCTTCGGCTTCATCGCGCCGGACAACGGCGGCAAGGACGTCTTCGTCCATGCTACGGCGCTGGAGCGCGCCGGCATGCGCAGCCTCGTCGAGGGCCAGAAGGTCTCCTACGATACGCAGGAAGACCGTCGCACCGGCAAGGTCGCCGTCGGTACGATTGAGGCAGCCTAAACCGTGAGGTTCTGGGAGCGGCGGCC
>DATBSP010000169.1:0-9932 GCA_036559705.1 Hyphomicrobium sp.
GTCGTAACCCACAATCTCGGCAACCTGGGCGAGGGACGCGTTGGTATTGCGGAGCTTCTGAGCCGCGACTTCCATGCGCCAACTAGCGAGGTAGTGCATCGGCGGCACGCCGATCAGACGAATGAAACGGTCGGCCAGTGCTGAACGCGATAGGCCAACCTCGCGGCCAAGGTCATCGACGGTCCAACGCCGAGTGACGTCGCGATGCAGTAGCGCCAGTGCCCGCGCAACGAAGGGTTCGCGCAAACCGGCGAACCACCCGGTCTGGCCGTCCGGCAAGGCTTCCGCGTAACGCCGCACCGCTTCTACGAACAACAGCTCCGATAGCTTAGCCAGTACCGTCTCAGATCCTACTCGGCCGGCGGACACCTCTTCAGCAGCGTACTGGAAGGTTGAGCGGATCCATTCCGCAGCTCCACCTTGTTCGACGTTGAGCTTGAGCAGAGGCGGCAGGGTCGAGATAACTGGATTGCCTTTGGCGCTGCTGCAGCCGAGGAAGCCGCAAATCATCCGCGTGCGTTCGCCGCCACCTCCATGATGGATGGAGAGCAGCCCTCCGTCTGTCGGCGGATGAATAATGTCGCTGCCCACCACCGGAGGAAGGCTCAGGTCACTGCCGATCAGATGCAGGTCATTGCGCGGCAGCAGAACGATCTCGCCGGCGCCAACCACGAGGCCTTTTCCATCCTCACCCTCGATTCGAATGCGAAAGCTACCCTCGATGACGTAGTGATAAATAATCAGGTGGGACGCTGGCCCGAGAGCAGGCGCGCAATGCTCGGGCGAGAGGCGCCCCGCTAAGCACCACGGCGCGAAGAACTCGGCGTGCAAAAACACGCCGCCGGTCAAATGCGCCACCCTCAAGACGTCGGATACCGCGTCCATAACTGCTTTCTACTAGCATCCGGTGTTTCGGTCATGTCTCCCGGTGGGGCCGTCATAGAACCTCAACCGCCCGCCGGTTTACGAACTGGCAGCTACAGGCGACGGCACACCACCCCTTAGAGCGGAGACCGAAAATGAATGCGATCGACAAAATCTCGAACAGCGAACGGTATGCGCGTTGCATTGAGACGTCCAAGCGGGTGCGCTGGGACATTGACAAGGACGTAATCCGGGGGCGCCGCTTCGGCACAGCTCATAAGTTCCTTCCGGATGGGCTTTCCCTCGCCGATGCGTTCACGACCCTGTCGGCCGGTGAAAAGAGGTTCGTGAGCCAGATCCAGGGCCGCACCTACGCCAATGTCTTTGGGCTGGTCGAGCGATTCATCAATGCCAAGGTCCTCGAACTGAGCCACGACCACTGGTTCGGCGACCAAGTTGCGCTTGAGGCGCTGGTTCGGTTCAGCGACGAGGAGTTGAAGCACCAAGCGTTATTCCGCCGCATCGACACGATGGTCGGCGACGTTCTGCCCGGCGGCTATCGCTTCGACGTCAACCCCAATGCCGTCGCCCACGCCGTGCTCGGCAAGAGTACCTGGGCGGTGCTGGCATTGACGCTGGATATCGAGCTGTTCACTCAGCTCCACTATCGGCAGAGCATTGACCCCGATAGCGATCTCTCCGAGCTGTTCAAAGACGTTTTCCTCTATCACTGGAAGGAAGAAAGCCAACACGCGATCCTCGACGAACTCGAGTGGGTGCGCCACGACGCCGGACTAACGGCAGAGGAACGCGACCGAGCTGTCGATGAGTTCATCGAGTTGGTCGGCGCGGTGGACGGAGTCCTGCAAGTCCAGGCCAAAGCCGATGCGGGTTACTTCGCGATGGCGTGGGGCCGTGCGATCGACGAGGCCGAGGCGCAGGCCATCGAGGCTGCATTCCTCAAGGCATATCGCTGGCAATACATCCACTCGGGGGCCCAGCACCCGCAGTTCGGAAAGGTATTGTCCAGCTTGATCACCGAAAGCCAGGGTCAGCGGATTCAGGCGGCGCTCGCCAATAGCCCCGCGATCGTGCCGTGATTATATGCTCTTGCAACTTCCTCAGTGATAGCCAAGTGCGTGCCTCGGCTGACCAGTATGGCTCTCTGCGCACGACGCAGGTGCATTCCTCCCTCGGTTGCCGACCAAGGTGCGGGCGGTGTTTCAGCACAATAAGGGCGATCCTCGAGAGCAAAGCCGATGGTACAGCTTCGTCGATCTTGAACTCCGCTGATGTCGCGGGGCGGCCAGCGCAATAAAATGGGATGGGAGAGCCCAATGAATCTAAACAAGGCCCTATGGGAAAAAGGTGACTTCACACGCATTGCCGCGAGCATGCGCGAGAGTGGTGAAGCGCTTGTCGGCAAGCTTGGGATCAAGTACAGCTTTAACGTCCTCGATCTCGGATGCGGCGATGGCACGACGGCTCTGCCGGCGGCGCAACTTGGCGCGGACGTTCTGGGTGTGGATATAGCGCGCAACCTCGTGGAGGCCGGGAACCAGCGTGCACAGGAGCAGGGCCTCACGAACCTCCGGTTTCAGGAAGGCGATGCGACCGATCTGGTGGGGTTGCGGGACAAGACGTTCGACCTCGTCGTCAGCATCTTTGGAGCCATGTTTGCCCCGAAGCCGTTCGATGTGGCGAAGGAGATGGTGCGTGTGACCCGCCCCGGTGGGCGGATCATCATGGGGAACTGGATTCCCAACGATCCGACCCTGGTCGCGCAGATCCTGAAACTCAGTGCCGCCTATACGCCGCCACAGCCGGAAGGCTTCATCAGTCCGATGACATGGGGGATCGAGGCCAACGTGATCGAGCGATTTGTGAGCGCTGGCGTTCCGCAAGACAATGTGTCGTTCATCCGGGATACGTACAAGTTCAACTACCCCGGCGCGCCGTCTGAGTTCGTAGATGCATTCCGACGGTACTACGGCCCGACCATGAACGCGTTCGAGGCGGCGGAAAAAAACGGCCGAGCCGACGATCTGAGGAAGGAATTGGACGCACTGTTCGAGAACCAAAACACCAGCCCACGCAAGGATGCCACTTCGATCCCGGCGACCTTCCTGCGCGTTACAGTTGCGGTGAATTAGGCGGATAACGCCATCGGGCAAACGGAACCGGCTTGTGATGTCCGCTCTGGGTCAAAAGCAGACCTCGTCGGCTGAACCTGTTAACGAGATCACGCGCTTAGCTGAGCACGTCGACGGCGCAGCCAAACAACGGCTGCGCGTCCCAAGACCAGAAGCACTACCGCAAGCGCGAGGATCGCAAGATCGCCACCCGGCCAGTCCATGCCGAGCCCCTCAGCTGTCCAATAGATGCCGAAGGCAACCAACATCACGCCGACGGCGAACTTCAGTGTGTTTTCGGGGATCCGTGCCAGCGGGCGATGAATCACGAGCCCGATGCCGCAGACCAACAAGCAGGCTCCCAAGGCACCTATGTGCTGGTGGCGACAAGCGAAGCGTTTTCAGCGCTCAGCTATCACAATGAAAACGACTTCAACCCCTTCGAGAAACACCGCCTTGAAACTGGTGAGGGCGGCCAACCAATCAAATCGTTGGCTCCCACATCGCATCTGCCTCCGCAGCTCTGCTGTTTCTGCTGCGAAGGATTTGTCTTCATCATGCAGCGGCAGGACTGAACGAAGGATAGCTTTGCGCAGCCATCCTAAGCCGAAGGCCAATTACAAGCTGCAGTAGATCTAAGGGAACGCGGCCTAGGAGCGGGCCGAGTAGAACTACACGAATTTCAATCGTGCCTTAGTCGGCCTTACCGCCGCTGCGCCTTTGTCTATTTCGGTGCGATTTTTACCGAAGACCCAGTGCTTAACCATCATGCTGCGCGCAAAAATGGTCGAGGTAGAGCTGATCGCGACCAGGCGCGAATAAGTCACCGACCTGGCAGCCGAGGTCGCAACGCCGACCTGCGTAGCAACTGATCAAGCGGGGTCGGCTCGTCAAGAAGCGAGGTTGCCCCCGCTGGTACTTAGCCGTCCGGCTCGAGCAAGCCATTCACAGCGGTCGCGTCTAGTCTGCACTGATGAGCGGCAGGTCCATGACCCTGATGCACACGGTTCCGTCCAGCTCGACATAGCCCTTGTCGTATTTTGCGCTGGCGATGTGCTCGAACCGCTGTCGGTTCTCCTTGAACCGATGGAAGTAGGAGCATTGGTCAGGTGAGACGTAGTCGAGGTCGTCGAGCACCGTGCTCGACACCAGAACGTTGACGCGCTTGGCTCCGTCTCGCATGACGAAGCGCACTACTCCGCGAGTTGTATCTTGAACAGCCGGTATCGCAGCCCGAGTGAGCGGCATGGGCGTCTTCCCCCTCCGTTGATGATTGCCTTCCCCGCAATTCGTCAACGCTGAACGCCTCATGATCAGAATGCCGCATGATTGCGCAAAAATGATGTCCGCGGCGACGCTTGCGATGCTGACACCGGACCGCGTTCGCTACGCACAGACAAAATGCCCCAGCGAAGGCTGGGGCATTGTCGTGAGGTAGTGCCGGACGGGATTAGAATCCCAGATAGATGCCGAAGCCAGGACGGCGACGGTAGTGGCGGCGACCATAGTAGCCATTGCGGCGATAGTAACCACGGCGCCAGCCTCGACGCCCGTCGTAATATCCGGTCTTCTCCACGTTCGACGAATTGAGCTGCTTTGCCCCGTTCGCCTGCGGCAACGCGCTGGCACCCTGCGGGGCAGCGAACAGCATGACCGTGGCAGCGGCGACGACGGCAAGTGTTGTTTTTACATGCATAGATTTGTCCTCCTTTCGCTGGTGGGGCAACACTCGTGCCGCAGCAAAGGTTCCCGCACGGAGCCCCGCGGAAAAACTGCCGCGCATGGAACTTTTCTGCACGCGGGTGTCTTGCGCGGTCTTCAGCTCATACGAACACTTAGCAAAGCCGCCATACGGATGACCTTCTGGAGATCACGCATGGCCACCATCGACGCCGCCAAGTCGGGAAAGATTGGCGGCGACCTCGCCGTGCACCGGTTGGGCTTCGGCGCCATCCGAATCACGGGCAAGGGAATATGGGGCGAGCCGGACGACCGCGGCGAGGCGCTCCGCACGCTGCGCCGCGTGCCTGAGCTCGGCATCAACCTGATCGACACGGCCGACAGCTACGGGCCCGAGGTGAGCGAGCGCCTGATCCGCGAGGCGCTATCTCCGTACAAAGGCATCGTCATAGCCACCAAGGGCGGCCTGCAACGGCCCGGTCCCGATCGGTGGGTCTCCTGCGGCAAGCCGGAGTATCTGCGCCAGCAGGTGTCCCTCAGCCTTCGCCTCCTTGGCATCGAGCGCATCGACCTCTGGCAGCTGCACCGCATCGATCCCCGTGTCCCGCGCATTGAGCAGTTCGCCACCATCGCCGCCATGCAGAGGGAAGGTCTCATCCGCCACGTCGGCCTGATCAATGTCAACGTCGAGGAGATCAAGGCCGCGCAGGAGACTTCGAGGTGGTGACCGTGCAGAGCCTCTTTAACATCACCAATCGCTCGAGCGACGCAGTCGTCGACTGCTGCACTCGGCAAGGCATCGGCTTCATTCCGTGGTATCCGCTGGCGGGAAGCCTGGCGCGGCCCGGCTCGGCGCTCGATACCATCGCCCACCGCCACAATGCCGCCCCCAGCCAGGTCGCGCTAGCGTGGCTGTTACGGCGCAGTCCCGTCATGCTGCCAATCCCCGGCACCGGCAAGGTCAAGCATTTGGAAGAAAACGTCGCAGGCGTGAACATCGCGCTGACCGACGCCGAGTTCGAAGAGCTCAGCGAGCTCGCCTAGCACTGCGAAGGCGGCAGTTGTGCTGGCCGCGCTTTGGGTGCAAATGCAGGCCGCCCCCGACACCACCACCCGACCTTCGGGATTGCAATGACGGCCAAGTTCTTCGCGTTTGCGATCATCGCCCTCGGCGTAGCGATCTGTCCCGCGGCCAAGGCGAAGGACCGCGCCTTCGACCACGACTGGCGCACGGGCGTCACCGTCGGCCCCGGCGCCATGACGTGGACGGACAACCAAGCGCAGAAGGAAGCGCTGATCAAAGAAACAGCTGCGGCACGCGGCAAGACCTGCAGTCACTACGCCTTCCTGGCGTGGCCGCCGGGCTCGGGTGGCACCCTCGTGCTCATGGACGCGACGCGTAAGAACTACGAGGCGGCCGGATACACGGTCGTCCAGCAGCCGGGGGGCATTCCGACCGAGACGATATGGACGGTCGGCAAAGAAGAGCGCGAAGCGGTCATCCTGTGGGATGCAGTCTCCGGGTCGACTATCTACTTGTCGTGCCTCACGGCCGGTGAGCCGGCACCCAGCGGCGAAAAATTCCTCTACGTCGGTATTCTTTCCACGCTTGGGCTCGCCGCTCTGATCGGTGGCCTTTGGCTGATCCGGCGCGTGCGCGCGCTGGGTGCCACCAGCATGAGCTGGCCATCGGTGCCCGGCGTTATGAAATCAAGCAGCGTCGAAGCCTACCGCGCCCCGGGCGGCAGCCAGTACATCGCCAAAGTCGCCTACGACTACACGGTGGATGGATCCGCCTACCACGGCGACGTTTTGCGCTTCGGCAACCACGCGGGTGCGCTGGCGGCTGCGGAGGCGGACGCTGCGAAGTATCAGGCGGGCATGCCGGTGGAGGTTCGCTACGATCCGGCCAAGCCGCACACCGCAACCCTGGAGACCGGGCAGAGCGGTTGGAGCCTGTGGGGTCTGGTGCTGACGATCATCGGCGCAGGGATGATAGTCCTCGCCATTGGCATCCACATCGTCGGCTAGATGGCAACGCCCGGCCTCACTTGCGACGCCGGGCCTTGTCGATTCAGAACCCGTCCTGAAGACCGGCGGCGAATTCGAGCCGCTCCAGCGGAATTGCCACCACAGACCGGGCGCCCGCCGCATACGCGCTGACGCGCAGGCTCGGCACTGCGTTGGCCGAACTGAAGGCGACCGGCCACTGCGATGCGCAAATGCCGAACAGCACCGTCAGGGTAATGCCCAGCTGGCGCAGCCGTTTGAAATGCGCTTCGCGCTCGACCGTCTCGATAATGTAAATTTTCAGCGAGTATTCAAAATCCGCGATGGGGGCTGGCGCATTGGCCGGCACATAGGCTGACAACGTCTCTCGGCGATCCGTCACAACGCACTCTCCTGGAAGCGATACAAACCAGTGCCCTCGCTGTGGATAAATGGCGCGGCATTTTGGCCGTGTCGTGACGATAAGGTTACCGAGTGAACTTTATTCGGCAGGCGAGGGTGCTGACTGAACGCACGAAATGGCCCTGCCTCAATGTGCCGGCGCGGCGGCACCGGGCGTTGGCTTGCGGACCAGCATGGCCGCAATTGCGAGGCAGCCGAAAAGGATCGTGAGCAATAGGAACACGTCGGAGAAGGCCATCACCAGGCCCTGGCGATGCGTCATTTGCATGAGTTGTTTCAAGGCCATGGCTTGCGCGTCGCTGCCGAATGACTGGAACTGCTGGGTGAGGTTGTTGAGCGCCTCCATGGCCGGCACGCGCGACCAGGTGACCGCCTCATGCAAGCGGGCAAGATGCAGGTCGGTGCGGTCATTGAGCACCGTCGTCAGTCCGGCAAGGCCGAAGGCGCCCCCCAGGTTGCGCATCAAATTAAAAAGGCCGGATGCGTTCTTGAGGCGTTCTGGCGGGAGGGTGCCAAGCGAGATGTCGTTGATCGGGATGATCGACAGCATTAGCCCGATGCCGCGGAAGATCTGCGGCCATAGCAGCTCCCAGAAATCCCAGTCGCTGGTGATCCACGTCATCTGCAAGGTGCCGACGGCGAAGAACAGGAAGCCGGCCATTAGCATCAAGCGCTTATCGACGTAGGGCATCAGCCGCCCGGCGATGGGCGCAGTGGCGAACATCGCGAGGCCGGAGACGAACAAAGTCTCGCCGATCATCAGCGCGTTGTAGCCGCGGATCTGCGCCAGATAGACGGGATAGAGGTACGTGAGGCCGTAAAGGCCGATACCGAGCACGAACGAGAATACCGAGCCGACCGCAAAGTTACGGTTGGTGAAGGCCGTAAGGTCGACAATCGGCTGGCGGGCGGTAAGCACGCGGACAAAGAAGATCGCCGCCGAAATGGCAGACACCCAGGCGAGCAGCAGCACCGTGTCGTCGCCGAACCAGTCGTTGCGCGGCCCCTCCTCCAACACGTATTCGAGTGCGCCGAGGAAGCCAGCCATCGACAAGAGGCCGACGAAGTCGAAGTTCTCGAACAGCGAATAGTCCGGCTGATCGAAGTCGATGAGGGTCAGAGCGGCGATGGTGACGCCGATGCCGGGCACGATGTTGATGAAAAACAGCCAGTGCCAGGAGAGCGCGTCGGTTAGATAGCCACCGACCGTCGGACCGATCGTCGGCGCCAGCGTTGCGACAAGACCGATGAGCGGCACGATCAGCCCCATGCGCGAGCGCGGGAAAATCAGATAGGCCGAAGCGAACACCGTCGGGATCATGCCGCCGCCGATGAAGCCCTGGACGGCGCGCCAGACGATCATCTCGTTGATCGAGGTCGAGAGACCGCACATGAGGCTGGCCGCCGCAAAGCCGCCGGCCGAGATGGCAAACAGCGTGCGCGTGCCAAGCGCGCGTGACAGGAAGCCGGACAGCGGGATCATCACCACTTCGGCAATGAGGTAGGACGTCTGCACCCAGGTGATCTCGTTGCTCGAGGCAGCTAAGCCGGCCTGGATCTCGTTGAGCGATGCAGAGACGATCTGGATGTCGAGAATGGCCATGAACATCCCGAACACCATGGTCAGGAACGCGAATAGCCGGCGCGGATCGATGCTATCGGCTTGCGCCGCGCCATTGCCTCCCGACGATGTGACTGCATCTGCCATGACGGTGCGCCCCTACTTGGAGACGATCGCGGTCATCGCCGCCTCGTTCTTGGCGCCCGGTTTGGTGTTGACGCTGACGACCACCGACATGCCGGGCCGCAACACCTCCTCGGCACCGACCTTGGCGGGCACGCGGATACGCACCGGTATGCGCTGCACGACCTTGGTGAAGTTGCCGGTCGCGTTGTCGGGTGGCAGCAGCGAGAACACCGAGCCCGAGGCCGGGGCGACGCTGTCGACGGTGCCGGCGACGGCGTGGCCGTCGAGCGCGTCGACCGAGATCGACACTGGCTGGCCGGGATGCAAGTCGGCGAGTTGCGTCTCCTTGAAGTTGGCGTCGATATAGACGTCGTCGAGCGGCACCAGGCTGGCGAGACGCTGGCCCGATTGCACGTAGTCGCCGCTCTGGATGGCGCGGTTGCCGATGACGCCTTCGAACGGGGCGCGAATGGTCGTGAACGAAAGGTCGCGCTCGGCCTTGGCAAGGCTTGTTTTGAGTTGCTCGAGCGTGCGCGCCGCTTCCTGCTGCTGCGCCTTGAGCACGGCAACGTTGGTCGTCGCGACTTCGACCGCTGCCTGCGCGCCCAATACGGCGGCGCGCGCCTGATCGCGGTCGGCCTGGGCCTGCTCGAGCTTTTGCTGGCTCGAATACTGCTGTTGGGCAAGCTGCTGCTGGCGCTCCAGCTCGAGGTCGGCGCGCGTCGCGCCCGCGTTCGTCGAGGCAAGCTGTGCCTTCGCCTGAGCGACGGCGGCCTCTTGCGCCGTCATCTGCTTGCCGATGCGATCGATGGTCGCCGCCTGCGTGGCGATATTGGCCTGCGCGGCGTCGACAGCGATGCGGTAGTCGGCCTCATCGAGCGTGGCGACCACGTCGCCGGCGCGAACCTTGCTGTTGTCGTCAGCCTTCACGGCCTCGACGTATCCCGGCACCTTGGCCGCGAGCGTTGCCGTGTGCACGCCGACATAGGCGTCGTCGGTCGACACGAGGAAGCGGCCTGTGATCCACCAGTACTGTCCGTACCAGGCGCCGATGGCGAGAGCGGCGACGAGCCCCCCGATCAGCGCAAACCTTTTCAGGCTGCGTTTGGGCGGAGCGGCCTTCGCTTCGGCCTCCGGAGCGGACGCAGGGACCTCGC
>DATBSP010000170.1:0-1994 GCA_036559705.1 Hyphomicrobium sp.
AGCCGGATTTCCTGCGCCTGCGCCGTTGCCGTCAGCACTACGCACAGCATCGCTGCCGCCGCACAGGCGCGCACTATCGTCTTGCCGATCATGACCTTTTCTCCCATCTGGCTGCCGTTCTTGTTCTTTTGGGCGGCGGCCCACGCTATGCGGCGGCCTCGATCTTGGCAACGCCGCGGTACCAGTCGAGAATCTGCTCGCCGTTCCAGTGCAGCACGCCCTCGTGCCTGTTCACGTAGTCGTAGATCTGCTCGAGATATTTGATCCGGTGCGGCTGACCGCTGATGTAGGGGTGGATCGCGAGCGTGCAAAACTTCGCGCGCTTGGCGCTTTCAGCATAGAGACGGTCGAACTGATCCATCGCGAGCTTGAGCAGGTAATCGCTGTTGTGGTGCTGGATGAGCATCACCGGAATGTCATTGCATTCGATGGTGTAGGGCAGGGTGACCAGCGGGCCCTTGGTGGTTTTGATCACCGTCGGCTCGTCGTCGTACACCCAGTCGCCGATATATTTCACGCCCGCGGCGGCAAGCAGGTCGGGTGTCTCCAGCGTTTGGGTGAGGCCGGGCCCGAGCCAGCCGACCGGCCTCTTGCCGCAGAACTTCTCCATGATGTCCATGGTGCGGTTGATCATGCCGGCCTGGTCGGTCTCCTTGTGGATCGGCCCTTGCTCGTAGGCGTGGCCCATGAATTCCCAACCGGCATCACGCGCCTCCTTGGCGACGCGCGGGTAGTCCTCGCAGATGCGAGCGTTGGCCGCGAGAGTCGGCTTGATGCCGAGTTTCTTGAACAGCTCGAAGAAGCGCCAGCAGCCAACCCGCATGCCGTATTCGTGGAATCCCCAATGCACGACGTCGGGCATCAGCGGCACCCCGGTCGGAGCGGGGAGCAATTGCCGCGCCATCGGCTTGCCGATGTCCCAGACCTCGTAGTTGACGATGGTCCAGAACACGATTCGCGCATTGCCCGGCAGCTTGAGCGGGGGGCGATCCACGATCGCGGAATATTCGGCACGATCGCGGGGGATCATTGGATTGGACATGACCGATGTCTACCTCGTCGTTACAGACGGGTAGAATGTCACGCCGTCGCGGCCACGCGCAACCCGACCAGCCGCTCGAGCGTGGCGGTGTCCTTGAGCAATTGCGGTGATGGCGCGCGATGCGCCACGGCGCCGCGCTCCAGCACGATCGCCTCGGCCGTCAATTCCAGCGCGATATCGGTGTGCTGCTCAACCAGGATGATGGCAATCTTCCGGTCCGATAGCATCAGTTTCATCGCGGCGGTGAGCTCGTCGACGAGCACCGGCGCCAATCCTTCGAACGGCTCGTCCAGCAGCATCAACGCGGGATTGGTCATCAGCGCACGGGCGATCGCCAGCATTTGCTGCTCGCCGCCGGAGAGCTGATTGCCCATGTTGCTGCGGCGCTCGGCGAGCCGGGGAAACATCTTGAAGACCGCCTCGAGATTCCACGGTCCCGGCCTCGAGGCGACGGTGAGATTTTCATCGACCGAGAGCGAGGGAAAGATCTCGCGCTCCTGCGCCACCCAGCCGATTCCGTTGGTCGCGCGGCGATTGGGCGAGATGCGCGAAATATTCTGCCCACGCCAGGCAATGCTGCCGCCGCGCAGTTGCGTGTAGCCCATGATCGTCAGGAGCAGTGTGGACTTGCCGACTCCGTTGCGGCCAAGCACGGCAAGGCTGCCGTGCTCCGGCAGATCAAGCGAAATGCCATGCAACACCACGGCATCGCCGTAGCCGGCGGTCACGTTGTCGAGCTTGAGAAGCGGTTCAGCCATGCTTGCGCTTGCCCAGATAAACTTCACGGACGCCAGGATCGGCCGAGATTTCGGCCGGCGTGCCCTCGGTGAAGATGGCCCCGCCGACCAGCACGATGATGTGGCTGGCGAAACGGAACACGACATGCATGTCGTGCTCGATGAATAAAAGAGTCAGATCGTCCGACAGTCCCGCCACCGCCTCGAACACTTCG
>DATBSP010000171.1:0-43721 GCA_036559705.1 Hyphomicrobium sp.
CTACCAAACCTCCCCCATACTGCCCCGCATCCTTGCCCGTCAGAGGGACGCATCAGCTGAGCGTCTGACGCGGGGCAAGGAACGGTGCCCGGTTGAGGCAGGCGGATTTTGCGATCATCCGTCTGTCACGAGGAAAAGCTCTCCTCAGATGCCGGGGCAGGGGATCGAGGCTGTGCATGCGTGGCAACACCGTGCACGGACGCCCGTCGCGCAGCGGCGCTCTCAATCAGAGCGCAGCGGCCCGAGGTCCTGACACGTAAGGCCGGCGGTAGACGCGACAGACTGGGACCGACGGCTCGCTGACGATGTGACCGCACCCTCGGCACAGCAGCAACCGACGCGGGCGCCGAAAGGCTGCCGGATTAGAATTAGGATGGCGGTCGTTTGGCGCCCGCGCTCCCTCCTCCCATCAACCCTCGGGGCGTCGCCCGCGAGAACGAGAAGGCTTGCGCATGGCGGTGCAGAACAACGGTTAGGCGCCGGGCTCAGGCATCTTCGAGAGCAACGACCCGGAGGCATTCGAGGCCGAGTTCTTCAACCGCATGCTCGCCTCGGCGGCGGGACTGCCGCGCGTGTGTGTCCTCAAGAAGTGCCGTCGCCGCAAGCGCTGCTTCGGCCGCTTCGACGGCGATCTGCCATGCAAGCGCCAGCAAGCGCGCTTTCAAAGCGCGCTGAAGGTGCTCGGCTGGAAGATGGAATGAGGATGCCGCTAGCGCTTGCCGAGGCTGAGGCTCTGCACGCCGAGTGCGGCCAGCTTGGGGCGCACGCTGGAAATGGTGCCGGTGTTGACGCCGGCCCAGCCGATCTCACCCGACAGACGCCCGTATTCGATTTTCGGGCAGCGGTTCATGATCACCTTGAGGCCGGCGGCTTCGGCTTCGCGCGCCGCTTCGTCGTTGCGCACGCCGAGCTGCATCCACAGCACCTTGAGGCCGAGCTTGTCTTTCAGCGCGATGGCTTCGCGCGTCACCGCCAGGGCGGCGTCGGAGGCGCGGAAGATGTCGATGACGTCGACCGGCGCCGGCACATCGGCAAGCGAAGCGTAGACGAGCTGGCCGAGGATCTTCTGGCCGGCGATGCCGGGATTGACCGGGTGGACGATGTAGCCCTTGCTGAGCAGATACTTCATGGCGAAGTAGCTCGGGCGCGAGGTGTTGGCGGAGGCGCCAACGAAGGCGAAGACGCGCGCCTGCCGCAGGATGGCGGCGATGGTGTCGTCGCTGCAGGCGTCGTGGTTTGTGAGCGCGGGGCTCTTGGCGGCAGGGTTTTTTGCGGCGGGGCGCTTAGCGGCAGGGCTCATGCTGGGCTCAGCTCACATGTCGAGGGCGACGCGGCCGTCGGGCAGCAGCGTGAAATAGGGATTGTGCGCCACCTCCCACAAGTGGCCGTCGGGATCGGCGAAGTAGCCGGAGTAGCCGCCCCAGGAGGTTTTCTCCGCCGCTTTGATCAGCTTGGCGCCGGCGGCGACGGCTTCGGAGAGGGCCTTATCCACGTCAGCCTCGCTGCGGGCATTATGGGCGAGCGCGATGCCGACGAAGCTGGGGGTGATATCGGGCATGTTGTCGGCGACGCCGGCATCCTCGGCGAGCGAGGCGCGGCCGAACAGGGCGAGCACGACGCCGCCGGCGTCGAGGAAGGTGACGCTGTCCTGCGAGGCGCGTCCGGCTTTGAAGCCCAGCGCCTCGTAGAAGGCGCGCGCGCGGGGGACGTCGGCGACGCCGAGGGTGATGAGCGACAGGCGCGGCTGCATGGGCGGCTCCGTTGTCGGCTTTGCGAAGTCGTGACGGTGCTAGCTGCCCTTCCACTCCGGCTTGCGCTTGTCGAGGAAGGCGCCGATGCCCTCCTCGGCGTCGCGCGCCATCATGTTGTCGACCATGACCTTGGCCGCATAGGCGTAGGCGTCCTTCATCGGCATCTCGGCCTGGGCATAGAACGCGGCTTTACCGATGGCGACTGTGAGCGGCGACTTGGCGGCGATCTTGGCAGCTAGGCTCAGCGCCTCGGGCAGCACTTGGGTGGCGGCGACGACCTTGTTGATGAGGCCGTAGTCGGCGGCATCCTTGGCGGAGAGCATATCGCCGGTAAGCAGCATCTCCATCGCCCGCTTGCGTCCGACATTGCGAGATAGCGCGACCATCGGCGTCGAGCAGAAGAGGCCGATGTTGACGCCGGGGGTGGCGAACTTGGCTTCGCTAGCGGCCACCGCGAGATCGCAGGTGGCGACGAGCTGGCAGCCGGCGGCGGTGGCGGTGCCCTGCACGGCGGCGATCACCGGCTTGGGGCAGGCGACAATCGCTTGCATCATGGCGGCGCAGCGGGTCATCGCCTCGGTGTAGAAGGCGAGGCCTTTGTCGGCATCGGCGCGGTGGGCGGTGAGCTCTTTCAGGTCGTGGCCGGCGCAGAACACCGGGCCGTTGGCCGCCAGCACGATGGCCGCGACCGCGCGATCCGTGGCGAGGCGCGTGAAGCGCGCGTGCAGCCGGTCGATCATCTCGAGCGACAGGGCGTTGCGCGTATCGGGGCGGTTCATGGTAAGAACCGCGACGCCCGCCTGCGGCCGGTCGACGAGAAGCAGCGGGTCGGCGCCGATCTTGGCGCGGGCTGCCACTATCGTGCGATCCTGCATCAGTTGTCCTCGTCTCCTCTGCGTCGGCCTACAATACTACTGCAAAGCCTTTTCTATTTCTGCCCGGTGCGACTTGACCAGCTCGACGTTCTCCAGATGCTGCAGGCGCGGAGTTGAGTTGATCGCTTCGTTCAGCTCCTGGATCAGCTCCTTCTTGTCGCCGTCGGGAATGGAAGCATCCGCCGTCACATCGGCCAGCTCCTTCTTCAGGGCCTCGACCGGCTCGGTGAAGTCGCCCGACTTGGAGTCAAGGCCGGCCATGACGATCGAGATGTTGGCGGCCACGTCATCCAGCTCCGAAAAGCTCGCGAACCCGTGCTTCTTGGCGATGCCGTCGAGCTCGGTCTGCAGCGTCGGCTCGATGTTGTCGCCTGCCTCCTGCAGCTTCGGAGCCACCGTGGCGAGGTCGGGCTGCGCGGCAATGAAGTTCTTCACCTGCCCATCCGTCAGCTTGATCTGCTTGATCGGCTCCTCTGCCAAGGCCGTAGAGCCGAGCGCGACGGCGCCCAGCATCATCGTGAGGACCAAGCGTTGCAGAGCGTGCCGCATCGAAGCTTCTCCTTGGTTATTTATGTTCCAAGCCGACGGATTTGAACGGCGATTGCCATCATGATTTTGCGACGATTTCGCGCCGCGTGGGCCATCGCCGGTGAGTTTCACTCATTTTGTGGAATTGCCCGAAGTCGGCGCGCGCCGCAAGCGGCAAAGGAGCTTATTCAGGCCGCCAAGCGCGCCCGGTGCCTTGCGGTATCCGGGTACCACATACTATAACATGTTGTTTTTGCTTGATATTCAAAAAAAGATGGACAGACCGTGATTGACAGCGGCAGGCCAATCTGTTTCAAGGCGCCTCTCGTTCCGGAGTGCAGTGCGCTTTGCCATGCCGTCCCGGAGATTCAACATCGGAGCCCGACTATGCGGACCTTCGTCGCCAAACCCGGCGATGTGGAGAAGAAGTGGATCCTAATCGACGCCGAAGGTCTCGTCGTCGGTCGGCTGGCCGCTCTCATCGCCACACGCCTTAAGGGCAAGCACAAACCGATCTATACCCCGCACGTCGACTGCGGCGACAACATCATCGTGGTCAACGCCGAAAAGGTGATCTTCAGCGGCGATAAGCATACTGACAAGGTCTATTACCGCCACACTGGGCATCCCGGCGGCATCAAGGAGCAGACCCCGCGCATGATCCTCGAGGGCAAGTTCCCCGAGCGCGTGGTCGAGAAGGCGGTCGAGCGCATGCTGAAGCGCGGCCCGCTACAGCGCCAGCTGATGCGCAATCTGAAGGTCTACAAGGGCAGCGAGCACCCGCACGCGGCACAGAGCCCCGAGAAGCTGGACGTGGCGAAGCTCAACCGCAAGAATGCGAGGGTCTGAGGCGATGGCGCAGGAAACCAAGTCTTTCGGAGACCTCGAGCAGATCAAGGGCGCCCCCGCCCCTGCCGCGGCTCCCGAGTACGTGCAGAAGCTCGACAGCCTCGGCCGCGCATATGCGACCGGCAAGCGCAAGAATGCGGTGGCCCGCGTGTGGCTGAAGCCCGGCCGCGGCGCCATCATCGTCAACGACAAGGACTATACGAAGTACTTCGCGCGCCCGGTGTTGCAGATGCTGCTGCAGCAGCCGCTGTCGGCAGTGAGCCGCAACACGCAATATGACATCATGGCGACGGTCGTCGGCGGCGGCTTGTCCGGACAGGCCGGTGCCGTGCGTCACGGCATCTCCAAGGCGCTGACCTATTTCGAGCCGGACCTGCGCGGCGTCCTCAAGAAGGGCGGGTTCCTCACGCGCGACAGCCGCGTCGTCGAGCGCAAGAAGTACGGCCGTATGAAAGCCCGCCGCAGCTTCCAGTTCTCCAAGCGCTAGTAAGCGCCTGGAACTGCACGGGATCGTTAAGGCGGGCCGCCCCAGGGCGGCCCGTCGCTTTTTGGCCCTAGGAAGGCTTGCCCAGGCATCCCGGGAATGCCACATACGGCGCGGGTGGGAAATACGACGTTGCGGCTTGCGCCGGCAGCGTTCCGACAGGACGGGTGAGATGGACTGGCTGCTGCAAGACCTCGGCATGATGCTCGGGGCCGTCGTTGAAGAAGCGCAACATCTCGTCTCGCTGGAGTGGTACCGCCAGAACTTCGTCGCCCTCATCAACATCATCATGATCGACCTGGTGCTGGCGGGCGACAACGCCATCATCGTTGGTCTTGCCGCCTCGCGCGTTCCCAAGGAAATTCGCAGCAGGGTGATCTTCTGGGGCATCGCCGCGGCAGTGCTGCTGCGCATCTTCTTTGCCGCGATCACCGTGCAGCTACTCGCCATAATCGGCCTGACGCTCGCCGGCGGCATCCTGCTGCTATGGGTCTGCTGGAAAATGTACCGCCAGATCACCACCGGCGATTATCACGGAGACATTGGTGCAAACCAGCAGCCGCATGCCGAACTCGGCTTCTGGTCCGCCGTCGGCCTCATCACTGTCGCCGACGTGTCGATGTCGCTCGACAACGTGCTGGCCGTCGCCGGCGCGGCCAAGGGCAACGTTCTTGTCCTTGTTATCGGGCTCGCCGTGGCGATTGTGCTGATGGCGGTCGCCTCACACTTCATAGCCAACCTGCTGGTCAAGTATCCTTGGATCACGTGGATCGGCCTGCTCATCATCCTCTGGGTAGCGCTCGGCATGATCTACGAGGGCTCGCACGAGGTGACGTGCAAGGCGTTCAACTTCGGATGCTCGGAAGATCTGTGGCACGCGATCCTGCACCGATTTGGGGTCTACTAGCCCTATCCTCGCCCGCGGCAGCAGCACTTATATTGACGACGGCGTGCGCGAGGGTTTAACCGCTCGCCAGGATGCATGCCCCGCGTCAGGAAGTCGAAGCGATGAGCAATCCACAACGGCCGAAGGTCTTCATCGACGGCGAGGCCGGCACGACCGGCCTCGAGATCCGCGAGCGGCTGGCGCGCGTCGCCAGCGTCGAGGTGAGGAGCATCGACTCCGCGCTGCGCAAGGATGAGGCCGCCCGCCGGGCGATGCTGCGCGACGTCGATCTCGTGGTGCTGTGCCTGCCCGACGATGCCGCCAAGCAAACTGTGGCCATGGCCGATGAACTCGGCGACGACGCGCCGCGCATCCTCGATGCCTCGACCGCGCATCGCGTGGCTGCCGGCTGGATATACGGTTTCGCCGAGCTGGATCCCCGGCAGGAAGAAGCCATCCGCAAGGCCAAGCGCGTCGCTAATCCGGGCTGCTATCCGACCGGCGCCATCGCGCTCATCAGGCCGCTGGTCGATGCCGGGCTGATCCCCGCCGACCATCCGCTGACCGTCAACGCCGTGAGCGGCTATTCGGGTGGTGGGCGCACGATGATCGAAGCCTACGAGGCCGGCACCGCGCCGCCGTTCGAGCTTTACGGGCTCGACCTCGAGCACAAGCACGTGCCCGAGCTGATGCAGTATGGGGGGCTGACGCGGCGGCCGATCTTCGTGCCGTCGGTCGGCAACTTCCGTCAGGGCATGATCGTCTCGGTACCACTGCACCTCGATGCGCTGCCGAGCTCACCGACCCTGCGCGATATCGAGTTGGCGCTCGAAGAGCGCTATCGCGGCGCGGAGCTGGTCACGGTCGTGCTCGAGCCGACGGCGAAAGCGTCGCGTCTTAGCGCCGAGGATCTCAACACCACCGACCGGCTGGAACTGTTTGTGTTCGGCAAGGCGGACCTGAAGCAGGCGGTGCTCGTCGCACGCCTCGACAATCTGGGCAAAGGCGCAGCTGGCGCCGCCGTGCAGAACATTCGCTTGATGCTCGGGCTCGGCAATGCAGCTGCGCAGCAGCCGGTCAGCGTGGCGCGGCAGCCCGCGTAATTGCGTGCAGGTGCAGCGTGGCAGCGGCGATGACGACCGCCGCGCCGGCCTGATGTGCCAGGCCGAGCCCCAGCGGCACGCCGGAAATGAGCGTCCAGATCCCGATCAGCATCTGGGCAAGCACGCAACCGGCGAGTAGGCCGCCGGAACCGACAATGCGCTCGTCGTCGGCCGAGCGGATCAGCGCGACGAGGTGGAGAAGCGCAAGGATAACGACGGCGTAGGCGGTAACGCGGTGGTCGAATTGCACCGTCGTCACGTTCTCGAAGAAGTTGAGATACCAGGGTGTGTGCGAGACGAGCCCGTCGGGCACGAGCTTGCCACCCATCAGCGGCCAGGTGTTGTAGGTCAGCCCCGCTTTTAGTCCGGCGACCAGCGCGCCGAGGCCGGACTGCACGAAAACGAGCAGGAAGATCGCGATCGCCACGCACCGCTGGCCGGGCGTCACGGTGCGCAAGCGCACGCGCTCTGATTCCGGACCGGCTTCCAACGCCAGCCACACAAGGAGCGAGAGAAGCGCAAAGGCGGTAAGTAGGTGCAGCGCCAGACGGTACTGGCTGACGTCGATGCGGTCGACTAGGCCGGATTTCACCATGTACCAGCCGATGGCGCCTTGCAGGCCGCCCAGCGCGAAGACGCCGAGACACTTCAATGCGAAGCGGCCGCGCAGCACGCCCGTGAGCCAGAAGGCGAGGAACGGCAACGCGAAGGCGACGCCGATGAAGCGGCCGAGGAAACGGTGTGCCCACTCCCACCAGTAGATGGCCTTAAAGGCTTCGAGCGACATGCCGGTGTTGACGATCGCGTACTCGGGGATCGCCTTGTATTTCTCAAATGTCGTCATCCAATCGGCATCGTTGAGCGGCGGTATAGCCCCGAGCAGCAGCTGCCATTCGGTGATCGACAGGCCGCTATCGGTGAGGCGCACGGCGCCGCCGACGACGATCATGCAAAAGACGAGCGCGGCGACGAGCAGCAGCCAGATGCGCACGGCACCGCCCGATGCCGTAGCGGCGCGCACATCAGGGTGTGTTACGGAAACGGCCAAGGCCCGCGTGTCCCTACTCGACTTCAGCGCGGGTGATACTGGCCGCGGCCGGGCGGATCAAGGTGCCGAACGCCGCGGCCGATGCTGGCGCTGCGGGCCGTCAGGCCGGCAAGCGGCCACCTGCATAGAGATTCAGCGTGTTCATCAGGGCGAACGGGACGCCAGACAGCAGCGCTTTCACGTAGCGGATGTCCTGGAAGTCCCCGTTGAGCGACAGGCGCGGCAACGCCGTCAGCTCGTGCGCGTTCTCAGGGTAGAGCAGCCTTTTTTGCGTGGTGACGGCGGTCTCCAGCCCCAGCGCCTCGGCAATGCGGAACTCGCGCGCCCCGGCGCTTTGCGTACAGCCATAGGGATAGCTGAAGTGACGGCAGGGGCGACCCAGCTCCTTCTCCACGCGGGCGATGCTTTCGGCCATCTCGGCGTGGGCTCTACCTTCGCTCAACTTGGCGAGCGCGTAGTGGCCGCGTGTGTGCGCGCCGATCGTCACCAGAGGGTCTTTGGCGAGCTCGCGCAACTCGTCCCACGACACGACGAGATCGGAATGCTCGGCCGCAGGGTTGATGTTGTGGGCGCTGGCGAGCTCGGCGACAACGGCGCGCGCCTGTGCCTCGGGCAGCGAGCGGAGCCACCAATAGATCTCGTGATGCGCGGCGTCCTTCTCGTCGGGGGTCGACAGCGGAAGTGACGCGTCTCGCCGTGCATGGCGGGGGTGATCTGTGGCGCGGCGCGCAAGACTTTCTCGAACGTCAACCACCAGAAGTCACCGCGGCCATCGGCGAAGTCGCTCGGCACGTAGATGGTAAAAGGCGCCCCATGGCGGCGGAAGATCGGATAGGCATGGTCGCGGTTGTCGCGATACCCGTGATCGAGGGTGAAGCAGGCGAACGGCTTTTCGCTGTCGGCGTTCTCAAGGCGCTCGCGGACCTGACCTAGTGGTATGATGTCGAAACCGGCATCGATCCTCGCGCACAACGTCTTCAAGGAAGCTTGGCGTGACCTTGAGGATCCGGTTGGGCTCGAACGCCTGCGGCGGCGTCGGGTCGACCTGGTGCAGCATGAATATGACACCAGCGGCGCGCGTGTAGGGAGCCAGCAGGTTGCCGGCGCGTCTAGTGCACGGCCGCCAGTGCGGTCTTGGAGGAACGTCGTCGATCGCCTGCTCATGCCGTCCTCTCGCGTGGGGCGCTGCCAACGCCGCGCGTTTGCCGACTGTCCAGCAATATTCGTGCAGGCCATTCCTGATGCGCCTGACGGCGGTGGCAAAGAGCGGCTTGGCTAACGGCTCATTAAACGGGGCGCCCCGCGACATGCCTCAACCGACGCGTGCCTCAAGGCCGCCCCTTGACGTCAGACGCGCAAGCCGGTCGCGCGCCATCTGGTTCGATATGGGACGCTCGATGCGGAACAGCTCGATGTCGGCGACCTCGTAGCCGAGGAAAGTGCCGGGCGCGTCCGGAACGGTTGAGCGCTGCTTGGGCTCGCTGACGACGATGCCGGCGTCGAAGCGACCCTGGATGGCTTCGAACAACGCGCGCGCTACGTCGTTGCGCGCAACGACGACGATGTGATCGTAGGCGGTGTCGAGCGCATCGAGCGTCAGATTGAGCTGGTCGGGATCGAGCAGCATGTCGCGGTCGAGCACGGCTGTGCCGGCTGGAATGAAGTGGGCGCCGCTGGCGGGAATGCGCGTCACGACATCCTCGAACTTCGCCTTACCCTGCAACAGCTCGTTGAGGCCGGCGCGCGGGTCGGCGCCGATACGTTCTGCAATGCCGTGCCCTTCGGGACTCCAGTCGACCAAGATGACGTCGGCGCCGGCATCGGCCATCGCCTTGACGAGATCGATCGCTTCGCCGCCGGCGTCGATCTGCTCGGTCGAACCCGTCATTAGGGCGCGGAAGCCGCCGATGTCCTGTGGATGCGCCACGAGCTGGTGCGCGAGATCGGCAACCGATTCCATTACATGCACGCCGGCTGGGCCCGGCGCATAGGCGGGCGGGGCGGTAAACCCGCGCGGCGCCGGTGCACTCGTTTTGCCGACCGTCTCGGCGCGGGCCGGAGCGTGGGCCGCCGTGAACAGTGCCTTGGTGACGACGATGGCGATGCCGAACAACAGCGTCGCCATGGCGACGAGGAGCGCATAGGGCAGCGGCTTGGGGAAGCTCGGCACGCTGGTTCGACGCGCGAGCGAGACGATCTGCGCCTCGATCGGCACGGCGCGGCGGTCGGCGGAGACGCGATTGGCCTCAAAGCGCGCCTGCAGGCGGTCGAGCTCGGCGCGCTTCGACTTGGCGACGGCCTCGAGCTGGCGCAGTTGCATCTCGGCATCGCCGGTGCCGACGACCTCTTTCTTCATGGCTTCGAGGCTCTGGCGCACCGACGCTTCGCGCGTGGCGGCGATGGAGGCGCTCTTTTCGATACCCTCGACGATCTTGCCGACCTCGCTCTTGATCTGGCGCTGCAGGCCGTCAAGGTCAGCACGCAGCTGGAGCATGCGCGGATGCGCCGGCAGCAGCGTCGCCGACAATTCGGACCACTGACGCTCGACGCGCACGCGCTGCTGCACGAGGTTCTGGATGAGCGGCGAGCGCTCCACGTCGGGCAGCGCCTCGGCGTTCCCCGCCCTGACCATCTCGCGCACCGATTGGGCCCGTGCGTCGGCCTCGCTGCGGGCGGCTTGCGCCCGCGTCAGCTCAGCGGTGACGTCGCCGAGCTGCTGCTGGTTGAGGCCGGTATTGTTGGGCCCACCCTTGAAGTTGTTGGCTTGGGCGCGGAAGTGCTCGACCGCGGCCTCCGCTTCGGTGACCTCCTTGACGAGCTTGTCGATCTTCGGCTGCAGCGCCTGCTGCGCGTCATCCGTCTCGGTGAGGCTGCGCGTCGCCAGCAGCGTACGATAGGTCTCGGCGATGCGGTTGGCGACCGCCGCGGCGAGCTTTGGATTATCGGAGGTGAAGCGGATGCCGATGACGCGGCTTTCCTTCGGCGAATAGATCTCAAGGCGCTTGAAGAACGCCTTGAGCACGCGATCCTGCTCGCTCTCCTCATTACGGTCGCCGACGTCGAGCGCGTTGAGGATGCGGTCGAGTTTGCTGGGCGGCTGCAGCTCGCTGTTGAATTCCGGATTGGAGGCGAGCTTCTCCTCGGCGATGATCTGCAGCGCCAGGTCCGGCGACATGAGCGAACGCAAGTGCGTGTTGATCGCTTCCTTGTCGAGGCGGGCGGCAACAGGATCGAACGAGCGCTCGGCGCCGTCCTTGGGGACGACCACCTGGATCTGCGCTTCGGACGTGTAGCGCGCCGGGAACGTCGACAGGACAGCATAGGCAATGCCGCCGGTCAGAAGGCTGAGCAATATGAGCTTCGGCAGCGCCCGGCGCAGCGAGCGCCACACGGCGGAGATGTCGATATCGTCGGGGGAGGCGGTATTCATGGACAGCGCGCCGCTCAAAGGAGACCTAATGGTTGCTCCAAATTAGAGCGCTGTCGGGTTGCGATTTCATTAAGCGTCCAAAGATCGGACACACGCTTAGCATTTGTTAACCGGTCGAACCGCAGAGTGAACGGGCGACAAACCCATTCGCCGCGGCTGCTCATCCATGTCCTTGCGCCTTGCAATTGTCATCGCCAGCGCGACCGTCCTCCTGGGTGGCTGCGCGGGAGGCGACATTGGCGGCTTTGATGACCTCAGCCAGTTGAGCAACGTGCTTCCCGTCGATGTGATCTATGACAAGCCGGCGTCAGGCGCCGAAGCACCGCAGCCGGAAAAGGCTGCGGCCTGGGGCGACACGACGGTCACGACCTCCAAGGCCGCTGAGGGGGGCCCAACAACCGCTAATTCGCCCATCAAAGTCGCCGACTGGGGCCAGACCTCGGTGCATCACGGCGGCGGAATGGTGCGCAGGTGATTGTCGAACGCGCGGCCGGGGAAGGTTGCCGTTGTCAGATGCGTGTGATCCGGTTGATCGGTCAGCAGCACGCCCATGCCGGAGCTCATGGCAAAGCCGGACGGCGAGGCGCCGGTGACGCCGCAGCTGTCCATCAGGTGTGTCTCGCCGACGACCGCCAACCGTTCGGTGTCGACGTAGACGATGCGGCCCGCGCGCGGCGCCGAAGCGGCGAGCATTCGGCCATCGCCGCTCATCGCCACGGCGCCAATGTAGCCGGCGAGCGAAGCGCCCATGGGCTTTGCCGGCTCGATGATGCGCAGCGGCTGGTCGAGGCCGGCACAGCCGACGAGCTCGGGCGTCTCGGCGTCGGCGCCTTCCCACTGGCAGCCGAACCAGACGGCGCCGCGCGCGTCCTGCGCCAGGTGACGGATCGACAGCTTGTGCAAAGTCGAGCTCGGCTTGTGCTGGCTGATCAGCCGGCCGTTGCTGCTGTCGATGAAGGCGAGCGAGGGCTGCATAGACGATAGATTGAGCTTCTCGCGGCCAGTCTCAATGTGCGTTTCGATGCCGCCGTTGGCGACGGCGAGGGTCTTGCCGTCGCTTAGCAGTATCACCTCGTGCGGGCCGATACCGTAGGTGGGGATCTCGCCAATGCGCTGATATCCGGCGGTGGCATTGTAGATGCCGATGAGACCGTCGCGCGTCTCGTTGTCATGCTCGGTGGCATAAAGGAGGCGGCCGTCGCGCGAGAACACGCCATGGCCGTAGAAGTGGCGGTTGGCAGGCGTCGTGAACAGCACGGGCTGGGCGCGGTCGTGGATATCGAAAGCGAGCGCGAACGAACCGGGCCGGCGCGCGAAGACAACGGCCCGTCCGCTGGGACGATCGAGGGCAATGTCGTGGCCGCGGCCTTCGAGCGGCAGCTCGCGCAGCACCGTGCCGTCCAGGTTGAGCACGACAACCGAGTATGTCCCGTCGGGGCGCCGGCAAGCGGCAATGAGATCGCCGGCGGCGACGCCCGAGCCCGTGTCGTCGTCGAGCATGCCGGCAAAGGCGCGCGAGGCGCTCGCCGCCGCAATGGTGAGCGCCGTGCCGATCAGGAGATGCCGCCGATCAATCGCCATCGAGCTCATTGAACCCTATCGTCAGTCCGGCCAGCGGGGCGATCTCGCGCCCGACCAGCTTGCGGATGCCTTCAACGTGGAAGCGCACCATGCGCAATTCGCGGGCTCGGTCCGGATTGTCCTTGGCGCGCGGAATGCTTTCTACCGCGGCAGGTGCGTCGCGGGCTAGCCGCTCGAACGCCGCAGTGATCCAGCGCGGCATCCAGGCCTTATCGCTCGGTACGCTGCGCGAAAGGCCCATTGTCTCGTAAAGAGCCTTGGACGAGGCGATTCCAGAAGCGATGTAGCGGGAGCTGAGGCCGGAGCGCGTGAACGGCAGGCGTGGCGGCTTGTCTGGGGTGGCCACCGCCGCGATCATCGGGACGACCTCGCGGTCCTGGATCATCTGCAGGCCGGTGATGAGCGCGCGCGCAAAGTCGGCGGCCGGCTCCTCGGGCGACTTGTAGCGTTCATCCTCAGGCCCGGGCTCGACCATGCGCCGGCGCCAGCCGGCATCGCCCTCCCACTCCACCAGAATTTCGCGCGCCAACGCGTGCGTCGACTGTGCCATGGCGAGGGCGAGCTTGCAGCGGTAACGCGCCTCCTCGTCATCGCCGGCTATCGAATGGGCGTCGTCGTAAAGCAGGATCTCGAGTGCGGACAGTCCCTGCACTGCCGCACTCTTTTTGGCGAGCGCGGCCGCATCGAGCGCGGATGCATCGCGCTTGGCGATCAACGCATTGACCTGCCGCGGTGTGACGCCGCGCGGGTCGGGCCAGAAGTCGAAGCGCTCGGGGCGGCCGATCTGCGACATCGGCCCAAAGCGCAGGAACTCGACCGCCGCCCAGGCCAACACCGTATCGGCAAAATCCTTTTTTAAGGCCTCCGCTGCCTTCTTGTTGCCAGCGCACGCGCGCGCGAGGTCTTCGGTCAGCTTGCCGCTGCTCTCGGCCAGGCGCTTGAAGCGCGGCAGCACATAACTGTCGATGACGCGCGCATTAAGCTTGGGGAACGACGGCACTGCCGGTGCCGCGCGCGCGGGAGGCGGCAACGCAACCATGGCGAGCAGACATAGGGCGGAGAAGCTCTGCGCGATGGCCCGGTTCATCGTCACTCGATCCAGCGCAGGCCGCACAATCGCCGCTACCCGCGCGTCTTCTGCCGTGTGTCACACAAGCCTAGTGTGACTAGTCGTGATGGCGTTCCTTGGACCGACCTACATAAAGGCTTGGCAGGGAAAAATATTCTTGACTTCCCTAGTCGGAAATCATTCTGATCGCCGCCGCTAGACCGGTGCAACTAGGTGCCATGAATATGCTCAGAGCTCTGGCCGCCGCGGTGGTGGTCCTTGCCGTTGTTGTTCCGCCGGTCGCCGCCCAGGCGCCCGACGCTGCAGCCGTCGCCAAGACCTACGCCGACATTGCCGAGGCCGGCTACACCGATTCTCTGGCTGAAGCGCGCAAGCTCAAGACCGCTATCGATACGCTGATCAAGACGCCGACCGAGGAGAGCCTCCTTGCTGCGCGCAAGGCGTGGGTCGCCGCGCGCGTGCCATACATGCAGACCGAGGCGTTCCGTTTCGGCAACAAGATCGTCGACGACTGGGAGCCGCGCGTAAACTCCTGGCCGCTCGATGAGGGCCTCATCGATTACGTGTCGCAAGAGTACGTCGATCAGTCGCCCGCCAACGATCTCTACGTCGCCAACGTCATCGCCAACCCGTCGATCAAGATCAACGGCGAGCCGGTCGACACCTCGAAAATCACCAAGGAGCTGCTCTCCGACAAACTGCAGGAGGCGGGCGGCGTCGAGAGCAATGTAGCGACCGGGTATCACGCCATCGAGTTCCTGCTGTGGGGTCAAGATCTCAACGGTACCGGCCCCGGCGCCGGCAATCGCCCGGCGACCGACTATGACATGAAGAAGTGCACGCACGGCAACTGCGATCGCCGCGCCCAGTATCTCGAGGTCGTCACTTATCTGCTGATAGACGATCTCACCTTCATGGCCGCCCAATGGGGACCCGACGGCGCCGCGCGCAAAGCGGTGATGGCGGACGATGGCCGCGCCGGTCTCGTCGCAATCTTCAAGGGTCTCGGGAGCCTCTCCTACGGCGAGATGGCGGGCGAGCGGATGAAGCTCGGCCTTTTGATCCACGACCCGGAGGAGGAGCACGACTGCTTCTCCGACAATACGCACAACGCGCACTATTTCGACGCGCTCGGCATCCGCAACGTCTACCTCGGCAGCTATAAGCGCCCCGACGGCACGGTCGTGTCGGGCCCCAGCCCCTCGGACCTTGTGCGCGCCAAATCAGCCGAGGCGGACACGCGCACGCGCACGGCGCTCGACGAGACCATGCAGAGAGTGGGGGCGATCGTTACGCGCGCCGAGGGCGGCGAGGCCTACGATCAGATGATCGGCGAAGGCAATGATGCCGGCAACGCCCTGGTCGATCAGGCGATCCAGACCTTGATCGCCCAGTCGAAGGAATTCGAGCGCGATATCGCCGCGTTGGAGCTCAAGTCGATCGAGTTTGAGGGGTCCGACAGCCTCGATAACCCGACGAACGTCAGATGAGATACCCGTTCGGTGACCATCGACCACGAGCCGTGCGGCATAAATGAGCAACCGGCTCCGCAGCCGCGACCCGTTGGCCTATAAGCGCGCATGCGTCATAGACATTGGTTGCAGAAGCTCCGGCTGCCGCTCCTCCTCGTTCCGGGGGTGATGGCGGTCTGCATAGCAGCGATCGCGGTGCGCGCGGGCGAGCCGGCGATGGTTCCCAACGAGACGGGCGAGGAAAACCCCGGCGGCAACGCCACGACGCAGGACAGCATCGACACGCGCGAGGCATTTTCGCACTTTTCGCACGGCATCGGCTTTGAGGGCGAAGCCAAGTTTAAGGTCGGCAACGCCATCTTCCGCAAGCTGTGGATCTCAGCGCCGTCGTCGACCACGAGCTCCGACGGCCTCGGCCCGCTGTACAATTCACGCTCGTGCCAGAGTTGCCACTTGAAGGACGGCCGTGGCCACCCCCCGGCGGCGAACTTCCCCGCCGACACTGCGGAATCGATGTTCCTGCGCCTGTCCATCCCACCGCAGAACGACGAGCAGCGGCGTCTGCTCGCCGAGCATCGCGTCAACAGCATCAACGAACCGACCTACGGCGAGCAATTGCAGAACATCGCAGTGCAGGGCCTCGACAACGAAGGCCACATGCACATCGACTACAAGGAAGCGCCGGTGACGCTCGGCGACGGCACGGTCGTCAGTCTGCGCAACCCGACCTACAGCATCGACGGCTTGAAGTATGGCCCGCTGCATGCCCATACGATGCTGTCGCCGCGCATTGCTCCTCCGATGATCGGCGTCGGCTTGCTCGAAGCGGTCACCGAGGATCAGATCCGCGCTAAGGCCGATCCCGATGACAAGGACATGGATGGCATCTCCGGCCGCGCCAACGAAGTGTGGTCGGTGGAGAACAGCAAGGTTGCCCTCGGCCGCTTCGGCTGGAAGGCCGGCAAGGCAAGCGTAGCCGAGCAGGCGGCGAGCGCCTTCGCCGGCGACATGGGGTTGTCGAGCCCACTCGCACCCGATGCTTCGGGCGATTGCACGCAAGCGCAGCCGGCCTGCCGCAACGCGCCCAATGGCAACACGGAGCGCGACGGCGGCTTCGAAGTTAGCAGCAAACTGTTCGACCACGTTGTGTTCTATTCACAGAACCTCGCCGTGCCTCCGCGCCGCAATTTCAACGACCCTGACGTCAGTCGCAGCAAGGGGCTATTCTATGCGCTCGGCTGCCAGAGCTGCCATACGCCGTCCTTCACCACCGGCACGGTGAAAGGCCAGCCGCACCTCAGCAATCAGAGGATCTGGCCCTACTCCGACCTTCTGTTGCACGACATGGGCGAGGGGCTAGCCGACAACCGGCCCGAAGGCGTCGCCGACGGGCGCGAGTGGCGAACGCCGCCTCTGTGGGGTATCGGACTGACCAAGCTCGTCAGCGGCCACACGTTCTTCCTGCACGACGGCCGTGCGCGTAATCTGGAGGAAGCGATCCTGTGGCACGGGGGAGAGGCGCGGGCAGCACGCGACGGCTATGCGGCGTTGTCGAAGGCGGATCGCGATGCATTCATCAAATTCGTGGAGTCGCTGTGAGGGACTTTGGTGGGCGCGGCGCACGGGGGTGCGCGCTACTGGCCGCATGGCTCGCACTGGCGTTCGCGCCGGGACCGGCTGCCGCTTTCGACGATGCGGCGCTGGCGCGCCAGGCTTACGAGGGCATCATCCTGCCAGGCTATGCCCGCTTCGATGCGATGGCACGCACCTTCGCCGACAAGGCCGGCGCGCTGTGCGAGGCGCCATCGGCGACCGCTCTCGATGAAACCCGGGCCGCGGCGCGGGCGGCCCTGCTGGCTTGGGCGCGCATAGAGCCGCTGCGTTTCGGGCCCATCACCGCCAAGCAGCGGCTCGACCGGCTGCTGTTCTATCCGGACCAGCACGGCATCGTCGCCAAGCAGACGAGCAAGCTGCTGGCGAAGCGCGACGAGACCGACATCGAGCCGGAGAAGCTGGCGGGGGCCAGCGTCGCCGTGCAGGGCTTCGGGGCCGTCGATGCGGTGCTCTACGGCAATGGCTCGCAAGCAATAGCGACCACGGCGCCGGAAGCCTCGTTCCGCTGCCGCTACGTGCGCGCGCTCGCGGTCGACATTGCGCAGATCGCCTCCGAGACGCACGGCGATTGGGCGGGCGACTACAAGCGCACGTGGCTTGCCCCAGGCGGTGACAACAAGGTTTACTTGACGGCCAAGGAGACGACGCAGGCGCTTTACCGCGCCTACGTCACGGCGATCGAGGTGATCCGCTTGCAGCGCCTGGCGCCGCTGCTGGGCGGCGAAGCCAAGGCGGCGGGTCCCGTGACACCCTTGCTACCGCACGGCGGGCTGGGATTGCCGTTTATTCTTGCCGGCATTGAAGGAGAGCGGGACATCCTCGGGGATCATGGCTTTCTCGCCGACGATCTTCCCAGCAATGACAAGGAGCGCTCGGCGATCGCCATCCTCGGCAGCGTGGCCACCGATCTCGGCTTTGCACTGCGTTCCGGCGAAGCCGCCGCTGCGATGGCGCCCAACGCGCTGTCAGATGCGAAGGCGCGCGAGCGTCTGGCGCCCATGCTGCTGTCGCTCAAGAACGCCGAAGACACGGGGCGAGCAGCACTCGGCGCCCTCACCGGGCAGACGCTGGGCTTCAACTCGCTCGACGGCGACTAGAGCGAGGTGGGGCTAGTCCGCGTTTGCCGCAGTCTTCTTGGCCAAGAACTTGCCCGACATGTCGCGACCACCGGCTGCGTATCCGTCGCGGTCGGCAGGCGCATGACCTCCTTGGCGTCGAGATCGAAGCGGTTGAGGTCGACCATGCGGATCGTCTGATCCTCGAAGCTCAATACATGCGCAGGGCCTGCGGATCGCGCATCACCGTGAAGATCGTCTGGTCGGCGTGCACGCCGCCCTTTGGAAATGCCGTAAGGAATGTCGAAGTTGTTGAGCAGGTGGAAGCCGTTGAACACTCCGGCCTTGGCGTCCGCCACCGGGAAGGCGGTGGCGCTGAACACGGCGGCGCGCACAAAGCGCGATGGCGGCGTGAAGTCGCCCGGCAAGCCGAGCATGCCGGCGCCCATGCCGAAGCTCTGGAAGGTCTTGCCATCCAACTTCACTGGCGGCACATGCCGCGGATTGAGGGCAATGTAGTTCCGCAGATTTGTCACGTGCCAGTCGAACTACGGCGAGTTGGTGAGCACGCCGAGCGGGTTATCGGTGACGACGAGCTTGCCGCCGATTGGCTCGATGACGAGGCTCTTGCCGCTCTTGTCGTAGACGATCCAGTGGAACGGCTGCACGGTCGGCGGCCAACCGGGCAGCAGCGTCGGCGCCACGATCGCCTCGCCGGCTTCCACCGCCGTGCGTACCTCATCGATGTTGGCGAACGACGTCAGGATTCAGTTGGAGAAGTCGATCGAGGACATCGACTTTCCCTGGTTGTCGGGCGTCGTCAGCGTGTACTCGGCCATGGTCGGGAAATAGAAGGCGCCGACGGCGAGGCCCTTTTTGTTGACGCCATCCATGATGCCGAAGTTTTCGAATACGATGGCGCCCAGCGCGCCGTATTTCGCCGACCACTTCTTGCCGTCGCCGTTCGGCGTCAGGCCGGTGAAGCTGTAGCCGCGCGGCACGACGGCGAAGTCGATGGCCAACGGGATGCCAAACTCGACGGTGCGCCCGTGCACGATTGTGCCGTCGGCGTTCCGCAGCATAATGCCGGTGCAGGCGCTGGCGGTCTGCGCGGCGGCGAAGGTCAGGATCGCAGCAGCGGCGAGGCCGCGGAAAAGCATCGAATGGCGGTTCATGAGGTTGGCTCCCTGGGCCCGACGCATACTGATTCGGCAGAAGGCCAGACTCACCCAGGCTTGCTTGCTATCGGCTGAGGAAGACCAATCGATTTGTTTACTCTGCCAAGAGCCGTTTCGTGCACGGCCTGTGGGCGCTTGCCTCCATGATGGGCAGAAAGTGCAGCATGTTGCAAATATGCCACGCAACTCCAGGTTAACATCTCTCGTGCCGGGAGAACTCGCAGAGCAAATCAACGCGCCCCGGCAGGCAAGACCTAGGGGAGAGTCAAATGGATATCGTCACTGCACTGGCACTCAGTATCGGACTACTCGGGGGCGTCGCGACGTACCTTTATCTTTCGGATCCGCTCGTGCTCGGGCTGCAAATTTGGGCCGCCTTCATCGCGTGGGCGAGCTTCTATCACTGCGGCGGCAAGATCCAAGGCTTCATCTCGAGCATCCTCGCCAACCTGTGGGGTGTCGTGATGGCAACCCTCACGCTGCTGGCGGTTTCGCGTCTCGGGTTTGCCGAGCAGTTGGGTCTGCCGGTGTGGGCCGGCATTTGCGTTGCCATCGGCGTCGCCGTCATGATCCTCGGGGCCAAGATCCCGATCTTTTCGGCGATCCCGGCGACCGTCTATGGTTACGCCGCGACCGTTGCGCTGACCTTGCTGACGGCCGACGGAATGGCCAACCTCACTCAGCCGACACTGCTGAACCCTGCGGTGATCATCGCGCTATCGATGATCGGCGGCGCTATCTTCGGTTTGATTTCCGAAGCGCTGGCGGGACTGTTGGCACGTTCGGCGTAGGCGCGAACGTAGCTTGAGTTATGATGCAACGCTGTCGGGCCTCTTGGCTCGACGGCGTTGCCCTGCTCAACGCTTGCCCGTGTGATACTCGCGATAGCGCCGGATCAGCGCGTTGGTCGAGCTGTCGTGTGCCAGCTTCGGCACTTTGTCGTCGCGAATTTCGCCGATGATCTTCTTGGCCAGCACCTTGCCGAGCTCGACGCCCCATTGGTCGAACGGCCCGATGCCCCAGACGATCCCCTGCACGAAGACGCTATGCTCGTAGAGCGCGACAAGGGCCCCGAGGGTGCGCGGATCGAGACGCTCGGCAAGGATCGTGTTGCTTGGGCGATTGCCTTCCATGACGCGGAAAGGCACATCCGCCGGCGCCACGTCGTCGGCCGTGACCTCCTCGGCCGTCTTGCCGAAGGCTAGTCCCTCCGCCTGCGCGAAAAGGTTTGCCATCAAGAGATCGTGGGTGGCGGCAAGCGGGCTCATTGGCTCCAAGACGCCGATAAAGTCGACCGGAACCGTGCGCGTTCCCTGGTGCAGCAGCTGATAGAAGGAGTGCTGCCCGTCGGTGCCGGGCTCGCCCCACACGATGGGCCCGGTCTGGTAGTCGACGCGGCGGCGTGTCAGGTCGAAGCTCTTGCCACTGCTCTCCATCTGCAGTTGCTGCAGGTAGGCCGGAAACCGCGCGAGGTTCTGCGCGTAGGGGAGAATGCCCAGCGTCTCGGCGCCAAAGAAATCGGCGTACCACACGGTAAGCAGCGCCAAGAGAACGGGCAGGTTTTTGTCCGCCGGCGCCGAGCGAAAGTGCACGTCCATGTCGTAGAAGCCGGCGAGCATAGCGCGGAAGTTTTCGGGACCCACGGCGAGCATGGTCGATAGCCCGATGGCGGAATCCATCGAGTAGCGCCCGCCGACCCAGTCCCAGAACTCGAACATGTTGACGGTGTCGATGCCGAACGCACGCACCCCCACGGCATTGGTCGACAAGGCGACGAAGTGCTTGGCGACAGCGCTCTCGTCGCCGTGCTTGTCGATGAGCCAGGCGCGGGCGACGTCGGCGTTGCTCATCGTCTCGAGCGTCGTGAACGTCTTGGAAGCAACAACGAACAGTGTCTCGGCAGCGTCGAGATCCTGCGTCGCCTCGGTGAAGGCGGCGCCGTCGACGTTGGAGACGAAGCGGAAGCGCAGCGCGCGGTCGCTGTAGGGACGCAGCGCGAGATAAGCCATCTCGGGGCCGAGGTATGAGCCGCCGATGCCGAGGTTGACGATGTTGCGGATGCGCCTACCTGTGTGGCCTGTCCAGGCGCCGGAGCGCACACGCTCGGCAAAACCGGCCATACGATCAAGCACGGCGTGCACGTCGGGGACGACATTGTGGCCGTCAACATCGATCACGGCGTCACGCGGGGCGCGCAGTGCCGTGTGCAGCACGGCGCGATTCTCGGTCACGTTGATCTTGTCGCCGCGAAACATGGCATCGCGCTTGGCGCTGAGCCCGCGCTCCTCGGCGAGCTTGACCAGCAGCGCCATGGTCTCGGACGTAATGCGGTTTTTCGAATAGTCGAGGACGATGCCGGCGCCTTCCGCGGTGAAGCGTTCGGCGCGTTGCGGATCGTCGGCGAACAGCGTGCGCAAATGCGCATCCTTGACCGCGGCGTGGTGCGCGGCGAGCGCCTGCCACGTGGCGCTGGTGGTGAGCGGCGCCTCGGCCGTATCGCGGCTCATGGGGCGTTCCCTATGCCAGCGCTTTGCTCTTGGCGCCGATGGACCCGAGCAAGTCCTGCCAGGAGGCGACGAACGCCTTGGCGCCATCCGACTGCAGCTGTTGTGCCAGGGCGTTGACGTCGATACGAGCGTCAGCGTGCGCGGCAAGCACCGCATCGCAGTCGCCGCCATCGGGGCTCAGCATGCCGTCGACAACGCCATGGTCGGCGAAGGCGCGCAGGGTATCATCCGGCATGGTGTTGACGGTGTTGGGGGCCGCGAGCGCGGTGATGTACAGCGTGTCTGTGACGCGCTTGTCCTTGCTTGAGGTGCTGGCGAACAACAGCCGTTGCGGACGGGCGCCGAGGGATTCGAGCCGCTGCCAGCGATCCGACGCGATGAGATCGCGGTAGGCGCGATAGGCGTGCTGGCCAACGGCGATGCCGAGCCGGTGCTTCAATTCGTCCGGCACCTTTTCGACAATCGCGCGGTCCCAGCGGCTGATGAACACCGAGGCGACCGAGCGCACATCGGGGGCGAGCCCGGCCTCAATGCGCCTTTCAAGGCCACGCATGTGGGCGTCGGCAGCGGCGAGATATTGGGCCGTCGAGAACAGCAGCGTGACGTTAACCGGGACGCCGGCGAACGTTGCCGCCTCGATGGCCGGCAGGCCCTCGCGCATGCCGGGGATTTTGATGAAGACGTTCGGCTTGCCGGCCTTGGCAAAGAGGCGCTTGGCCTCGGCGATGGTCGCCTGCGCGTCGTAGGCGAGCAGCGGCGAGACTTCGAGCGACACCCAGCCGTCAACGGTGGCGGTCAGCTTGTGCACGGGAAGGAAAAGATCAGCGGCGCGTTTCAGATCATCCAGTGCCAGCTCGATGAACAGTGCCTCGCCCAGCAGTCCCCGACGCACCAATTGCTCGATTGCCGCATCGTACTGGGCGCCCTTGCCTATGGCCTTCTCGAAAATCGTCGGGTTGGAGGTGAGCCCCGTCACCGACAAATCGGCGATCATCTTCTGCAGTCGGCCGCTGTCCAGCATGTCGCGCGTGATGTCGTCGATCCACAGGCTTTGACCGGTCTCGTGCAATTGTTGTGTCGCCTTCACGGCGTTCTCTCCAAATCGTCGTCTCAACGCAGGCGGCGCGCAAATGGCCCCACAAACTAGCTAACGTCTCGCCTCTGGAAATTTTCTAGCGGACGCGGGCGACAAATCGTAGCGCAGTCGTCTTGCTCACAGCATCTCCGGTCTGAACTGGTGGCGGTAGCGATTAGTGTTGGTGCCGGAGATCATGAACTCGCCGTCGCCGCGGTAGTGCAAGGTGCGAGGGTACGGCGGCGATTGCGCCACGTGGGCCTTGACGACCTCCCAGACGAACAGGCTGTACTTGTTGACGAGGCTCGCGTCGTGGAGCCTGCATTCGAAGTTTGCGTAGCACTCCGAAATAAGCGGCGCCATGACTTTTGCGCCCTTCTCCGGGGTCAGCCTGAATTTGGCAAATTTATCGATTTCGCGGCCCGAGCAGTTGCCAATGCTGACCACTGTTCTCGCCATGTCGGCGGTGGGCAGATTAATGACGCATTCCTTGCTTTTGCGAATGAGTTCGCGGCTGTGGTTCGCACTCCAGATGTAGCAGCCGACCAGAGAGGGCTCGAACTCCATGATCATGTTCCAGCCCATGGTCATGATGTTGGTCTTGCCCCTATGGGCGGAGCTGACGAGCACGATCGGTCCCGGCTCGAGGAAGCGGCGCACATTGGAAACAGGGAAGTCCTTCTTGTCGTAAGTCTTGCCGCCCATCGCCCGCTCCGTTTTCTACGCGCTCGGATAAAAAACGCACAGCACGCGGCGATCACACCATGCCGCCGTTGGCGCGCAGCGTCTGGCCGTTGATCCAGCCGGCGTCAGGCCCGGCGAGGAAGCTTACGACCGCCGCGATCTCCTCGGGCGTTCCCAGGCGCTCGAGCGGCGCCATCTTCGCCATGCGGTCGATAAGCTCCGGCGACTTGCCCTTGAGGAACAGGTCGGTCGCCGTCGGCCCCGGCGCGATAGCGTTGACGGTCACATTGCGGCCGCGCAGCTCCTTGGCGAGGATGCTGCTCATCGCCTCGACACCAGCCTTGGTCGCCGCATAAACCCCGTAGGTGGGCGGCAGCGTGCCGACGACGCTCGTCGAGAAGTTGACTATGCGGCCACCTGAGCGGATCTGCTTTGCCGCCTCGCGCATGGTGTTGAAGCTACCCTTCAGGTTGACGTCGATTGTGCGCTCGAACGTGGCATCGTCCGTGTCGGCCAAGTTTGACAGCGACATGACACCGGCATTGTTGACCAGCACGTCGATACCGCCGAAGGCGGCGACCGCCTCGGCAAACAGGCGGCGCACGTCGTCCGGCTTGCTGACATCGGCCTTGCAGACGGCGGCGCGCCCACCGGCGGCTTTGATGCTTGCCGCCAGCGTCTCGGCGGGCGCAGCGCTTTCGGCATAGTTGATCACGACGGCAAAGCCATCACGGGCGAGACGCTCGGCGATCGCCGCTCCGATACCGCGCGAGGCACCGGTGATGAGTGCGACCTTATCGTTCTGGACTTGTAGGGACGGCATGGTGACCCTCCGACTGTGGACTATGTGTGTGGCGCAGACTTGAACACCGGAAAGGCGGCGATCATTCAAGTTGCCGCAACAATGTATTGCGGCGGACGAGCTTTCCCTCCTCGTTTCTACGAGGCAAGATCACACGCCTTCCTCTTCGCATCCAACCACCCCGACAAGGAAATTGAGCCATGGAATACCGGCGTCTCGGCCGATCTGGTTTCAACGTGCCCGTGTTGAGCTTCGGCACCGGCACTTTCGGAGGCAAAGGCAAGCTTTTCGCTGCTTGGGGCACCACCGACACAGCCGAAGCGCGGCGTCTGCTCGACATCTGCCTTGACGCCGGCGTCAGCATGTTCGACACGGCCGACGTTTACTCAGCCGGTGAATCGGAACGCATCCTCGGCGAAGCCATGAAGGGCAAACGCGATCGTTCGCTCGTGTCGACCAAGGCGACCTTCCGTTCCGGTGAAGGGATCAACGACGTCGGCTCATCGCGCCAGCATCTGCTCGCCACTGTCGATGCGCAGCTGAAACGCCTGCAGACCGACTACATCGATCTCTTCCAACTGCATGCCTACGACGCCATGACGCCGCCCGAGGAGGTGCTATCGACGCTCGATACGCTCGTGCGTGCCGGTAAAATCCGCTACGTCGGCGTGTCGAACTTCTCCGGCTGGCACCTCATGAAAGCGCTGTCGGTTGCCGACAAATACGGCTACCCGCGCTACGTCGCCAACCAAACCTACTACTCGCTGATCGGCCGCGAGTACGAGTGGGAACTGATGCCGCTGGGGCTCAAGGAAGGCATTGGTGCGGTGGTATGGAGCCCGCTTGGCTGGGGACGCCTCACCGGCAAGATCCGCCGCGGCACCTGCATCCCCAAGGAAAGTCGCCTGCACGGTTCGGCCGAGGACGGCCCGCAGGTCGACGACGAATACCTGTTCAAAGTGGTCGATGCGTTGGACGCGGTGGCCAAGGAGACGGGCAAGACGATCCCGCAGATTGCGCTCAACTGGCTGCTGCAGCGGCCGACAGTGTCAACCGTCGTAATCGGCGCGCGCAACGAGGAGCAGTTGAAGCAGAATCTCGGCGCCGTCGGCTGGAACCTCACCAAGGAGCAGGTGGCGAAGCTCGATGCGGCCAGCGAGCGACCGCTGATTTATCCGTACTGGCACCAGCGCCGCACGTACACCGAGCGCAACCCGCCACCAGTGTGACGGGACATGCGAACGGAAAGAGGAGCGATGGTGCTCCCTTTTTGTTACCCGGCCGTGCGGCGTCCCGTCTCAATCCTGGGGCGGCGCGATTGTGCGGCCGCGTCAGGCAGTTAGAGTATGCGCAAGCGCCGGCACCGGCACATTCCGCCGGTAGATTCTAGGCGGGCAGCATCGAGTTTCGCGCGGCCAACAAAACCTCGTCGGAGACGGCATGGCCTTTGGTGGCGCGCGCCAGCACCAAGGCGCCGACCAGCGTTGCGATGTCGGCCAATGCCTGTTCCCGGGCTGCCGTCTTGCCGCGGTGCCCGAGCAGAGGTCGCAGGCGATCGATCATGCGCTCAAGCCCGGCGGCGAAGGCTTTGCGCACCGGCCCTTTGAACTCCTCGCGCGACGCGTCGTCGGCGAGGGCGGCCATAGGACATCCAAGGCCCGGCTGATCGCGATGCGACCGCGATGTGTAGCGTTTGACGAACTCGGTCAGCGCGGCGGTCTGGTCCCCACCATGCCGCTCAAGAAGCCCATCGTGGATGGCGCCCGACTGCTCGATGGCGTGCGTACAGGCCGCGGCGGCAAGCTCCTCCTTGGAGCCGAAGTGACCGTAGAAGGCGCCGTGCGTCAGCCCGGCTTCAGCCATCAGCGCCGGCACGCTGACGCCGTTGATGCCCTTGGCGCGAAACAGCTTCGAGGCAGCGGCTATGACCTCCGCGTGGTTATGCTCGGCCTGTTTCTTCGATACCCGCGGCATTATCGGTTCTCCTTACGGCGCGCGCGTATTCCGCGTGATGAGGCAGGTCTCGCTGCCGTGTGCGATGAGATTACCCACCGCATCGTAGACCTTGCCTTCTGCGCTGGCGACACGGCCGCCAGAATGCAGCAGTGCGCCTTCGCAGCGCAGCGTGCCGGTCGCCGCCTGCACCGGGCGCACATATGTGATGTTCATCTCGACGGTGGTGAAGATCTCGCCGGGCTTCAGGGAGGAATGCACGGCGCAGGCCATGGCCGTGTCGATCAGCGTGGCGATCCAGCCGCCGTGCACTGTTCCCATAGGGTTGTAGAAGTCGCCATGCGGCTCGCCTTCGAACACGACTCGGCCGACGGCGACCTCTACGGGTTTGATGCGGCTGGTCGAGGAGGACGCCGGCGCCGGCAACGCGCCATCCATGAGGCCGCGTAGGAACTCCAATCCCGACATGGCGCGCATCGAAGCGCGTGTGGCGCCGGCGGCGATGAGTTGGGAGGTCTCGGTCATGCAACTTCCGCGCCCCTGTCTTGCATTACGGTCATCATGTATTGTTTTGAGCATCATGAATAAAGGCGCATTTTGTGCCTCGGTGGTCGCACGGGAGCTGCAATTGGACGCGTCTGACCCAGTGGTCATTGCTTCACCGGGGCACACGCCGCTCGGCCGCTTTCAGCGGCTGTAACGCGGCATTAGCTTATCGCCGCCGCATGCCCCGCGGCTTATCGCAATTGAGGCTGAGATATTTGCCTCTTCGAGAAGATAATACGCTAGGGCAGCGGAACCGGGCTTTAGGCCATAGCATTTGTTTCATTCATTGACATCCCTCGGGGGCGGCGGAATGGTCCCATTTTGGGGAGTATCCAGGGTTGCTTACCTTTTCCAGCGCGGGCCCCAGTATCGACGAGCCACCCCAATTTTCGGCGGCGATCGCGGCTTTAGTTTCGAGCGGCGAGACCGAAAGAGTATGGCGTGCCCTCGTCAGCGCCCTGCCGGCAGCCATCTATATTACTGACGCCAGCGGACGGATCATCTTCTACAACGACGCCGCCGCGGCGCTGTGGGGCTGCCGCCCCGAGCTGGGCAAGAGTGAGTTCTGCGGTTCGTGGAAGCTCTATTGGGCTGACGGCACACCATTGCGACACGACGAATGCCCCATGGCCATGGCGCTAAAACAGAAGCGCCCGATCAGGGGTATGGAGGCCATGGCCGAGCGTCCGGACGGCACGCGCATTCCCTTCATCCCCTACCCAACACCCCTGTTCGACGCCTCAGGAGAGTTGATTGGCGCCGTGAACATGCTGGTCGACATCACCGAGCGCAAGCGCGCCGAAGAGATCGCCCAGCGGCTGGCTGCCATTGTCGAGTCCTCGGACGATGCCATTCTGAGTAAGAACCTCGACGGCGTCATCACCAGTTGGAACCGTGGAGCGCAACGCCTGTTCGGCTACGCGGCCGACGAGATCGTAGGCAAGTCCGTGACTATGCTCATTCCCGCCGAGCGTCACGATGAGGAACCAGAAATCTTGGGACGCATACGACGCGGCGAGCGCATCGAACATTATGAAACCGTTCGCCTGCGCAAGAATGGAAGCATGGTCAACATCTCGCTCAGCGTGTCACCCGTGAAGGGGGCCAACGGCGATATCATCGGCGCGTCGAAGATTGCTCGCGACATTACGGAACGCAAGCAGGCGCAGGCCCGTCAAGAATTGCTGTCCCGTGAGTTACATCATCGAACGAAGAATTTATTCGCCGTGGTGCAATCGGTCATATCGAGAAGCTTTGTCGGCAGGCAGAGCGTCGATGACGCGAAGAGGGTCGCTATGAGCCGCCTTCAGTCTCTCGCACAGACGCACGCCTTGCTTGTGGAGACGGACTGGCAAGGTGCGGACATCGCCGAGGTCGTGCATAGGGAGATGAACCCCTACACGGACCGCGTGACGATTGACGGACCAACAATTATTTTGTCCCCTCAGGCCGCGCAGAACTTTTCCCTGGCCGTACACGAGCTGGCGACCAACGCTGCCAAGTATGGCGCACTGTCCAATCTCAGCGGACAGGTACACATCAGCTGGCTCGTGCTCAAACCAAACGGTCATAGTCGCTTCAACTTCCGCTGGCAGGAGCGTGACGGGCCGCCAGTGGCGCCACCGACGACCAGGGGGTTCGGCAGGGTCGTGCTTGAGCAAGTGATGGCCGAGTATTTCGACCCGCCGCAAATCGAATTCGCCAGCGGCGGCGTTTGCTACGGGCTGAGCGGATCGCTCGAGGCCATTACCTGAGCCGCACCGACACCTGTAGCCCCACGAGGTGTCCCCACGATTGTCGGCTGAGCAAGCTGCATTCGTGACGAGTGGCGAACAGGCTGTTTGCTCCCACGACCGTTATCGGTCTTCCCACGCACCCGACATCCGTAACAGGCGCGCCATTGGGGTTGCGCCGCTTGTGAAGGAGAACGGGAAATGCTGAGCACTCGTATTTTATCGGGATGCGTCGCGGCGCTGGCCGTCGGGCTTGCGGCGACCGGCGCTATGGCCGCGCCGGGACATGGCGGCGGCGGTGGCGGCTTTCATGGTGGCGGTGGGTTTCACGGCGGTGGCTTCCATGGATATCGCGGGGGCGGGTTCGCCGGACATCGCTATGGCGGCCGCTTATACGGACATCGCCGTACCGCATTCTATGGCCCCCTTATCTACGACGGCTAGGGCGGCGATGATTGCTACTGGCGTGGCCGCCGCTGGGTCTGCTCGTACTAGAGGGTCCTCCTGCACGCGAGAAACGCGGAGGTCGTGTGCCTCCACGTTCTTTTTTGCCGGCTCTAGTTCTCCGCTTCCTTGATCGGATCGGCCTGCGTCTTGGCGCGGCTGCCGTCCACTAGCTCGACGGCGGGATTGCGGATGACGTGCTCTCCCTTCGTAAGCCCGGCGCTAACTTCGACTTCCGTGCCGAGATCGTGTGCCACGGTGACCTTGCGGAAGCGCGCGACACCGTCCTCGAGCACGGCGACGTGCAGCCCCTCGCTGTCGAAGACGATAGCGTCCGCAGGGACGATCAGAGACTGCCCTATGCGCGGAATATGCAGCTCGACCGCGCAATACGTGCCCGGCGCCAAATCTTCATCGGGGTTTGGCACGTCGATTTCCGTCAGCAACGTGCGCGTATCGGGCTGCAGTGCGGTGGCGATACGCGTCACTTTGCCGGGAAAGCTGCGGCCGGGCATCTCCGGAATGTGCACAATCGCCTCGACGCCAGGGCGCACGCCGACGGCCTGGTCTTGTGGCACGTAGACCTGCGTGCGGATCACATTCGTCTGCATCACCGTGAACATGAATGTGCCGCTGGTGGCGTCGGCCTGCACGAGCGATCCGACGTCGATATTGCGCTGCGTAACAACACCGTCGAACGGCGCGACGACGGTCTGATAGGTCTTTTGCTGGTTGAGGACACGGAGCTGGGCTTCCTGCGCTGCGATGTTCTGTTGCGCCACACCGACGGCGGCTTCAAGCGCCTTCAGGTTCTGCTGGTCGATCGAACCCTGCTGCCGTGTCGTCCAGCCCTCGGCCACGAGCGGCTTGTCGCGGTTCCATGTGATCTGGGCAAGGTCCATGTTCGCCTGGTTCTGGCGAAGCGTCGCCCGGTCCAACTCGAGCGTAGCTTTCGCCTGCTCGATCTGATGATCGAGTTCCGGCGCCGTTATCTCGGCCAGAAGCTGACCGTCCTTCACTCGATCACCGATGTCGGCCGGACGCTTGTCGATGTACCCGCTGGCGCGGGCAAAGATGTTGGCCGTCGTGAACGCCTGGGTCGTCGCCGGCAGCGAGACGCTGATCGTGTCGCCACCGTCGCGCACCTCGGCCACGCGAACGGCTGGTACGAAATCGCGATGGCGCCGCGATGTCTCTAGAGCGTTGCGCGTTTCGGTATAGGAACTCCACCCGCCGACGGCGAGCGCCCCCACGACGACGAGGACGATGCCGACACCGAAGTATGCGGCGCGCCGCCCGAGCTTGGGGCCGCCGCTACCGCTTGGCGTCGAGGTGGTCTCGGCCACCGGCAGTTGGGCTTTGTCCGTCATCACACTACCCTTTCGAACACGCCGTGCTCAGCTTTTCCGTCATTGCGCTTGCGCAGCACCGCAAACAGATACGGCACCACGAAGAGAGTGGTCGGGGTGGCGAACAGCAGTCCGCCGATCACCGCCCGAGCCAGTGCCGCGTTCTGTTCCTCGCCGGCGCCGCCGATGGCCATCGGGATCATGCCGACGATCATCGCCGCGGCCGTCATCAGCACCGGGCGGATACGCGTGTGACCCGCCTCGATAGCGGCGTCGTGCGCCGGCTTGCCGGCCAGCTGCTGCTCGCGCGCGAAGGTGACGAGTAGAATGGAGTTGGCCGACGCAACGCCGACAGCCATGATTGCTCCCATCAAGGAGGGAACGTTGAGCGTCGTGCCAGTGACGAATAGCGTCGTCAGGATTCCGCACACCGTCGCCGGCAGCGCGAGGATGACGACGAACGGATCGCCGAAGTTCTGATAGTTGACGACCATCAGCAGGTAGACGATGACCGCGGCGAACAGCAGGCCGATCCCGAGGTCCCTGAAGGCGCCGTTCATGCTCTCGATCTGGCCAACCACTTGGATTGTGTTGCCCTGCGCCAGCTGTTTCTGCAGGTCGTCGACGATTTTGCCGATGTCGCGCGCGACGCCGCCGAGGTCGCGATCCTGAACGCTGGCATAGACGTCGTACACGGGCTGGATGTTCGTCTGGTTGGTGTTGGTCGGCAAACTGTCGCGATTGAGCGTCGCCACATTGCTGAGCAAGCCCGGAACCGGATCGCCGGTGGTCGAGATGCCAGTCGAGACCGGCGTATTTCCAAGATCGTTCAAGGAGCTGATTTCATGCTCCGGCGTTTGCACCGCGATGTAGTACGGGCGCCCGGACGCTGGATCGGTCCAGAAATTGGGCGAAACTTGTTGTGACGAGCTCAGGCTCACGTTGATGTTGCTCACAACCTCATTGGCGTTCAGCCCGAGCTGGGCCGCCCGGGTGCGATCGATGTCGGCCAAGAATGCCGGAGCGTTCGTCTCCTGCTGAAGATGCGCGTCGGCGATGCCCGGGATGGCGGCGATGCGACGCTGCAGCTCCTTGGCCACCCGCAGGTTCTTCACGCGATCATAGCCGATGGTACGTACGTCGATCTGGGCTGGGAGTCCGAAATTCAGAATCTGGGTGACGATATCGGCGGCTTGAAAATAGAAGGTGACTTCCGGGAAGTCGGTCGGGAGCACCTCGCGCAGCTTTCGCACGTAGTCCGCCGTTGGCGCGTGGCCGGATTTCAGCGACACGAGAATGACGCCGTCGTTGACGCCGATCGTGGATCCATCGGTGAAGGCGAGGTTATAGGCACGCGCCGGAAGGCCGATATTATCGACGATGAGCTCGCGGTCCTGATCGGGAATGACCGCGCGGATTTTTTCCTCGATTGACTGGAAGATCTTCTCCGTCGTCTCAATCCGGGTCCCGGCCGGCGCGCGAACGTGGAGCTGAATGCGACCACCATCGATATTCGGATAGAAGTCGCGGCCAACGAGCATGAACATGCTGGCGCCGAGCCCAAGCACGAGCATGGCAACGATGGGCACGACGTATCGGCGCTCGAGCAGCGAGGCAAGCAACGCAGCATAGCCAGTGCGCATGCTCTCGAAACCATGCTCGAAGGCGGCGTGGATGCGGCCGAACAAACCTGGCTTCTCGCCCTCTGCGGTGCCCTCGCGTTGCTCGCCCTGCAGCAGCAAGCCGATGGCGATTGGGGTCAGGGTGCGCGAGAGCCCATACGAAGCGAGCATGGCGAACACGACCGCAAGGCCGAGCGGCGTGAACAGATATCGGGCCGGTCCTTCGAGGAACACGACCGACGTGAACACGCAGGCGATGGCCAGAGTCGAAACGAGCGTCGGCACGGCGATCTCGGCCGACCCGTGCAACGTCGCCTCCGGCAGGGGCATGCCACCTTCCGTCAGCAGCCGGTGCGTATTCTCAATGGTGACCGTAGAATCGTCGACCAATATGCCGATGGCCAGCGCGAGGCCGCCCAACGTCATCGTATTGAGGGTCTCGCCCAAAAAGAACAGTCCCACGATCGAGGAAAGGATGGCGAGTGGGATGGAGATCATGACCACAAGCGTCGACCGCCAGGATCCGAGGAACAGCAGGATCATCAGCGCCGTCAGGACGGCGGCGATGGCGCCTTCGCGCAGTACGCCGGCGACGGAATTCTTGACGAATACCGACTGGTCGAAGAGCTCGTTGATGGAAAGGCCAGGCGGTGCTGCCGCGCGCGCAACCGCCAGCGCCTTGCGTACGCCGTTGACGACGTCGAGCGTCGAGGCGTTGCCATTCTTGATGACGCTGAGCAGAACGGCGCGCCGGCCGTTCTCGCGCACGACATTCTGCTGTACGGCGGAACCGTCGCGAACGTGGCCGATGTCTTTGATGAAAACGGTCGCATGGTTGGCGACCTTGATCGGGATGTTGTTCAATTCCTCGATCGTAGCCGGGGTGGCATTGGAGTGGACCGTGTACTGCGTGTCGCCGATCTTTGCGGTTCCCGACGGCAGCGTCAGGTTCTGCACGTTGACGGCGTTGACGACGTCATTGGGCGTGAGGCCTTTCGCCAGCAGCTTATCGGGATCAAGGTCGACCATTATCTGCCGATACTTGCCGCCCGACGGCGTCGGGAACGTCACCCCCCGCACGGGCGCGAGCTGTTGGCGCAGACTGTAGATGCCGAAGTCGTAGAGCTGCTGCTCGTTGAGACTGTCGGAGGTGAGGCTCAGCTGCAGGACAGGCACGCTCGAGGCGTTGAACTGCACCACGATGGGCGGCTGGATGCCGGGCGGCAGGAGGGCGCGGATCGAATTTGTCGCCGAGACGATCTGCGAGATAGCGAGGTCGATATTCACGTCAGGCTGGAAATAGATCTTCTGCACCGACAAACCAAGGAGCGTTTGCGACTCCATGTTCTTGATGCCGCTGACGTTCGAGCTGATGGTGTACTGGCTGTACGTGCTGACCCGCTGCTCCATCTCGGGCGTGCTGAGGCCGGTGTAGGACCAGATCACCGTCACGACTGGAATGTTGATCTCGGGGAAGATGTCGGTCGGCATCGTGCGGATGGCGATCCCGCCGACGAAGACGATGAAGGCGGCGAGCACATAGAACGTGTGCGGGAACCTCAACGCGAAACGGACGATGCCCATGTTCCAGCTCCCCGACCGTCGGATGGCAACCCGCGGTCATCAAAGTGCGGGGATCCGGAGCGAACTCCGGATCCTCGGCGCCAGTCCTTCCGGGACTAGTGCGCCCGTGCGGCTTCAGCGGCAATCCCAAAGACCGTGCGCGGTCTTGCTGTGACATTCGTCACCGTTTCCGGCCTGGGCGGTGACCGCACCTGAGGCAAGAGCGAGGGCAAGAACAGCGATGCTTAGAACTTTCATTGAAATGACTCCTGTTGAGGGGGTTATCGGATACCGCCCGAGTTCGTCTCCTCGATCCTCATTTGCCGATTGGCCTGAGGTTGAAGACGAAATTGCCAGGAACAGTGCCGCTCGATAACGCGCGATGATTTCAACAGGCCGTTTGTTCGTGCCGAAGAATATGTGTCAGAGGCCGAGCAGGTAGACGCCACCAATAAGAGTCGCCGCGAGTGCCAGCGCAGTCGGAATGAGCATGACCTCCAGCCAAGCCTGGCTCGCAGGCATCCACCCAGTGGCGGTATCGACCTGTGACGAAAGGAAGCCCGCCATTGGCCTCGGCTCCGAGGCATAGCGGGTCGCGGCTGTATGATGCATGGCGGCGGGAATAGAGAGGAATACGATTCCGAGCACTGTCACCAGAGTGAGGTCGAGATCCGTACCCATGTTCGTACCGAAGGCGAGCCATGCGGCCCCAAGCATCCACGCGAATGCCGCGGCGACCGAAATATAGACTGCCGTCGGAAACTCGCTGCCCGGCATGACCCCATAGCCGGAGCGCACTTCCTGGGTGGGCAAATCGCCCTCTAGCGATGAGGCAGAGGGAGCTTGGATGGCAGGGGGTGGCGTTTGGATTTGCATCGCGGTCTCCTAAGGTTTGACCCAGGCAGACACGTGTGCACGCCGCTCCCGAGCGTTTAGGGGGCCGCGATGAATAGGGCTGTTTGACGCGGCAGAAAACTCCGGTTTCTTGTCATTAGCGGTTTCAGGCTTTATCAAGCGACGGAGCTTAAGGATTTGCGCTGGTCGCTAACAATTGACGAGTATTTATGAGCGTTGAATCCATTGTCTATGTGATCGACGATGACCATTCCGTTCGAGAGGCGGTGGGCAGCCTCCTCCGCTCGATCGGCCTCGATGTTCGGGCCTTCGAGTCGACAACCGATTTTCTGAGCGCCGACCGACCCGACCTGCCGAGCTGTTTGGTGCTCGATGTCCGGCTGCGCGGGCTAAGCGGCCTCGACTTCCAGAGCGAATTGATCAAGTCCAATATCGAATTTCCGATCATCTTCATTAGCGGCCATGGCGACATCCCAATGACCGTGCGGGCAATCAAGGCCGGCGCGATCGAATTCCTAACCAAGCCGTTTCGCGATCAGGATCTGCTCGATGCCGTGCAGCTCGGCATTGAGAAGGATCGCGTCCGGCGTCGCGATGGGGCTGCGACTGCCGAATTGCGCGAGCGCTTCGACTCTCTGACCGCGCGCGAGCGGGAGGTAATGGCGCTGGTGGTCACGGGGCGGATGAACAAGCAGATCGCCGCCGACATCGCTTTGAGCGAGATCACCGTTAAGGTTCATCGCGGCAACGTCATGCACAAGATGCGGGCCAAATCGCTGGCCGAGCTGGTCCGCATGGCGGACCGACTGGCGTCAACGGCGCGCCAGAACTCCTAGCCGATTATACCTAAGGATAATCGCCCTAGCTCTTCGGTTCAGCCGTCTTTCCCTTTGTCCAGGCGCAATAGCCCGACGTGCAATGTCACGCCGGCGTGCAGGGCATTAGGTTGGCGTCATAGCGAGGGCAAAGATGGACAACAGGCCAATGATTTCGATCGTCGACGATGATGAGTCGGTGCGCGAGGCCACCATGAGCCTCATGCGAGCGGCGGGATACGAGCCGGAAGCTTTTCCCTGCGCCCGAGACTTTCTCAATTCCGAGCAGGCGCGCCGGACCGATTGCCTGATCGCCGACGTGCAGATGCCCGGCATGAGCGGGCTGGAGCTGCACGGACAGCTCGTCCAATCGGGACACGCAATACCTACGGTTCTAATCACGGCCCACCCCAGCGACAAGGCGCGCACCCGCGCATTGCAGGCCGGCGTCATCTGTTACCTGGCCAAGCCTTTCAAAGAGAATGAACTGCTCGACTGTATCCAAACCGCCCTCGACATGGGTGATACGCGGAGTGAGAAGTCATGAACATCGCAGTTTCGACAGCCGAACAGTTAGCGGCCGGCCGCATCAGCGCGCGCGGGTCTTCAGTTGCCCGCAAGGGCGCGCCGCGGAAGGGGCAGGGCATACGTGGCACACAGTTCGCCCAGCTCACCGCATTCGTCGCCGTTGCCGAGCATTGCAGCTTCACTCGCGCCGCCGAGCAACTCGGCTTGTCGACCCCATCACTCAGCCAGGCCATCCGCGGGCTAGAAGAGAGTTTTGGCGTCAGGCTTCTCAACCGCACGACGCGCAGCGTCGCGTTGACCGAGGCCGGAGAACAGCTGCTCAGTCATTTGAACCCGGTGCTCGAGGGCGTCGACAATGCCATCGACGCCGTTAATGCCTACCGCGACACCCCCGCGGGAACCATCCGCCTGACGGTGCATCCCCTCGCGTCGGTCACCGTGCTCGCGCCTCTCGTTGCACGTTTTTCGGCCGCGTATCCGGCCATTGAGCTGGAGGTTTCGGTCGACCTCGACTGCAAGGATATCGTTAGCGATCACTTCGATGCCGGGGTTCACTTGGGCAGCAGCATCGCACAGGACATGATTGCCGTTCCGATCGGCGGCAAGTTCCGCGTCGTCACTGTCGCTTCTCCGGAATATCTCGCGCGCAAAGCTGCGCCGACGACGCCCGACGAGCTGCGCCGGCACAACTGCGTGCGCTATCGGTGGGACAAGGACGTCGTGGCCAACAACTGGCGGTTCATGAAGGACGGCGAATGGGTCGAAGTCGGCGTCGAGGGCACACTGACAGTGAACGATCACGACCTCGCTTTGCGGGCCGCCCTCGACGGCGTCGGCATCGCGCAGCTGCCTGAGGCATCCGTTGCAGCCCTCGTCGCGGACGGGAAGCTGGTGCCCCTCTTGGCTGACTGGTCTCCGAAGTGGAACGGCTTCTTTCTCTACTACTCGAGCCGGCGCCATGTGCCCGTGAAGCTGCGGGCGCTGGTCGACTTTCTGCGCAAGGAATCAAAGCCGACCGTGATCCACGCGTAGCCAAACAAGCTCTAACGAATTTGCGACCCTTGCTTCCCCCCCAAGCTCGGTCGCAACAGCGGCCGGCCCCTCTCCCCCCGGAGGGCCGGCCGCACCCTTGGCGCCATATCTCGTGGTAGTCGACGCGGAGCGACCTTTCTCTGGTTGTGCGCTCTGCATTTGCGCTCTCCGAAGGTGTGCCCGCCGCGACAGCTTCGAACGCGGCAAAATCTTTAATCCGAAGGCCATCCGGCGGACGCGGCTCCCTCAATCCGCGCTGCTCGAGCTCCACGAGGCAAGCTGACGGCGTACTGAGACTCATCGTGAGGCAATCCGCGACCAACCCGCTTCCGGCCGACTCGGAGATGATGGCGGGATCGCGCCCTTCGTTCCGACTGACGGCAGCCAAGCTCAATAAGAACGCCGCGACCCGCTCGAGGGGGTTGGCGGATCGCGCGCAAGAGCGGCCCGGCGCACCAACGCGAACTCCCGCTCTATGGCGTCACTAAGTTTCTCCTTGGCCCTGGGTTCGCGAGCGATAATCGCATCGACTGAGGAGAGCGGGAAGCACGTCAGACACGTTGCCGACACCGCTCGGGCGCGCCACACGTGCGTGTCGAGATAGCCGAAACCTAGCCAATCACCGCTGTAGGCAAACTCGAGGAACGCCTCGCAGTTTGGAGCCGCCAGAGCGTAGACGCACATAGCGCCGCTCTCGACGCGATAAATGGCGGCTTTCCTACCGCCCTCCCGAAACAAGTATTCCCCCGCGGAAAGGTGGCGGATCGCCGCTGGCTCCGAGAGGCTCTAGTCGCATCATCGAACATCCCTGCCTCCCGGCATTGTTCCGACTGCTGAGCTTCGCTCCGGAGGGAACAGTGCCGCTTTTGGCGGGGGCCGAGAATGTGGCGTGCATTGAATGGTTCGTTAGCAGGCACCTAATAGACCGACGGCCGTGTAGGCCCGCACGGCATCTAGCGCGCTTCGTCGCCTGCGGCGCTGAGTGTAAATTGAAACGTCATGCCCGGGCCGCTGTTGGGTGCGGCCGATATGCGTCCGCCATGCGCTTCGATGATCGAACGGCAGATGGACAGCCCCATGCCCATCCCGTTCGGCTTCGTCGTGTAGAAGGCGTTAAAGAGCCGGTCGGCCGAGTCGCCTTCTATGCCGACCCCGACATCCTCGACCGATACGAGCACCTTGTCCGTCTCGTACGGGCGCGTACGAATGAAGAGCACGCGCGGGCGATCGGCGACTTTCGCCATGGCCTGGAGGCCGTTCATCAGCAGGTTGATGATCACCTGCTGCAACTGGATACGATCACCCAGCACCAAGGGCAGGTGGAGCGCGAGATCGAGCCGCAAGGCCACGCGATGACTGGCGGCCTCGTGCCTTGCCAGTGCAACGACCGCCTCGATGACTTGATTGATGTCGAGGCGTGTCACTTCCGGCTCGGCCTTTTTGGCAAGCTCGCGAATCCTGCGGATCACATCGCTAGCGCGGTTGGCATCGCTGATGATTCGTGTGACGCAATGCACCGCCTCGTTGATCACCGGTGCGCCACGTTTCAACCAGCGCAAGCTGGCTTCGCCATGAGTGACAATCGCGGCCAGGGGCTGATTCACCTCATGCGCTATCGAGGTGCTCATCTCGCCAAGGGTCGTTATGCGCGCGACGTGAGCGAGTTCCGCCTGGGCGGCGTGCAATGCCGCTTGCGCATGCTTGGCCGCGGTGACGTCATTGTTGGTCTCGAGTATTGCCACCGGCCGCTTGCGTTCGTCGCGCTGCAATGACCAGCGGCTACCGACTTCGATTTGCCTGCCGTCTTTGCTCGTGTGAACGAGCTCCCCCTCCCAGCGGCCCGTGCGAAAGAGCTCGGCCGAGATCAACTCCAGGGGAACCGGGAACTTCGTGTGCATCAGCGCGTGCGAGACGCTGCCGACCGCTTCCTCGCGTTTCCACCCGTACAGCTCCTCCGCACCACGATTCCAGTAGGTGATCACGTCGTCCATGGTGCGTGTGAACACACCATCGTGCGTAACGTCGAGCAGCTCGGCCTGCTCGCGCAGCGCCGCGGCTGCCGATTGCGTCTTAAGCGCGAGGAAAGTAGTGATGGCGATGGCAAGGAGACTGACGAGACAGCGAACGAAGGCCGCACTTTCGAAATCGGCGCCGTGCTGCTTCCCGTAGCTCACGGCCGTCAGCGCCAAGCATCCCCAGGCGACGGCAAGGACGCCTGATCGGGAACTCACCCGCGCCACCAGCACGACGACGATGGCGTACATGGCCGCTACGGCGATGCCCAACGGCGTGAAGGTATCGATAATGAAAATCGCTGTTGCGAGAGCTAGGGCGACGAGCGCCAGAAGCTGCGATCTTGTGGGTAGAGGCAAACGCACTTGCGGTCTTCCAAAATTCGACGGTCGCGATCACGGGCGGGCAGCCCGGCTTACTTATTCATTGGGAATCGTAAATCGAGGCCATATGGGCACTCAAATTCTTTCCGCGCCAATAAGATTCGGTAAGGCAAACGCGAACCGGCACACGCAGCTTGGATTGGATATGAGACCCGAATGCGCGATAATCGCGCTCATTGCCGCGGCTTCTTAGCACCTTCGCCACATCACATCTCGCGCTGAACCACCGTTTTCGCTGCTCTGCACTCGTTCTGGCCAGTGGAGGCACCCATGGAGAGATGGACACCCGATCCCAGCTTCTATCCTTCGCCGCGCCTTGCGGCGAAGGCGGACCCGGAAAGCTTGGCTTACGTCGTCGCCTTCGATCCGGAACGCAAAGTGCCGGACGAGTTGGCTGCGGTGGATGTTGATGAAGCTTCCGCTTTATATGGAAGGATCGTCGGCACGACGCCGATGCCCAATGCTGGTGACGAGCTGCATCATTTCGGCTGGAACGCGTGCTCGTCGTGCTTGTGCCCGAACGCGCCGCATCCACACGCGGAGCGGCGGTATCTCGTCGTGCCCGGATTGCGTTCGTCGCGCGTTCACATCCTCGACGTTAAGCACGATCCGCGCGCACCCCAGATCGTCAAGGTCATAGAGGCCGCGGAGCTGGCGGAGCGCGCCGGATACAGCCGCCCGCATACCGTGCATTGCGGCCCTGAAGGCATCTACGTCTCGGCGCTCGGCGACGCGCGTGGTAATGCCCCGGGCGGTGTGTTTCTCATGGACCCGGAAACGTTCGATGTGCGCGGGCAATGGGAGATCCAACGCGGAGACCAGAGGTTCGCCTACGACGCGTGGTGGCATCTCGGCTACGACACGCTCGTCACCAGCGAATGGGGCACGCCGGACATGATCGAGAACGGCCTCGTGCCCGAGCTGTTGCTCGGCGCCAAGTACGGCCGGCGCCTGCACTTCTGGGATTTGCACAAGCGCAAGCTGCTGCAAACTATCGACTTCGGCGACAAGTATCAGCTCGTCTTCGAGCTGCGGCCGGCGCACGATCCGACGAAGGCCTACGGCTTCGTCAATTGCGTGCTTAGCCTCGAGGATTTGTCATCATCCATCTGGGTGTGGCACCGCGACGGACAGAAGTGGGCGGTGACCAAGATCATCGACATCCCCGCCGAGCCCGCCGATCCCGACAAGCTGCCTCCCTTGCTCCAGGGCTTCAAAGCCGTTCCCCCGCTCGTCACCGATATCGATCTGTCGATGGACGACCGCTTCCTTTACGTCGCTTGCTGGGGCACGGGCGCCTTGAACCAGTACGACGTCTCCGACCCGTTCAAACCAAAGCTGACCGGCAAAGTGCATATCGGCGGCGTTGTCGCCCATGCCGGGCACCCTGCCGCGGCAGGGCCTCTCAATGGCGGTCCCCAGATGGTCGAGATCAGCCGCGACGGGCGACGCGTCTACTTCACGAATTCTCTCTATGGAGCCGTCGACCCGCAGTTCTATCCCGAAGGGATCATCGGCTGGATGGTGAAGCTCGACGCTGCGCCTCACGGCGGCATCGACTTCGATCCCCGCTTCTTCGTCGACTGGCCGGCACCGCATCGTCCGCATCAGATTCGGCTGGAGGGCGGCGATTGCTCGTCGGACTCTTACTGCTATCCGTGAGTCGTTTTCTATGACGCCTGTGTGGCCGTGGCTGGTGCTCGCCGGACTAGGCGCCTTCCACGGCCTCAACCCGACGATGGGCTGGCTTTTTGCCGTCGCGCTAGGTCTGCACCGACGCAGCCGGGCGGTGGTGCTGATCGCGCTGTTTCCCATCGCGATAGGTCATCTGGCGTCCGTCACGTTGGTCGTCGCCATATTCGTGGCGTCAGGCTTTGTCCTCGACCCAGGCATGCTGTCGCGCTTTGCCGGCGTTATTCTCATTGGTTGGGCGGCATATCATGCAATCTGGGGACACCGGCATCGCGTGCGCTTCGGCATGCAAGCGAGCTTGGTTGGCCTCGGTGCCTGGTCGTTTCTCATGGCAACCGCGCACGGTGCCGGGCTCATGCTCATACCTGCGATGATGCCGATGTGCTTTGCGCCGGAGCAACCGGCCTCGCTCCCCTATTCGGCCGGTATCGCGATGGCCGGCGTGCTTGTGCACTCGGCGGCGATGCTGGCGACCACCGCGGCGATTGCGCTGGCCGTCTATGAATGGATCGGGCTCGGCGTTCTGCGATCTGCTTGGATCAACCTGGATCTGGCGTGGACCATCGCGCTGGCCGCGAGCGGCGCGTATCTGCTGTTGAGCTGACGTGCCGCTGACCGTTGCCCAAGTAATTGCCGGAGCGGGGAATCTCCAGACCCTGCGTTATGGAATGTTCGGGTCGCGAGCTGGCGCAGCGTGACACCATGCACCCTGCGCACCCACCTCGACAGGTGGCCCTGATCCCGATCCTGTCAGGGCGGTGAGGGTACGCACGACCTGCCTCACTTGATCCGACGGAATGACCCTGGGTCGACGCCATACCTCGAGTGCCGTGCCGCGATAAATCTCGGTGTGCGATCTCACTTGCCCGTATCCGTTGATCTCAGCAGACAAGAATTCCCTTAAGCCCATTCCATAGAGGCAGCGCCTGACGGTCTCGAGCATGTGAGCCGGGATAACAGCGATCATCATCTGCATTTTTGCACTCCATCTCTGCCGCCCGACTCTGATCGTGCGGTGGCCTGGTGCTGGACCAAGCCTTGGCCTAGGGCGCGAATTTCGCAAAGTGCGGCTACGCGACGATTTCAGGCGAGAGGAGTGTGGTTACACCGGCAGCAAGGCGAAGCGCGGTGCCATCGACGCCGCACTGTCGCTCGGCAGCCGGATCTGATCAGCGCCGAATACCGGCGTCGTCCTAAACCCACTAATTGAAATGATTGGTCGGAGCGAGAGGATTTGAACCTCCGACCCCCAGTCCCCCAGGTTGCCGCGGACCGCATAAGCTACTGATGCCAAAAGAGGTTCGTTTTACTCTGTACTTCGGGTTATCTCAGGGATTCAGTTGCAATGTAAAACCACGCAGCTGGCACTGTGTTAGCTCATTGTCGGAACTCGGAAGAATCTTGGCCGCGCCGGGCCCCTAAAACGGCAAGCGATCCGGAAAGACCGAGCACCGAAACACATTCGCGGCTGTCTGGTCCTTTTGCTCGATGCACGGTTCTTGCGACAGCAGGCAATCAGGCTGTCGATTGTCTCTGTCATAGTTCCTGATCCGCACCCTCTGTCGCCTTTCTTTCGGTGACGCTAGCGGATGATGTTGGGCACGGGAAGACGAGGGCGAGCCTGATAAGCAAGCAGCGCGTAGATAAGGAACTCCGTCGTGCGAGTGGTTCATTGGGTCTTGTATGTTTTGGCGGCGCTCATCTTCCTCGCCCCCGCCGTCTACCTCGTTCAAGTGTAGCCGCGAGAGGCGCCTCCTGTGACGACGGAAGTTGATTGCGCTCGCGTCGAGGCCACCAGCGACGGCTATCAGGTCATCTTGCCCAGTGGTGCACGTTATCAGTTGGCGAGGTCGGACGTGACGGGGACCGACAAGAGGGGCGCGGCCCTGGTACTTGTCCGTTCTCAAATTGCCAGCGAGAATGCCTCATACATGCATTCATGGGCTCTCTTCTGGTTTCTGATCGCGGGCGCTTGTGGTGTGGCGATGCTACTCACGTTGGCGAGCCAATTGATCGAGGGTGCGGAGTCGAGGTCGGCTGGAACGGCCATCCCTAGTGCACGACGGACCAGTGAAGAGGTCTAGGTGTCATGGACGACCTTACGCTCAAGAAGCACAGACTATTTCTCGACCTCGTAGCCCTCGAAGCCGAGTTCAGCAGGGTCATCATGCTCAATGCAGAGCCTCCGCTCATCCCTGAGAACGAGAAAGTTTCCCAAGATCTGGTGGCGGCGCACGAGCTTGTAAAAGCTCTGATCGCAAGGCTCCAAGGATAGGTCGGCTCCTCGGGGTCAGTTCTGGTGCTTCCCTTCTCCACGCATTGCAGGAGTGTGACGCAACAGGGCGACAATAGCGCGTTGTTCAATCATCAATGCTGTCATGCACCAAGACGGGTTTGTTGGGCCAAGCTCAGCCACTACCGTCGCGCATCAAACGAAAGGGAGCGATCAGCATGACAGTGACAATTAAGAGCATCACTGCGTCGCTAGCGTTGGGAGACCTTGCTCTCACCCTTCGTTCTCCCGGCGCTTACAGAATACGCCGCTGGCAAATTGGCTAGTTTCTGCACCTTCAGGCCGCCCAAACGTTCACGGGACGGTGAAAGCTACGCGGCCGAGAAGTTTCTCGAACGGTACGCTGTCTAGCTTGTACCACCGGCTGTCGGTCGAGTTGTCACGGTTGTCCCCCATCATGAAGTACTTGCCCTTGGGCACCTCATAGAAGCCGACGTTGTCGAACGGGCCGTTCTCCTCAGCATCGAGCACGGTGTACTTCACACCATTGGGGAGCTGTTCCTCGTACGCCGGTATGGGCCGCGGCGGTCCGCCGTCCTCGTGCGTAACGAAATCGGCGATGCGGCGGCGTGGAACCTCAGTGCCGTTGATGAACACGACTCCGTCACGCACGTTGATTGTATCGCCGGGCAGCCCGATGACGCGCCTGATGTAGTCCGTCGAGTCGTCGTGCGGCAGCTTGAACGCGACAACATCGCCGCGCTTTGGCTCTTTGGAAAATACGCGCCCCGAAAACGGGATCAGCCCATAGAACGAATGGCGGCTATACCCATAAGACAGTTTGGAAACAAAGGCATGATCGCCGACTCGCAGCGTGGGAAGCATCGAAGCATTGGCCATGTAGAAACGATGGAACAGGAACGTCGTAAGCGGCACCGTAAGGAACACAAGGAGCAGCAACGCCGTAAG
>DATBSP010000172.1:0-22238 GCA_036559705.1 Hyphomicrobium sp.
AAGATCCGCGCCCCCGGGTTCCCGCACCTGCAGGCCATGGACTTCCTCACCCGCAAACACATGCTGGCCGACGTCTCCGCCATCCTCGGCTCGATCGACATCGTCTTTGGCGAAATCGACCGCTAATATCCGGCATGGTCGATCTTTCGTTCTCGTTGGCGGTGGGGGCCATCGGGTGGGGGCTGTCGCTCGCCACCTACCGCGTGCTGGCGGGCTATAGCGGCTGGCCGCTGGGCGAGGCGCAGACCATCGCCCCCGTCACGATGGCCATCATCGGACTTGCCTCGATCGCGGCCGGCCTGCTGTTCGCCATGGCCCGCGGGCCGCTAAACGGTGGCGTGGTCATTGTAATATTCGGCGTAGCCCTGGCCATCTTCTGGTGCGGCTTCCTACGCGTCGGCGCTCAGTCGGCGTTGCTTCTCGCACCCCTATCCGCGGTGGCCCTGCTCATCGCCTGGTTGTTGCGCGCGCTGGGTTTCTGACCGACCGCCCCTCATCAACGACGGGATGGCTTCTACGGCCCGCAAAAGCTTGCCTTGCGGCCGCGGCCGACGTAGTGAACGGGTGATTGTGCGCTGCGTCAAAATCAGCGAAACTGCCCCGCGGAGCAAAACCGATCGCGCGCCCGCTTCACGGGCCTACGCCGCGCTCCCGAAAGGTGCCAGCCTTGGCCGTCCGCCGCCTATATCCCGAGCAGCCGCTAAGCTTCGCCTTCACGCCGGAGAACCTCCCGTGGGCAAAGCGCGAGATTGCCAAATATCCGCCCGGCAAAGAGGCTTCCGCCGTGCTGGCGCTGCTATGGCGCGCCCAGGAGCAGGAGGGCTGGGTCACCGAGCCGGCCATCCGCGCCATCGCCGATATGCTCGGCATGGCCTACATCCGTGCGCTTGAGATCGCCACGTTTTACACCATGTTCCAGCTTGCCCCGGTGGGTAAGACCGCCCATGTCCAGGTATGCGGCACGACGCCGTGCATGCTGCGCGGCTCCGAGGCGCTCATCGAGATCTGCAAGGAGCGCATCGCCGACCACACGCACGAGCTGTCGGCCGACGGGCGCTTCTCCTGGGAAGAGGTCGAGTGTCTCGGCTGCTGCGCCAACGCGCCTATCGTACAGATCGGCAAGGATACCTACGAGGACCTTGATCCCGACCTGTTCGAGAAGCTGCTCTACAACCTGCGCACCGGCAAAGCCGTGAAGCCCGGCTCGCAGATCGGGCGGCGCGCCTCGTGCCCGGTGGGCGGCCCGACGACGCTTCTGGACGAAGGCAAGCGCGACACGGAGAAGGTCTGAGGACGGAAAGGAGTGCAATGCTGCTGCAGGACAAGGACCGCATTTTCCGTAACCTCTACGGCTTCCACGATTGGCGGCTCGCCGGTGCGCGCGCGCGCGGCGCCTGGGACGGCACCAAGGCTCTGATCGACAAGGGCCAGGACTGGATCATCAACGAGATGAAGTCGTCCGGCCTGCGTGGCCGCGGCGGCGCCGGCTTCCCGACGGGGCTGAAGTGGTCGTTCATGCCGAAGAACGATGCGCGCCCGTCCTACCTCGTCATCAATGCCGACGAGTCGGAGCCTGGCTCGTGCAAAGACCGCGAAATCATGCGTCACGACCCGCACCTGCTGATTGAGGGAGCGTTGCTCGCCTCCTTCGCCATGCGGGCGCACACCTGCTTCATCTACGTGCGCGGTGAGTTCATCCGCGAGCGCGAGCGCCTGCAGGCGGCCGTGGATGAAGCTTACGACGCCAAGCTTATCGGCAAGGACAACGACAACAGCTGGGACATCGACATCGTCGTCCACCACGGCGCTGGCGCCTACATCTGCGGCGAGGAAACGGCGCTCATCGAGAGCCTCGAAGGCAAGAAGGGGATGCCGCGTCTCAAGCCACCGTTCCCGGCCAACGTCGGGCTCTACGGGGCGCCGACGACGGTCAACAACGTCGAGAGCATCGCCGTGGTGCCGGACATCCTGCGCCGCGGCGGGGCGTGGTTTGCCACGCTCGGCCTGCCCAACAACACCGGCACCAAGCTGTTTCAAATCTCCGGCCACGTGATGAAGCCGTGCGTCGTCGAGGAGGAGATGGGCATCCCGCTGCGCGAGCTCATCGAAGCGCACTGCGGCGGCGTGCGTGGCGGCTGGGACAACCTGCTCGCCGTCATTCCGGGCGGATCGTCGATGCCGATGATCCCCGCCGACCAGTGCCAGAACCTCACCATGGACTTCGACGCGCTGGCCAAGGCCAAGTCCGGCCTCGGCACCGCCGCTGTCATCGTCATGGACAAGTCGACCGACGTCATCAAGGCCATCGCCCGCATTGCCTATTTCTACAAGCACGAGTCCTGCGGCCAGTGCACGCCATGCCGCGAGGGCACCGGCTGGATGTACCGCGTGCTCGAGCGCATGCGCCGCGGCGAAGCCGATAAGCGTGAGATCGACCTGCTCTACAATGTCACGAAGCAGGTCGAAGGTCACACCATATGCGCCCTGGGCGATGCCGCCGCCTGGCCGGTGCAGGGGCTCATCCGCAACTATCGCCACGTTATCGAACAACGTATCGACGCCAATCGCACGGCCGTCAAAGAAGCTGCCGAATAGATGCGAACCCGCGAAGGTTTCACCATGGACTTGCTGGCGCTCATCATCGCTTCCTTCACGCTCCCCGCCGTCTTGGGAGCGCTGCTGGTCGGCGCCGTTGGGTATCACTGGTGGGGATGGATTGGCGCCATCGTCGGCGCAGTGCCGGGGTATATTTTGGGTGCCTGGTTCGCGCAGCGGTTTACCGGCGTGCCGCTGTCGCCCTACGCCAAGGGCTGGGTGTCGCTCGCCGTGTTCATCGGCGGGCTCGCCGTGCTTGCCATTGCCACGCGATGACGCGCTGATCGGATAGGAAGATGACCAAGCCAATCATCATCGACGGCAAGCTGCTCGAGGTGGAGGCTGGCACCACCATCCTGCAGGCGTGCGAGATGGCCGGCGCCGAGATCCCGCGCTTCTGCTACCACGAGCGCCTGTCGATAGCCGGCAACTGCCGCATGTGTCTCGTCGAGGTGGAAGGCATTCCCAAGCCCATCGCCTCGTGCGCCATGGGTGTCACCGACCTGCCTCCCAACAAGGACGGGGCGCCACGCAAGGTGCTGACAGCCAGCCCGCTGGTGAAGGCGGCGCGCGAAGGCGTCATGGAATTCCTGCTTATCAATCATCCGCTCGACTGCCCGATCTGCGACCAGGGCGGCGAGTGCGATCTGCAGGACCAGGCGATGGCCTACGGCTTCGGCGGCTCGCGCTACATCGAGAACAAGCGCGCCGTCGAAGAGAAGTACATCGGCCCGCTGATCAAGACGTTCATGAACCGCTGCATCCATTGCACGCGCTGCATCCGCTTCATGACGGAAGTGGCCGGCGTCGAGGAACTGGGCGCCATCGGCCGCGGCGAGGACATGGAGATCACCACCTATCTCGATCGCGGCATCCTGTCGGAGCTGTCGGCCAACGTAAACGACCTGTGCCCGGTCGGCGCGCTGACGCACCGGCCATGGTCGTTCATCGCGCGCCCGTGGGAGCTCGAGCACACCGAATCCTTCGACGTCATGGACGCGCTGGGCTCGGCCATCAGCGTCGACACGCGCGGGCGCGAAGTGATGCGGGTCCTGCCGCGCAACAACGACGACGTCAACGAGGAGTGGATCTCCGACAAGACGCGTTTTGCCTGCGACGGCCTCAGGACGCAGCGGCTCGACCATCCGTACATTCGCGAGAACGGCAAGCTGCGCGCGGCGAGCTGGGAAGAAGCGCTGATGCTGGCGGCTGCCAAGCTAACCGCGGCGGCACCCGAGCGCATCGGCGCCATAGCCGGCGATCTTGTTGGGGCCGAGGACATGTTCGCTCTCAAAGATCTGCTGACCCGGCTCGGGGTGAAGAGCCTCGACTGCCGCCAGGACGGCGCCAAACTCAACCCGGCGCACGGCCGCGCCAGCTACCTATTCAACAGTACTATCGCGGGCATCGATCAAGCCGACGTCATCGTGCTCATCGGCACCAACCCGCGCCTTGAGGCAGCGGTCCTCAACGCGCGCATCCTCAAGCGCTGGCGGCAGGGCGGGCTTAAGGTCGGCGTCATCGGCGAGCCGCCGCAGCTCACGTACGCCTATGAGTACATGGGTGCCGGCGCGCAGACGCTGGGCGAGCTGGCGGAAGGCAAGCATTCTTTCGCCGAGACGCTCAAGGGTGCGCAACGTCCACTCGTCATCCTCGGCTCAGGCGTCGCGGCGCGCGCCGATGGCGCCGCCGTTCTCGGCTTGGCGGCACGTATTGCGCTCGGCGCCATGGAGGGCAAGGACGTCGCAGGATGGAACCCGTTCAACGTGCTGCACACGGCGGCTTCGCGTGTCGCCGGCCTCGACCTAGGCTTTGTGCCGGACAAGGGCGGTCTCGACGTTGCCGGGCAGCTCGCAGCCGCGGCCAAAGGCAACCTTGACGTGCTGTACCTGCTGGGCGCCGATGAGATCGAGCTGCCGTTGGCGGGCAACGCGTTCGTCATCTACCAGGGCCACCACGGCGATCGCAGCGCGCACCGCGCCGATCTCATCCTGCCGGGCGCTGCCTTCACCGAGAAGAGCGTCTCCTACGTCAATACTGAGGGCCGCGCGCAGATGGCCGAGCGCTGTGTGTTCCCGCCGGGCGATGCCAAAGAGGACTGGGCGATCCTGCGCGCACTGTCAGCCAAGGCAGGCCACACGCTGCCGTACGACACCCTCGCGGCGCTGCGGGCTGCCATGTACAAGGCGACGCCGTCGCTGGCGCGCCTCAACACGGTTCAAGCCGCCCCGCGCGACGGCGTAGCGGCGGTCGCCAAGGTCACAGGTTCCATGGGCACCGAGGCTTTCGCCTCACCCATCCGCGACTTCTATCTGACCAACCCGATCGCGCGCGCCTCCGCCGTGATGGCCGAAATGAGCGCGCTGAAGAAGACCGTGCAGGCCTCGCCGCGCCTCAAGGCCGCCGAGTGAAGGAGCGCTTCCGCAAATGACCGACAGCTCCTGGCAGGCATGGTGGGACTACGGCCTGTGGTTCGCCGCGATGATCGGAATCAGCCTGGCGGCGCTCGTCGTCTTGCTGGTCATCATCGCCTTCCTCTTGCTCATGGACCGCAAGGTATGGGCGGCGGTGCAGATGCGGCGCGGGCCGAACGTGGTCGGTCCGTTTGGCCTGTTCCAATCCTTCGCGGATCTCCTGAAGTTCGCATTCAAGGAGCCGATCATCCCGGCCGGCGCCAACAAGGGCGTGTTCTTGCTCGCCCCGCTCGCCACCGCCACCTTCGCCCTCGCCGCCTGGGCGGTGATTCCCGTCAATGAGGACGGGTGGGGCAAATGGGTGATCTCCGACCTCAACGTCGGCGTGCTCTATCTGCTGGCGCTGTCCTCGCTCGCCGTCTACGGCATCATCATGGGCGGCTGGGCATCGAACTCGAAATACCCGTTCATGGGGTCCTTGCGCTCGGCGGCGCAGATGGTGTCGTACGAAGTGTCCATCGGCTTCGTCATCATCACCGTCATTCTTTGCGTCGGCTCGCTCAACCTGACCGACATCGTCAATGCGCAGAAGTTCGGCATCGGCACCCGCGCTAGCCTGCCTGCCTCGGCGCTCGACTGGTACTGGCTGGCGCTGTTGCCGATGTTCGTCATCTTCTTCGTTTCGGCTCTGGCCGAGACCAATCGACCCCCGTTCGACCTCGTTGAAGCGGAATCCGAGCTCGTCGCCGGCTTTATGGTCGAATACTCCTCGACGCCCTATCTGTTGTTCATGCTCGGCGAGTACGTGGCCATCGTCACCATGTGCGCCCTGGCGACGATCCTCTTCCTGGGCGGCTGGCTGCCGCCACTCGACGTCGCCCCGTTCACCTGGGTGCCGGGCGTCTTCTGGTTTCTCGGGAAGTGCGTGTTCGTCTTCTTCCTGTTCGCCATGGCCAAAGCGATGGTGCCGCGCTACCGCTACGATCAGCTGATGCGGCTCGGCTGGAAGGTGTTCCTGCCGCTGTCGCTGGCGATGGTGGTGCTGGTCGCCGCAATTCTGCAGTACACGCGCGCGGCTTAGCCGCGAAAGGAAGCGAAACGTGGCAATGAACGTTGCACAGTCGGCCAAGGCCCTGTTTCTGTGGGAGTTCGTGCAGGCATTCGGCCTCGCCATGCGCTACTTCTTTTCCAAAAAGAAAACGCTCGACTATCCGTTCGAGCGCGGGCCCCTGTCGCCCCGCTTCCGCGGCGAGCACGCGCTGCGCCGCTATCCCAACGGCGAAGAGCGCTGCATCGCCTGCAAGTTGTGCGAAGCCATCTGCCCGGCGCAGGCCATAACCATCGAGGCCGGCCCGCGCCGCAACGACGGCACGCGGCGCGCGACCCGCTACGACATCGACATGGTCAAGTGCATCTATTGCGGCCTCTGCCAGGAGGCCTGCCCGGTGGATGCCATCGTCGAGGGCCCCAACTTCGAGTTCGCCACCGAGACCCGCGAGGAGCTCTACTACAACAAGGAAAAGCTGCTCGATAACGGCGACCGGTGGGAGCGCGAGATCGCCAGGAACCTAGCGCTCGACGCGCCGTACCGTTGAAGCCCGGGGACGGGCAGGGCACCGAGGGACGCGCGATGCGCGGCATCCTCTCGGCGCTTGGATTGTGACGACGCATGGGGTACTCACCCTATCGCGGTGGAACGTGCCGCCGGCCCGATGAGCGCGCGCCTTGAGTGCACGCACGTTGAGCGGCGGCCGCAGAGGGCTGTGGATCGCACGCAATGGCGCTAACGGCGGGCTTCTTCTATCTGTTCGCGGCGCTGTCGGTTGCCGCCGGGGTGATGGTAATCGTGGCCAAGAACCCGGTACACGCCGTGCTCTTCCTCATCCTCGCCTTCTTCAACGCCGCCGGGCTGTTCATCCTGCTCGGCGCCGAGTTCCTGGCGATGATCCTCGTTATCGTCTACGTCGGCGCCGTCGCCGTGCTGTTCCTGTTCGTCGTCATGATGCTCGACGTCGACTTCGCCGAGTTGCGCGCTGGCTTCATCAAGAATGCGCCCATCGGGCTGATCGTCGGCGGCATCGTACTGTTGGAGCTGATCTTCTTGTTCGTCGGCCGCGGCTTCGGCGTCGGCGTCCCCCAGCATCCGGGCGCGGCGGTGACCGCCCTCGGCCGCGAAGCGTCGAATACGCAGCAGCTGGGGCTCATCCTCTATACCAAGTACGTCTACTTTTTCGAGGTTGCCGGTCTCGTGCTGCTCGTGGCCATGGTCGGCGCCATCGTGCTGACGCTGCAACACAAGGTGGGCGTGCGCCGCCAGTCGATCACTAAGCAGGTGGCGCGCACGCCGAAGACGGGCGTCGAGATCGTCAAGGTGCCGTCGGGCGGCGCGATCATTCCGGCGGCTGCACGAAGCTCACCTTCCGAGGCGCGAAGCTGATGTGGCAAGCGGGGGCGGCATGACCATCGGGATCGGACATTACCTCACGGTCGCCGCGTGCCTGTTCACCCTCGGCATGCTCGGCATCTTTCTCAACCGCAAGAACGTCATCATCATCCTGATGTCGATCGAGCTGATGCTGCTTGCCGTCAACATCAACTTCGTGGCCTTCTCCTACTTTCTCGGCGACCTTGTCGGGCAGGTGTTCGCCCTGTTTAACCTTACGGTTGCCGCCGCCGAGGCGGCCATCGGCCTCGCCATCGTTGTCGTCTATTTCCGGAACCGCGGCTCCATCGCGGTCGAAGACATCAACATGATGAAGGGCTGAGCAGATGATCTACTCGGCCATCGTGTTTCTGCCGGCGCTCGGCGGGCTCATCGCCGGCCTGTTCGGCCGCCTGCTCGGCCCGCGTCCGTCCGAGTTGATCACAACCGGGCTGCTGCTTGTCTCGTGCGTGCTGTCGTGGATCGTCTTTTATCGCGTCGGCTATGGGCACGAGACCGCGCACGTCGCCATCGAGCGCTGGATCACCAGCGGCGAATTGGACATCGGCTGGGCCTTCAAAATCGACACGCTGACGGCGGTGATGTTCGTCGTGGTGACGACCGTCTCGGCGCTCGTGCACGTTTATTCGATCGGCTACATGGCGGAAGACGACTCGCGGGAGCGCTTCTTCGCCTACCTGTCCGGCTTCACCTTCGCCATGCTCATGTTGGTGACGTCCGACAACCTCGTGCAGATGTTCTTCGGCTGGGAAGGCGTCGGCCTCTTCTCCTATTTGCTGATCGGCTTCTGGTATAAAAAGCCGGAAGCCAACGCGGCGGCAATCAAGGCCTTCATCGTCAACCGCATCGGAGATTTCGGCTTCGCGCTCGGCATCTTCGGGCTCTTTGCCGTGTTCCGCACCGTCAACCTCGACCACTTGTTCGACGCCGTGTCGGGCGCGGCCGGACAGAAGTTCGAGTTCCTCGGCTATCAGGTCGACATCCTGACGACGCTGTGCCTTTTGCTGTTCATGGGTGCCATGGGCAAGTCGGCGCAGTTCCTGCTGCACACCTGGCTACCCGACGCCATGGAGGGCCCGACGCCCGTCTCGGCGCTGATCCATGCGGAGACCATGGTCACCGCCGGCGTGTTCATGGTGGCGCGCCTGTCGCCGATCTTCGAGTACGCCCCCGACGCGTTGCAGTTCGTCGTGCTCATCGGCGCCGTCACCGCCTTCTTCGCGGCGACAGTGGGCCTCGTGCAGAACGACATCAAGCGCGTCATCGCATATTCGACCTGCTCGCAGCTCGGCTACATGTTCGTCGCCTGCGGCGTGGGCGCCTACCAGGCCGGCATCTTCCATCTCTTCACGCACGCCTTCTTCAAAGCGCTGCTGTTCCTCGGCGCCGGCTCGGTGATCCACGCCATGCATCACGAGCAGGACATGCGCAAAATGGGCGGCCTCAAGCCCAAGCTGCCTTACACCTGGGCGCTGATGCTGATCGGCACGCTGGCCTTGACCGGCTTTGGCATCCCGCACCTCGGCGGCCTGTCTGGCTTCTATTCCAAGGACACTATCATCGAGGCGGCGCATGCCGCCCACATGCCCGGCGACTACGCGTTCTGGGCCCTCGTCATCGCCGCGCTGATGACGTCCTTCTACAGCTGGCGGCTGATGTTCATGACCTTCCACGGGCCGACGCGCGCCGACAAGGAGACCTTCGACCATGCGCACGAGAGCCCGCCGGTGATGCTGGTGCCGCTCGCCCTCCTGGCGCTGGGAGCCATCCTCGCCGGCGCGGGGACGCTCTATTTCGTCGGCGAGGGCCAGCACGAGTTCTGGGGCAAGGCGATCTTCAACGGCGAGCACAACCATATCCTGCACGCGCTGCACGAGGTACCGAACTGGGTGCCATGGGCGCCGACCATCGCCATGGCTGCCGGCTTCGTCATCGCCTACCTCTATTACATCGCCGTGCCGTCGCTGCCGGCGGCGACCGCCTGGGCTTTGCGCCCGCTCTATTTGTTCCTGCTCAACAAGTGGTTTTTCGACGAGCTCTACGACCGCATCTTCGTGCGGCCGACCTTCTGGCTCGGCAGCGTCTTGTGGAAGGTCGGGGACATCAAGATCATCAACGGCCTGATCGACGGCACCGCCGCCGGCGTGTTCGAGGTGACGTCGCGCGCGGTGCGCATGCAGACCGGTTACATCTATCACTACGCCTTCGCCATGCTGGTCGGCGTCGCGTTGCTCGTCAGCTACGCCATGTTCATGGGCGGGGCACGCTAAATGGATCTCTCCTCCGCCCCGCTGCTGTCGATCGTAATGTTCATGCCGCTGGTCGGCGCCGTCATTATCGCCTTCCTCAACCGCGACGCCAAAGACAACGCCCGCTGGGTGGCCCTTTGGACGACGGTCATCACTTTCCTGATCTCGATCATCCTGTGGGTGAAGTTCGACCCGACCAACGCGGGCTTCCAGTTCATCGAGGAGCGCGCCTGGCTCGACCTCTTCAAGTTCAAACTCGGCGTCGACGGCATCTCGATGCTTTTCGTCATCCTGACGACGTTCCTGATGCCGCTGTGCATCCTGCAAAGCTGGGTCGTCATCGAGGATCGCGTCAAAGAGTACATGATCGCCTTCCTGGTGCTCGAGGCGCTGATGATCGGCGTCTTTTGCGCGCTCGATCTGGTGCTGTTCTACGTGTTCTTCGAGGGCGGCCTCATACCGATGTTCCTCATCATCGGCATTTGGGGCGGGAAGAACCGCATCTACGCGACCTTCAAGTTTTTCCTCTACACGCTGCTCGGCTCGGTGCTGATGCTGCTCGCCGTTCTGGCCATGTACTGGCACGCCGGCACAACCGACATCCCGACCCTGATGACGACCAAGTTCCCGGCCGACATGCAGTGGTGGCTGTGGCTCGCCTTCTTCGCCTCGTTCGCGGTGAAGCTACCGATGTGGCCGGTGCACACATGGTTGCCGGACGCGCATGTCGAGGCGCCAACTGCCGGCTCCGTGGTCCTGGCGGCCATCCTCTTGAAGATGGGCGGCTACGGCTTCCTGCGCTTCTCGGTGCCCATGTTCCCCATCGCCAGCGAGCAACTGGCGCCGTTCGTCTTCACGCTGTCGGTCATCGCCATCATCTACACCTCGCTCGTCGCCCTGGCGCAGACGGACCTCAAGAAGCTGATCGCCTATTCGTCGGTCGCTCACATGGGCTTCGTGACCCTCGGCATCTTCACCTTCACGACGCAGGGCGTCGAAGGCGCGATCTTCCAGATGCTGTCGCACGGCATCATTTCCGCCGGCCTCTTCCTCTGCGTCGGCGTCATCTACGACCGCATGCATACGCACGAGATCGACGTATTCGGCGGGCTCGTCAATCGCATGCCGATTTACTCGGCGTTCTTCATGGTGTTCACCCTCGGCAACGTCGGCCTGCCCGGTACCTCGGGCTTCATCGGCGAGTTCTTGGCGTTGCTGGCCGCCTTCAAGGTCAACACCTGGGTGGCGTTCCTGGCGACGACCGGCGTGATCCTGTCTGCCGCCTACGCGCTCTACGTTTATCGACGCATAATCTTCGGCGCACTAGTGAAACCGGCATTGAAAAACATCCAGGACTTGAACTACCGCGAGATCGGCATCATCGCCCCGCTCGTGGCGCTCACCATCTTCTTCGGCTTGCATCCCTCGCCGATCCTCGATGTCACCGCCACGTCTGTAAAGAAGCTCGTCGCCGCCTACGAGGCGTCGGCGCGCCCCGCCAAGCCGCCTGCCGCCGCGGCAAAGCCGGTGGCGCCGGCAACGCCTGCCGCGCCGGCAACGCCCGCGCCTGCACACAAGTAGAGGACCGGCCGCATGCATGAGTTGTCGATTTACGCTCCGATCCTCCCCGAGATTGCATTGACGCTCGGCGCCATGGCCATCCTCATGATCGGCGTTTTCCGCAAGGAGACGGCGCCCGGCGCCGACTTCATCTCCGGCTGGCTCGCCGTCGCCGTGCTCGTCCTCGCCGGCGGTCTCGTTGTCTACGGCGGCAACGCGCGCCAGGTTCTGTTCGAGGGTGCCTTCATCAGTGATGCCTTCAGCCACTTCTCCAAGCTGCTCGTGCTCGCCGGCGCCGCGCTGGTGCTGGTCATGTCGTTCGACAGCCTCGCCCGCTCGAAGCTACTGACGGCCGAGTTCTGCGTGCTGCTGCTGCTGGCCGTCACCGGCATGCTGATGATGGTGTCGGCCGGCAATCTGATTGCCCTGTTCCTCGCCATCGAATTGCAGAGCCTCGCGCTCTACGTCATCGCCGCCATCGACCGCGGCCAGGTGCGCTCCTCGGAAGCCGGCCTCAAGTATTTCGTGCTCGGCTCACTGTCGTCCGGCATGCTGCTCTACGGCGCCTCGTTGATCTACGGCTTCACCGGCTCGATCGACCTCGCAGTCATCGCCAGCGTCGCGCAGGGTCAGCCGGCTGCGCAGAACATCGGCCTTATTGTCGGCCTCGTCTTCCTGCTCGTCGGCCTCGCCTTCAAGGTTGGCGCCGTGCCTTTCCACATGTGGACGCCCGATGTCTACGAGGGCGCCCCAACACCTGTCACCGCATTCTTCGCCGCGGCGCCTAAGCTCGCCGCCATGGCGTTGCTGGTGCGCACGTTGCTGTCGGGCTTTCCTGGCATCGCCACGCAGTGGCAGCAGATCATCGTGTTCCTCTCCATCGCCTCGATGCTGCTCGGCGCCTTCGCCGCCATCGGCCAGCGCAACATTAAGCGGCTGATGGCCTACTCGTCGATCGGCCACGTCGGCTACGCGCTCATCGGCCTGGCGGCGAACAGCGAAGCTGGCACGCAGTCCGTACTCGTCTATCTTGCTATCTATCTCGCCATGACCGTCGGCACCTTCGCATGCATTCTGTCGATGCGCACCGAGGAGGGGCCGGTGGAGGAGATCGAGTCGCTTGCCGGGCTAGCCAAGACCAACCTCCCGATGGCTTTCGTGCTCGCCATGCTGCTGTTCTCGATGGCCGGCATTCCCCCGCTCGCCGGCTTCTTCGCCAAGCTGTATGTGTTCGGCGCGGCGATTAAAGCCAACCTCGTTATGCTCGCCGTCATCGGCGTGCTGGCGAGCGTCGTCGGCGCCTACTACTACCTGCGCGTCGTCAAGATCATGTTCTTCGACGACGCGAAGGCGAGCTTCCTGCCCGTCGACCGCGGTGCGAACTTCGTCATGGCGCTGTCGGGTGCCTTCGTGCTGCTGTTCGTTCTTGTCCCGGCGCCGCTCGTCAACGCAGCGCTCACCGCGGCGCGCGCGCTGCATGTTGCGACCGCTGCCGCCGCCCAATGACCGATAAGCCGGCCGACTTGCCGGAGGGCTGCAAACTTCTCGACCTCGACGAGGTCGATGGGACGAATGCCGAGGCCATGCGCCGCGTTCTCGCCGGTGAGCGTGGCCCGCTGTGGATCATCGCTCGCCAGCAATCATCCGGGCGCGGCCGCTCGGGCCGCGCCTGGGCCTCGATGCCCGGCAACCTGTTCGCCAGTTTCGTCACTACGCTCGACTGCCCGCCAGCCAAAGCGGGGCAGCTCGCGCTCGTCGCCGGCATCGCCACCATCGAAGCGATCTGCCGCGCTGGAGACGTACCCGGCCTGCGCCTCAAGTGGCCGAACGACATTCTCGTCGATACGGCGAAGACGGGCGGCATTCTCGTTGAAAGCACCTCGCGGCCGTTGCGCCCCGGCACCGTCGCCGTGATCGGTATCGGGCTTAACCTCGTCTCGTCGCCGGTCGATCTAGGGCGGACCGCGACATTTCTTGCGCGCCACGGATTATCGCTTTCGCCGCGCGAGGCGTTGTGCTTCCTGGCGCACACTATGAATGACTGGATCCGAATCTGGGACGGCGGCGACGGCTTCGCGCAGGTGCGCGCGGCTTGGTTGGCGCGCGCCGGCACCCTTGGCGAAGCGCTCACCGTCAACGCCGCCGACGGGCCAGTCTCGGGCACTTTTGCCGGTCTCGACGACACGGGTGCGCTACTGCTCGATGACGCCGACGGCCGCCAGCTCAGCTTCTCCTTCGGCGACGTTACGCTTGCCGCGAAAGACGACGACGCATGAGCAAGCAACAACGTGCATCCGGCCGCAGGGCTGGCGGCGATGAACTCGTGTTCCTGGCGCTCGGCGGTCTCGGTGAGATCGGCATGAACGCCTACCTCTATGGCTTCGGGCCGGAGGATCAGCGCCGCTGGCTGATGGTCGACTGCGGCATCACCTTCCCCGAGGGCGAGAACGACCCCGGCATCGACGTCATCCTCCCCGACGTGCGGTTCATAGAGGAGAACCGCGCCGACCTGGCGGGTATCGTCATCACGCATGCCCACGAGGACCACATCGGCGCCGTTATCGAGCTGTGGCCGCGCCTCAAGGCGCCGATCTATGCGACGCCCTTCACCGCCGGCATGCTGAAGTCGAAGCTTGCGGAGTACGGCAACTCGCTGCAGATCCCTGTCCACGTCGTGCCGCTCGATTCGCGCTTCAATGTCGGACCATTCGACATCGAGATGGTCAGCCTCACGCATTCGATCCCAGAAATGAGCGCGCTCGCCATCCGCACTTCGCTCGGCATGGTGTTCCACACCGGCGACTGGAAGCTCGACGCGACGCCGACGCTCGGCGCCCCTCTCGATGAAGCGCGCATCGCCAAATTCGGCGACGAAGGGGTGCTGGCCCTCGTCATCGATTCAACCAATGCCTTTCGCGAGGGTGTCTCGCCCTCCGAGCAGGCGGTGGCCCGCTCGCTCGCCGACATCGTCAAAAAAGCGCCGCGCCGCGTCGCCGTGACGACGTTTTCCTCCAACGTCGCCCGCGTCAAAGGCGTCGCCGACGCGGCGCGGGCGGCCGGACGTCAGCTCGTCGTTGCGGGGCGCGCGCTGCACCGGGTGATCCAGGTCGCCATCGATACGGGCTACCTGCCGCAGGGCTTCAAGTACCTCGACCAGGACCAGTTCACCTACCTCGACCGCAGCCACATCGTGTTGCTGTGCACCGGCAGTCAGGGCGAGCCGCGTGCCGCACTTGCCCGCATCGCCGAGGAGGAACACCCGGAAATCTCGCTCGACAAGGGCGATATCGTTATCTTCTCCTCGCGCACCATCCCGGGCAACGAGAAGGCGGTCGGGCGCATCCAAAACAACCTGGCGCGCAACGGCTGCGATATCCTCACCGACAATGAAGCACTGGTGCATGTCTCCGGTCACCCGCGACGCGACGAGCTGCGTCAGATGTATCGCTGGATGCGGCCGCAGGTCGTCGTGCCCATGCACGGCGAGACGCGCCATTTGAAGGCGCAGGCCGAGCTCGCCCGCGAGATGGGCATCAAAACCGTGTTCCCGCTGACTGACGGCGAGATCCTGCGTCTGGCGCCCGACCCCGCCGTCATCGACGACGCGCCAGTGGGGCGCCTATTCCGTGATGGACGGCTGCTGGTTTCCGAAGCCGACGGACCCGTGCGCGACCGCCGCAAGCTGTCGATCGTCGGCGTCGTCGTCGTCAGCCTCGTACTGTCGCGCAAGGGCGCCTTGCTGGCCGAGCCGCAGGCCCTCATCGACGGCGTACCGGCGGCCAACGCCGAGGGCGATGACATGCTCGACATCGTGCTGGATGCCGTCGACGGTACGCTGCGCTCGATCCCGCAGCAGAACCGCAAATCTGCCGAAATGGTGGGCGAAGCGGTGCGTCGCGCCGTGCGTGCCGCGGTCAACGGGGCTTGGGGCAAGAAGCCGATTTGCAAGGTGCTGGTGAACATGGTCGATACTAAGGGCTGAGCGCTCGCGGAACATACGAACCGATCCAGCGCCGGCCCATGCGGAAGGACACTAGAGGAAGCTTCGATGATCGGACGTCTCAATCATGTTGCCATCGCGGTGAAGGACCTCGCTGCCGCCACCGCCGTCTATCGCGACGGGCTGGGCGCCCAGGTCACCCCGCCGCTGCCGCAGCCCGAGCACGGCGTCACCGTTGTCTTCATCACGCTGCCCAACACCAAGATCGAGCTGCTCGAGCCGATGGGCGAAAGCTCACCCATCGCCAAATTCCTCGAAAAGAGCCCTGACGGGGGCATCCACCACGTCTGCTACGAGGTCGACGACATCCTCGCCGCCCGCGACAAGCTGAAGGCGCAGGGCGCCCGGGTGCTCGGCGACGGCACGCCCAAGATCGGCGCCCACGGCAAACCGGTGCTGTTCCTGCACCCGAAGGACTTCTGCGGTACGCTGGTCGAGCTCGAGCAGGCCTGACGGCCCACACATAGGGAGCACGCCCATGGATTGGGTGATGGCGGCCGCGATCTACGTCTTCATCTGGTGGATCGTGCTGTTTGCCGTGTTGCCCTTTGGCGTGCGCACTCAGGACGAGGAGGGGAGCGTCGTCCCCGGCACGCCGGGCAGCGCACCGGCCAAGCCGCGCCTGGTCCGCATCTTCTTCATCAACACGATGGTGGCGACGATCGTCTTCGCGCTCGTTTATGCGGCGATCGTCTACAAAGTCATCACGCCGGAAAGCTTTCCCTGGTGACGCGACCGATGCGTGGCCCAAAAATGCGAAGAGCAAGGTCCAATCGAACCTTGCTCTCGCGCATCGTCTTTTGTTTTTCTTTTGTCGCGGAGCTCAGCAGCAGCACTGCGAACTCAACACGTTGGGCGCTTGACTGACTACCTCGCTGGGTAGTCTTCGCGCGCCACATCTTCCCTAGACTTGGGCTGTTTGCCGCTTGTTCGTGCGGCTTATGACCCACCCTTATGGCGAGTACGTTTACTCGACGCGCGGCCTTCTGTCACGCGGCTTCATGGGCAGATGCGAAAAAAATTTGAGCCTCGCCAAGCTGCAATTCGCACGTGCATTCAATGCTGCAGCGCACCCGACGCATACGTTGTATTTCGCGTCGCCGTGGGACAGCGGTTCCGCCTGAAAACTGCGCACAGCGCCGAGAATGCGCGGGATTGCCACCCGCTCGGTTTAACGCTACCAGCCCCAATTGACGGGCCTTCGAGTGCCCAAAACACGCCGCGCGCGTCCATGCGCCGGCCGTCCAAAGATCGGCCCGCCATGCGCCTTTCCCGCTGCTTCCTGCCCATTGTGCCAAGGCAAGCCTGTTCGGCTTCGGGCATACTGGGGGCGAGCCTATGAGCAAGCGCGCGCTTACCGTGACTCGCGAGCAGAATTTTCCGGAGTGGTATCAGATCGCCGTGCGAGACGGCGACATGGCGGAGACGAGCCCGGTGCGCGGCTGCATGGTGATCAAGCCATGGGGCTGGGGCGTTTGGGAGCGTATTCAGGCCGAGCTCGATGCCCGCATCAAGGAAACGGGTCACGAGAACTGCTACTTCCCGCTTTTCATCCCGATGAGCTTTATCGCCAAGGAGGCCGAGCACGTCGAAGGATTCGCCAAGGAGATGGCGGTCGTCACCCACCACCGCTTGAAGAACGAAGGCGGCAAGCTGGTGGTCGATCCCGAAGCCAAGCTCGAGGAGCCGCTCATCGTGCGGCCGACGTCGGAGACGATCATCGGCGATGCGTTCCAGCGCTGGGTGAAGAGCTATCGCGACCTGCCGCTGCTCATCAACCAGTGGGCCAACGTCGTGCGCTGGGAGATGCGCACGCGCCTCTTTCTGCGCACCACGGAGTTCCTCTGGCAGGAGGGCCACACCGCACACGCCGACCGCGACGAAGCCATGGTCGAGACACTGAAGATGCTCGAAGTTTATCGCGAGTTTGCCGAAAGCGTGCTCGCGATGCCCGTTATCGCCGGCGAAAAGCCCGCAAACGAGCGCTTCCCCGGCGCCGATAATACCTATTCGATTGAGGCGATGATGCAGGATGGCAAGGCGCTGCAATCCGGCACCTCGCATTATCTCGGCACGCACTTCGCTGAAGCCCAGAACATCCAGTTCCAGAACCAGCAAGGCCAGCTCGCCTATTGCCATACGACGAGCTGGGGCGTGTCGACCCGCCTCATCGGCGGCGTGATCATGACGCATGGCGATGACGACGGTCTGAGGCTGCCGCCAAAAATTGCGCCGCGCCAGATCGTCATCGTTCCGATGCTCCGTGACAAGCCCGAGGACAAAGAGCTGCTCGACTACTGTGCTTCGCTCGAGAAAGAACTGAAGGCGGCTGGAATACGCGTGCTCGTCGATGCCAAGCCGGTGAAGTCGGCGGAGAAGCGCTGGAACTGGGTGCGCCGTGGCGCCCCGGTGATCGTCGAGATCGGCGGCCGGGATGCTGCCGGCGGAAACGTCACGTACATGCGCCGCGATGCGCTGCGCGACGGCGACAAGGTCGTCTCGCATATCCGCCTGCGGGCTGAGTTCGTAGCCGGGGCGCCGGCGCTTCTCGATGAAATTCAGGCGCGGCTATTCGCCGAAGCCAAGGCGCGCCTCGATAGCAACATCGTTGCGACGATCAAGACATTCGATGAACTCGTGGAGTATTTCGGCGCGGCAGCAGCCGAGGACGAAGGGGGCGCGTTCAAGGGCTGGGCATACGTCGCATGGTCGAAGCCAGAAGGAGCCAAGCTGGAGGCGATCGGGGAAAGGTTAAAGGCGCACAAGCTCACGATTCGCAACGCGCCGCTCGACCAAGCGCCGGTCCAGGGTGCATGCCTGTTTACGGGGGATCCGGCACGGGAATACGTGCTAATTGGGCGCGCCTACTAGGCAGTCGGACGGTGCAGGCGAGGCCGTGCGCGCGGCGTTGAAAACGGCGGTGACGGGTGCTTCCTTGCACAACGCAATCTGGCCCGATTGAGGCGGTAGCTCTGCCTCGGCCGAGAGGATCGAGGGAGCTTCTAAGTGAGCTCTGAACACGGGGGACTTGCGGCATGGCGAGCGTAGCTGCGGCGACAAAGGGCACGCCCATCGCAAGGGATACCCTGCCGTTCTCCGCCTATGAGTGGATGCTGGCGACGCGCTACCTGCGGGCACGCCGCGCCGAAGGCTTCATCTCCGTTATCGCCGGTTTCTCCTTCACGGGCATCATGCTTGGCGTCGCCACTCTGATCATCGTGATGGCGGTGATGAACGGCTTCCGCAACGAGCTGTTCGCCAAGATCCTCGGTCTCAACGGCCACATCATCGTCAACAAGATCGGCGCCCCTTTCGAAGACTACGACGAGGTGGCCAAGCGCATTGCCGGCGTGCAGAACGTCAAGGCGGCGATGCCGCTGATCGAGGGCCAGGTCATGGTCTCCTCGGCCGTGCAGGCCACCGGCGCGCTCGTGCGCGGCATGACCGAGGAAGGACTGCGCGCGTTGCCGCTTGTCGCCGACAACATCCGCTTCGGCAGCCTCGACGGGTTCGGTCAGGGCACCGGCGTCGCGATCGGCACCCGCCTTGCCAACATGCTGCGCGTCAACGTTGGCGATACGATCACGCTCATTTCTCCGCGCGGCGCGGCGACGCCCTTCGGCACGGCGCCACGCACCAAGCCCTATGTGGTCACCGCGCTGTTCGAGATGGGCATGGCGGAATACGACCGCACCATGGTGTTCATGCCGCTTCTGGAAGCGCAGCGCTACTTCGCGCGCGGCGCCGAGGTCGACGCCATCGAGATCGTCGTCAACCATCCGCAGAACATCGACAACTACATGCGCGAGGTGAAGCGTGCCGTCGGGCCGACCAACCACGTCTCCGACTGGCGGGCGCGCAACGAGACTTTCTTCACCGTGCTCGAGGTCGAGCGCAACGTGATGTTCATCATCCTGTCGCTGATCGTGCTCGTCGCCGCGCTGAACATCATCTCCGGCCTCATGATGCTGGTGAAGGACAAGGGCCGCGACGTCGCCATCCTGCGTACGATGGGCGCAACACGCGGCGCCATGATGCGTGTCTTTCTCATCACCGGCGCCTCCATCGGCGTCGTCGGCACCTTCGCAGGGTTGATTCTCGGCATCGTCTTCTGCCTCAACATCGAATCGATCCGCGAGCTGGTCTCGTGGATGTCGAGCACGACGCTGTTCGATCCCAATGTCTATTACCTGACGCGCTTGCCGGCCGACATGGAGCCGCGCGAGACGGCCACCATCGTCGGCATGGCGCTCGCCCTGTCGGTACTGGCCACGCTCTATCCGTCGTGGCGCGCTTCCACACTCGATCCCGTTGAGGCTCTGCGCTACGAATGAGCGACCGCGTGAAAGCCCTGGCCGAGGAGCTCCAGTCCGTGCGAGACGCCGCGCCGCATCCCGTGCTGAGGCTCGACCGTCTGATGCGCACCTTCCATCAGGGGCCGCGCAAGATCGCCGTTTTGAACGGCGCCTCGGCCGACATCTATCCCGGCCAGGCGGTGGCCCTAGTCGGCCCGTCCGGCGCCGGCAAGTCCACGCTGTTGCACATCGCCGGCCTGCTCGAGACGCCGGATGGCGGCCACGTCATCGTAAACGGGCGCGACTGCACGGGCATGGGTGATTCCGACCGCACGCGCGTGCGCCGCGTGCAGATGGGCTTCGTCTACCAGTTCCATCAGCTGCTGCCGGAGTTCTCCGCGCTCGAGAACGTCGTCATCCCGCAGATGATATTGGGCCGCGGCCGCAAACGCGCCGCCCAGCGTGCCGCGCAGCTGCTCGGCGCGCTGGGTCTCGCCGAACGCGTCGACCACCGGCCGGCACAACTGTCCGGCGGCGAGCAGCAACGCACCGCCATTGCCCGCGCGCTGGCCAACGACCCGCGCCTCATCCTCGCCGACGAGCCGACCGGCAACCTCGACCCGCACACGGCCGCGCACGTGTTCGATGCGCTGGTGCATCTCATCCGCACCACCGGCGTTGCCGCGCTCATCGCCACCCACAACCTGGAGCTGGCGGCCCGCATGGACCGCGTCCTGCGCCTGGACGAGGGGCAGCTCGTCGAGGTTCCGCCCGCCGCCGTGCGCTGAGCCGCTGTTCGGGCGGGATAGGGGCGCGCCGGCCCTTGGGCACCCCGCCGGGGTGGTCTAAGTAGGGGTTATGAACGCCCCGACTCGCCTGCCGGATTCCGGTCAGCCCGCGACGCCCGCGAGGGCGCGCTTCGTGCACTTGAAGGTGCATTCCGCCTATTCGCTGCTCGAAGGCGCCCTGCCCATCGGCAAGCTGGCAAAGCTCGCCGCCGCGCACCATTTCCCGGCACTGGGTCTCACCGACACCAACAACCTCTACGGCGCGCTCGAGTTCTCCGACAAGCTGGCTGAATGCGGGATCCAGCCGATCGTCGGCGTCGTGCTCACTATCGACTTCGAGGATCGGCGCAGCGAGGGCACCGACCGCGGCGTGCCTGCCGTGCGTCAGCCCGGCGATGGCAACATCGCCTTGCTGGCGATGAACGAGGCGGGCTACGCCAACCTCATGCAGCTCGTCAGCCACGCGCATCTCGACGCAGCCGACGTCGAGGCACCGCACACGACCGCCGCGGCACTTGCCGAGCATGCGGAAGGACTGATTGCGCTTACCGGCGGGCCCGACGGCCCCATCGACCGCGCGCTGCGCGACGGCCAGAATACGCTTGCCGAGGGGCGCCTCGATCGGCTCAAAGCGACGTTCGGCGACCGCCTTTACATTGAACTGCAGCGTCACGGCCTCAGGTCCGAGCACGACGTCGAGCCGCAGCTGTTGCGCCTCGCCTACGGCAAGCACATCCCCATCGTCGCGACGAACGAAGCGTATTTTGCCAGCCCCGACGACCACGAGGCGCATGACGCGCTGCTGTGCATCGCCGGCGGGCGTTACGTCGTCGAGGATGACCGTCGTCGCGTCACGCGCGAGCACGACTTCAAGAGCGCCGACGCCATGGCCGAGGTGTTCGCCGACCTTCCCGAGGCGCTCGACAACACCATCGAAATCGCCAAGCGCTGCGCCTTCCGCCCCAAGGGGCGCAAGCCGATACTGCCGCGCTTCGTTGCCGTCGATCGCGAGGTCAGCGAGGCGGAGCTGTCGCGCCTCGAAGCCGAAGAGCTGCGCCGCCAGGCCCACCAGGGTCTCGCCGAGCGGCTGGGGTCCGCGCCGTGCGCTGAAGGTTTTGCGATCGCCGACTACGAGAAGCGTCTCGCCTACGAGCTCGACGTCATCGCGCGCATGCAGTTCCCCGGCTACTTCCTCATCGTTGCCGACTTCATCAAATGGGCGAAGGCAGAGGGCATTCCGGTGGGACCGGGCCGCGGCTCCGGCGCCGGCTCGGTCGTCGCCTGGGCGCTGACCATCACCGACCTCGATCCCCTACGCTTTGGGCTGCTGTTTGAGCGCTTCCTCAACCCCGAGCGCGTGTCGATGCCCGACTTCGACATCGACTTCTGCCAGGATCGCCGCGACGAGGTGATCCGCTACGTGCAGCGCAAATACGGCCACGACCGCGTCGCGCAGATCATCACGCACGGCAAGTTGCAGGCACGCGCCGTGCTGCGCGACGTCGGCCGCGTGCTGCAGATGCCGTACGGGCAGGTCGATCGGCTGTGCAAGCTCGTTCCCAACAACCCGGCCAACCCGGTTACGCTGCCCGAGGCTATCGCCAGCGAGCCGAAGCTGCAGGAGCAGATCGCCGCCGATCCAATGGTCTCCCGCCTCGTCGAGATCGCCCAGAAGCTCGAAGGCCTCTATCGCCACGCTTCGACGCACGCCGCCGGCATGGTCATCGGCGACCGGCCGCTGGTCGAGCTGGTGCCGCTGACGCGCGATCCCAAATCCAACTCGCCCGTCACCCAATACAACTGGAAGCTGGTCGAAGCCGCCGGCCTCGTGAAGTTCGACTTCCTCGGCCTGAAGACTCTGACGGTCCTGCAAAAGGCCGTCGAGCTCGTCAAA
>DATBSP010000173.1:0-10747 GCA_036559705.1 Hyphomicrobium sp.
GGAACGCACGGCGTGCTCGCGGAGGCGCCGCCCAACGCGCCGCCAGGAGCGTTTCGCCCGCTTCACCAATCCGGCCATCAAAGTCCGCTGATTTTGAGGGTTTCGGGCGCGGGCCGCAGGCCGGGCGAATTTGACGGTGTGCCCGAACGTCCCAGTTTGCTATCGCTAAATATTCGCTATAGGAACCAGCTGCAAGTGGTTCGCGCAAAACCGCTTGCTTGAGAGGCGATCTGGCGCCGGGGCACCCTTGAGGATGGCACGTTCGCCTGACACGACACGCATGCTGAATCGCGTTGCCGGTAGCGCGCTCGCCGGCATGATTTCGCTAGTCAGACGGACCTCGCGCGTCGTTTACGAGCCAGCGGATGCCCTCTCTCGGCTCGCCGCCGACCATCCCCTCATCCTCGCCACTTGGCACGGCCAGTTCATGATGACGTCGGGCTTCCGGCCCTCGCCGGAGACCAAAGTGGCCGCCATGGTCGCGCGCCATGGCGACGCCGAGTTGATCGGTGCGGCCATGGCCCGCTTCGGCGTCGAGCTCATACGCGGTGCCGGCGCCGGAGGCCGGAAGAAGGACCGCGGCGGTGCCTTCGCGCTCCGCCAAGCCGTGCGCGCTCTGAACGACGGATACTCGCTCGTCATGACCGCCGACGTGCCGCCGGGACCGGCCCGCCGTGCCGGTATCGGCATCGTCATGATCGCGCGGCTCTCCGGCCGCCCGATCGTGCCGTGCGCCGCCGCCACCTCACGCTTTCGCGCGCTCAATACCTGGAGCCGGATGACGATCAATCTGCCGGGCTCGAAACTCGCTTATGTCGCTGGCGATCCGATCTGGGTGCCTCACGATGCCGGCGGGGCCGAGCTCGAGTTCGCGCGCGTCCAGGTCGAGCGGGCGCTCAACGCGGCAACGGCGCGCGCCTACGAGATCGTCGGCGCCGACCTGAAACGCGTCACGCCGCCCAACCTCGGAGATCCGACCTCGCCGCCTGCCGATCCCGATTTCCGCCTCAAAGTTTATCGCACCGGCATGAGCCTCTTGCGCCCCATAGCGCCGCTGATCCTCAAGATGCGCGAGCGCAGCGGCAAGGAAGACGCCCGCCGGCGCGGCGAGCGCCTTGGGCAGGCCAACGTCGCGCGGCCTAGCGGCGTCCTCTGTTGGTTCCATGCAGCGAGCGTCGGCGAGACGAACGCCGTGCTGCCGGTGATCGAGGCGCTCGGCGCCGCGCGCCCCCACCTCAACTTCCTGCTCACCACCGGCACCGTCACCTCGGCAGGCCTCGCCGAGCGCCGCCTCGGCCCACGCGCCGTGCACCAATACGTGCCGCTCGATGCTCCTGAATATGCGGCGCGCTTCTTGCAGCATTGGCAGCCCGATCTCGCCGTGTTCACCGAGTCGGAGATTTGGCCCTCGCTCATACTCGAGACGGCCTCACGCAACATCCCGATCGCGCTCGTCAACGGCCGGCTGTCAAATCGCAGCCGCCGCCGCTGGCAGCGCAACAAGACGACGGCCGCCCCATTGTTCGGGCGCTTCAACATCGTGCTGGCGCAAAACGACCGCCTGGCGCTCGGCTTCGCCAAGCTAGGTGCCCGCAATGTGTTGTCGGTCGGCAATCTGAAAATCGACGCGCCGCCCCCGCCCGTCGATCTCACCGAGCTGGAGCGGCTCAAGGCGGCGCTCGGCGACCGGCCGGTGTTCGCCGCTGCCAGCACTCATGAGGGCGAAGAGGAAGCGATCGCCGCCGCGCATCGCGCCCTCACCCGTAACTTTGAGAAACTGTGCACCATCATCGCGCCGCGCCACCCCGAACGCGGCACAGCGCTTGCTGAGATGCTCAAGGACCTCGGCTTCAGCGTGGCGCAGCGCTCGCTCGGCGCCGTGCCCGGTCCACGCACCGACATCTACATTGCCGATACCATCGGCGAGCTAGGCACGCTCTATGCGCTTGCTCCCGTCGCCTTCATCGGCGGCTCGCTGATCGACCGCGGCGGTCAGAACCCCATCGAGGCCGTGCGCCACGGCGTAGCCGTCTTGACCGGTCCGCATTGGCAGAACTTCCGCGATGCTTACCGCACGCTGCTGCGCCACGAGGGTGCCATCGAGGTGAACTCCGCGGCAGATATCGCCGCCGCCGTCGCCAAGCTGTTCAACAGCCCAGCCGAGCTGCAACGCATGCGCTCAGGCGCAACCCAGGCACTGGCAACACTGTCGGGCGCCCTCGCCAAGACGGTCGAGGCGCTGTTGCGCTACCTCCCCGACGAGAGATTGAAGCGTGCGTCTTGACGAGCCATCCTGGTGGTATGGGCGCGCGGACGATTTCCGCCAGTGCGCGCTCGTTCCGCTCAGCTGGATCTATGGCTGGATCGCCGAGTGGCGCTATCGCCGGCACCACCCGTATCGCTCGCGCTTGCCGGTGATCTGCGTCGGCAATTTCACCGCCGGCGGCACAGGCAAGACACCGTTATCTATTTTCATCGCCGGACTGCTGATCGCCCGCGGCGAGCGGCCCGTGTTTCTGACCCGCGGCTACGGCGGGCGCACGCAAGGTCCCGCATGGGTCGAGTTCGCGCCGGGCGCCGCGCAGCTTTATGGCGATGAGCCCTTACTTCTCGCCGGCATCGCGCCAACGCTCGTCGCGCGCGACAGGCGCGCCGGCATCATCTCCATCGAGACGCATGGCCGCGAGCCGAGCGTCGTCATCATGGACGACGGCTTGCAAAATGCAGCGGTGGCCAAGGATCTCTCGATTGCGCTGGTCGACGGAAAGCGCGGGGTCGGCAACGGCGAGGTGATCCCGGCCGGCCCGCTGCGCGCGCCGCTCGAATTCCAGATTGGCCTCGTCGACGCCATCGTCGTGCGCGACCCACCCAACACCGCCGATGAGCGCAGCGTGCACGCAGTGTTGCGGCAGGGATTTCCCGGACCGGTGCTGGCGGCGCGCATCGCCGCGGCCGGCGATACGGCATGGATTGCAGGTAAGCCGCTCGTCGCGTTCGCCGGCATCGCCAATCCGCAGCGGTTCTACAAATTGCTCGAACGGCTCGGCGGCAAGCTTGTCGATCGCGTGTCGTTCCCCGACCATCACGCGTTTGAGCGCGCCGACGCCGAACGGCTCATCGCGCTCGCCAAGTCCGGCGGCGCCCAACTCGTCACCACTGCCAAGGACTTCGCGCGGCTCTACGGAAACGCCGCGCTCGCCGAGCTGGCGGCGCACACGCGCACGCTTCCTATCGAAATGATGTTCGAAGATCGCGACTTGGGACGTCTCAGCTCGCTAATTGACGCGGCGCTGCAAGGCACGTCGCGGCGGCACCGGCCGCCGCCGCACTAGAGCCCATCACCGCGCAGCATGTCGCGCATCTGCAGGTAGCGCTGCATCGAGGCCTCCGGCGTGGCGTACGCTTCCTGCAGCTCGACGCTCCAATAGCGCAGATCGGGCAGCATGATCGGCTCGCCCGTTACCGCGCAGCGCACGAAGTCGCCGGGCGAGAGCACCTGAAACTCCCCATTAAGGAACTTCACTTTCGCTTCACCCCGCAGGCCGAAGAATCTGTCGATCCGATTCATGAAAGTCTCTGCCCGATGTCAGCAGACCACAATGCCAATCGCGCGAGGCGCGTCAAGCGCCACCGCGGTGCGGCGACTAAAACAACGAGCCTTGATTGCTGCCGCCGCGCCCCCGAGCGCGGCGCACGCCCGCCTGCTGCGCCGAGGAGCCGGGCGATGAAGGCTTCCCGGCACCAGGGTTGTTGACGCTTTGTGCCTCGGCTTCGACGCGGCCGTCGCGAAATTCGAGGTCAAGACGATCGCCGGCATGTACGGTGGAGGCTGAACGTACCGTGCGGCCATCTGCATCGCGCACCAGTGCAAAACCGCGCTGCAGGACGCTCTGGTAGCTCAGGGTGCCGAGCAGTTTGTCGTAGCCTTCGAGCTGACGGCGGCGAGCGACAAGACCATTGCGCAACGCCTGTGCCGCACGCGCCTGCAGCACGCCGGCGCGTTCCCCGCATACCGCGATACGGTGCATGATCGGTGCCGGGCGCAGACGCGCCGAGATGCGGGCATAGCGCGTGTGATGAGCGCGGGCGTTGGCGAGCAGTGCGCGGCCAAGGCGCTTTTCACAAGCATCGAAGCGCTGGCGCGGCAGCGCCAACACGTCTTCCAGGCGCGGTAATCCGCGGCTCGCGGCTTTGAGGTGCGCGCGCGACTGTTGCAGCACACGCCGCGCGGCCGTCGTCAGACGCGCGCCGCACTTACTCGTGCTCTCGGCCAACTCGGCGAACTTCGGCACCGCCCATTCGGCCGCCTTGGTCGGCGTCGGCGCGCGCGCGTCGGCGACGAGATCGATGAGCGTCCAGTCGGTTTCATGGCCAACGGCGGAGATGATGGGGATGCGGCTCGCAGCCACGGCACGCACGACGATCTCCTCGTTGAAGCCCCAGAGGTCTTCCAGGCTGCCGCCACCCCGCGCGACGATCAGCACATCGGGACGGGCCACGCGGCCGCCCGGCTGCATGGCATTGAAGCCGGCGATGGCGGCAGCGACCTCTCCCGCGCACGTCTCGCCTTGTACGCGCACCGGCCAAATGATGACACGCATCGGAAAGCGCTCGGCAAAACCGTGCAGCATGTCACGGATGACGGCGCCCGTCGGCGAGGTGATGATGCCGACGAGTTGCGGCAGGAACGGCCGCGGCCGTTTGCGTTCCTCGCCGAAGAGCCCTTCGGCCGCGAGCTTGCGCTTGCGCTCTTCCAGTAGCGCCATCAGCGCGCCGAGACCGGCAGGCTCGAGGCTCTCGATGACAATTTGATATTTCGACGAGCCGGGATAGCTCGTCACACGTCCCTGGACGATGACCTCCATGCCTTCCTCGGGCTTCACCTTCAGCCGCCCGTAAGTCATTTTCCAGATCACCGCCTCGATCTTCGCCTTGTCGTCCTTCAGGGCGAAGTAGCAGTGGCCTGAGGCATGCGCCCCGCGAAAGCCGGAAATCTCCCCGCGCAGCCGCACGTAGCCGAAACCTTCCTCGAGCGCGCGCTTGATGGCGCCGGAAAGCTCCGAAACGCTGTACTCGGCAACGTTGCCGCCGGCCTGGGCCTGAGGAGTAGGTTGGGTCACGCGAGCTTGCCCGTATGTGGCCTTAAGATTCGATGATACATGGAACTGCGCCCGGCCGGCGCCCGGCGCGGCGAAAGTCCCCTAGCTTTCGAGAGATAAGCAGCGATGAACGTTCTCCTCATCGGCTCCGGCGGCCGCGAGCACGCGCTCGCCTGGAAGCTGAGTGCCAGCCCGCTGTTAACGAAGCTCTATTGTGCGCCGGGGAACGGCGGAATTGCGGAGGTCGCCGAGTGCGTCCCCATCCCCATTGGCGACCACACCGCGGTGATCCGGTTCTGCAAGGACAACGCCATCGATCTCGTCGTCGTCGGACCAGAAGCGCCGCTGGTGGCCGGATTGGTAGATGATCTCACGACGGCGGGGATCAAGTGCTTCGGGCCGAAGCAGGCGGCAGCACAGTTGGAGGGCTCCAAGGGCTTCACCAAGGATTTGTGCGCCGATTTCGATATTCCAACGGCGGCCTATGGTCGCTTCTCGGATGCTGCGAGCGCCAAGGCGTACATAGCTGGGGAAAAGCTGCCGATCGTCGTCAAGGCCGACGGTCTCGCCGCCGGCAAGGGCGTGACTATCGCCACGACGCGGGCCGAGGCCGATGCGGCGATCGACGCGTGCTTTGCCGGCGCTTTCGGCAAGGCGGGCAGCGAGGTCGTTGTCGAGGAGTTCCTCGCAGGTGAGGAGGCGAGCTTCTTCGCACTCGTCGACGGCAAGCACGCGCTCGCCCTCGTCCCCGCGCAAGACCACAAGCGTGTCGGCGACTGCGACACCGGTCCCAACACCGGCGGTATGGGCGCCTACTCGCCGGCCGCCGTCATGACGGTCGAGATGACCGAGCGCACGATGCGCGAGATCATCTTGCCGACGGTAGCCGCCATGGCGGCGCGCGGCACGCCCTTCAAGGGCGTGCTGTTCGCCGGCCTGATGATCACCGCCGAAGGCCCCAAGCTCATCGAATACAACACGCGCTTCGGCGACCCCGAGACGCAGGTGCTGATGATGCGTCTGAAGTCGGATCTGCTGCCGGCGCTGCTGGCCTCTGTCGACGGAGTGCTCGATAAGTTCGATGTACGCTGGCACGATGATGCGGCGCTCACCGTCGTCATGGCGGCCAACGGCTATCCGGGTTCGCCCGAGGTCGGCACGGAGATCAAAGGGCTGGCGGCTGCGGCGGCGGTCGATGGGGTGCAGATCTTCCATGCCGGCACGCGCCGCGATGGAGATCGGCTGCTTGCGCAAGGCGGCCGGGTGCTCAACGTCACGGCACGCGGCAAAACGGTTGCGGAGGCACAGGCCCGCGCCTATGCCGCCGCCGCCCGCGTCAATTGGCCGGGCGGCTTCTACCGCCGCGATATCGGCTGGCGGGCCATTGAGCGCGAGAAAGCCAATGCCTGACAGTTGGCCCAACCGCGAACCGTCGTGCCGCATCGAACGCCGACAATCTTTGTGCCCTATGCTGCGCTTTTTCCAAGGAGCCGCCGCGAACCCCCGATGAGCAGGAATCCCGTTCCCGTCAGTCCTTCGCCGGCGCCCGCAGCGCGCACGGCAACGACGACCGGCACGCCCAGCATCGCCCTGGCGCTCGGCGGCGGCGGCGCGCGGGGCCTCGCCCACATCCCGGTGCTCGAAGCTTTTGACGAGCTCGGCCTGCGCCCCAAGATCATCGCCGGCACGTCCATCGGGGCCGTCTTTGCCGCCGCCTACGCCTCGGGCCTCAGCGGCAAGCAGATCCGTGCGCAGGTGTTCGAGGTCTTGAAGAAGCGCCTCGATCTGGTGCGCGATCTCTATTCGGCGCGGGTGCGTACGCCCGGCGGCCTTTTCAACGCCCTGACACTGCGCCCGGCGCTCCTTGCCCCCGAGCGCCTGCTCGACGTCATTCTGCCGCCACAGATCGCCCGCGACTTCGCTCATCTCACCACGCCGCTGAAGATCGTCGCTTCCGACTTCTACGCCCAGGAGGCGGTGGTGTTCTCCTCGGGGCCGCTGCGCCCCGCCATCGCCGCCAGCATGGCGCTGCCCGTTCTCTTTCAGCCGGTGCAGATCGACGGCCGCGTGCTGATCGACGGCGGTCTCGTCAACCCGCTGCCCTTCGACCTCGTCGCCGGCGAAGCCGATCTCACCGTTGCCGTCGATGCCAGCGGCGCGCCGGTGCGGCGCCCGGGGCGCGAGATGCCCAAGGCGTGGGAGACGCTGTTCGCCAGCAACTTCATCTTCGAACGCAGCATCATCCGCGAGAAGCTGCGCCACCGGCACCCGGATCTTTACATCGACGCCGGCACCAGCCGCTTCCAGATCCTCGACTTCCTGAAGGTCGAGGAAATACTGGCCGCTGCCGAGCCGGCCAAGGAGCGCGTCAAGGCGCAGCTTTCGCGCATGCTGGAGGCGGAGACGCTACGCCCCGTCGAGGCGGCCGAGCACCGCGAGCTTGCACCGCCACACCGCAAGTTGCGCCGCCCGCTGTTGAAGCGGGCGCGTACCGTCAAAACCTAGCGCTTGGCCTGAAAGAACGTGCGCAGCACTGCAGCCGCCCGCTCCTCGTCGATGCCCGGGTAGATCTCCGGTGCGTGGTGGCAGGTTGGATGATTGAACACGCGCGCGCCGTGCTCGACGCCTCCGCCTTTGGGGTCGGATGCGCCGTAGTACAACCGCCGGATGCGCGCGAACGAAATGGCGGCGGCGCACATCGGGCACGGCTCCAGCGTCACGTAGAGATCGCAGTCATTGAGCCGCTCGGCCCGCAACAGCGCACAGGCGGCTCGAATGGCCAGCAGCTCGGCATGCGCCGTGGGGTCGTTCAATTCGCGCGTGCGGTTTCCCGCCGCGGCGAGCAGCGCCCCGTCCGGCCCGACGACGACGGCGCCAATCGGCACCTCACCGCGTGCGCACGCCGCTTCCGCTTCGGATAGCGCGCGCAGCATGTGGCTCTGATCGCCGTGCAGTGTCATAAGGGGCTCATTCAAATCGCAACCTGAAGATCCATGCCCGCCCACAAACATCCAAAGCGGCCGCCGAGCAAGCCGTCCCATAAGCCGCAACGGTCCCTTGCCGCCAGCGGCAAGTCAGACCATAAGCCGGCGCGCAAGCCCGTGCATAAGCGGGGCGGCAAGCCGCGGCCCACGCAGCCGGCCCCCGGCCCCGACGAGCCCCTGCGCATCGCTAAGGCGATGGCGAGGGCGGGCCTGTGCTCGCGCCGCGAGGCCGAGCGATGGATCGAGCAGGGCCGCGTCAACGTCAATGGCAAGCTGCTCACCACTCCCGCTTTCGAGGTTTCGGCCAAGGACAAAGTGCTGGTCGACGGCAAGCCGCTCCCCACGGCCGAGCCGCCGCGCATGTGGCGCTATTATAAGCCGCGCGGCCTCGTCACCACGCACGCCGACCCGCAGGGCCGCCCCACCGTGTTCGACAACCTCCCAGAGGGGCTGCCGCGCGTCATCTCCGTCGGGCGCCTCGACTTCAACAGCGAGGGCCTCTTGCTGCTCACCAACGACGGCACGCTCGCCCGCCATCTGGAGCTGCCGGCGACGGGCTGGTTGCGCCGTTACCGCGTGCGCGCCCATGGCCGTGTCGCGCAGGCCGATCTCGACAAGCTGAAAGATGGCATCGAGATCGAAGGCGTGCGCTACGGGCCGATCGAGGCGAGCCTCGACAGCGTGCAGGGCGCCAACGCCTGGATCACCATGGGCCTGCGCGAGGGCAAGAACCGCGAGGTGCGGCGCATTCTCGGCCATCTCGGCGTCGAGGTGAACCGCCTCATTCGCATTTCCTACGGGCCGTTCCAGCTTCTGGACTTGAAGCCGGGCGAAGCCGAGCCGGTGAAGCGCCACGTGCTCTCCGACCAGTTGGGTGCGCGGCTCTCCGCCGAGCTCAACCTCAACGAGCCGGTGGAAGAGGAGCGCGCGCAGCGCAAGGCACGCAACGCCAAGCGCGGCGAGGGCGCATGAGGATCGTCGGCGGCACGCTTCGCGGGCGCGCCATCGCCGGTCCGCAGCACGAGGGCCTACGCCCGACCTCCGACCGCGTGCGCGAGAGCCTATTCAATATCCTGGCATACGGAGTCGAGGATTTCTCGCTTAGCGGCGCGCGCGTCATCGACCTCTTCGCCGGCACCGGCGCACTCGGGCTCGAGGCCATCTCGCGCGGTGCTGCCTTCTGCCTCTTCGTCGACAACGAGGCCGACGCCCGCGCGCTGATCCGCGGCAACATCGAGACCTTCGGGCTGACCGGCGTCACGCGCATCTTCCGCCGCGACGCCACCGACCTCGGACCGGCCGGCACGGTGGCGCCGTTCCATCTCGCCTTCCTCGACCCGCCGTATGACAAAGGCTTCGGCGAGCGCGCGCTCACGGCGTTGGCGGACGGCAAGTGGTTGGTTCCGGGAGCGATCGCCGTCATCGAGGAGCGGGAGAGCGCCGCGATCGCACTGCCCCCGGCCTACACGGAGCTCGATCGCCGAACCTACGGCGACACGCAGTTCGTCATCGCGCGTTACGCCGCCTAGGCCGGCTCCTGCGGCATCAAGATCCACAACAGCAGGTAGATCAGCACGCCCGGGAACCCAGCCGAAACGACCGTCAGCACGACATAGCCGAGACGCACCAGCGTCGGATCCCAGTCCAGCCACTTGGCGATGCCGCCGCACACCCCAGCAATGAGCTTGCCCTGGCGCACGCGCATCAGGGGTTTATTGAGCGGATCGTCCATCATGGGAGCCTCTTCAGTGGCGGGCGGCGTCGACGTTGGCAGCAAACGCTCACTCTGGCCATAAGGTTTCACCAGTCCCTGAAATGCGGAAGGCGGGCACGGGTTTCACCCCGGCCCGCCCCCCGCTACTCGCTTTAGTCCACCAGCTGAGTCTCTACTTCGCCGCCGACTTGGTGTCGTTCATGATGCCCTTGCAGGGTCGGGCAAGGATCTCGCAGCGATACATAACCTGGCCCATCGTCTCGCCGATCGACACACGGCCGCAACGTGAAACGAAATCCTTGGCGTTGTTCATGTCGAGGAACGACTCGCCGTAGTCGTAGCGCACGCGCTCCATCCAATCCTTCTTGGCGGCGTCGAGCGCGCCCTCGGTGCCGATCCACTGCGTGCCGAGGCCGCGCACCTTGTCGGCGCAGGCGAACTCGCGGCGTTCGGTCGATACCACGTCCTTCTCGCCCTCGCGCTTCACGTAGGCCATGACTTTGGTCGGGCTGCTGCTCTTGCGATAATGGCGCTTGACGTACTTGGCGCGCGCCTTCTGGCGTGCCGTCGGACTGCCGCTGGCCATGTTCCAGTCCCAGTAGTCGGAAGCGACGACAGGGCTGGAGTAGACGGGCACGGCGATGGCCGCCGCGAGCGCGAGCGTAACGTATTTGATCATTCTTGCCTCCCGAGTGCGTTGGTGACGGCGCCTTCAACGCAACTAAGGGGCGCTTGCGGCAGCAGCCGCGGAAATTTGCGGGGTGACACGCAGAATCGTTGCAGTGAGGTTAGCCGAAACGCCGCGCTGCAAGTGGGCTAGGGGGTGCTCCATCCACAGGTGCGTTGTAGGGCCCAGGGCAGGCCGCGAATCTGCAGCGCATGCCTCGTTGCCCTCGCGAGCCGTGGCCCCGAAGCAATGGAAAGGGCAAGGGGGCTGCGGGGCGGGAAGC
>DATBSP010000174.1:0-4447 GCA_036559705.1 Hyphomicrobium sp.
TATGCCGAAACCGCTCGCGGCGTTCCCCCTGGGGCGGCCACAAATGCAAAAAGCTGTGCATATGGCTTTCGCGCCACAGCTTGGGGTCTAAGTTACGCGACCATGCTGCGCGCACTCGAACGCGGCTTAGTTGCGCAAAAACATTCTTCACTTCGACATGTCTAGCGTGCCGCCGCGGCGCCAGCACTGCTGGCGTAGATCCAGCCGGTCTTCGACGTTGCCGGGTCCTCGATCTCGACCCAGCCGCGCTTCCGGCTTGCGACGCGAAGCTTGGTACCCTTCGCCACCACACCCAGAACCGCAGCCGACGGCGATGGCGCGTCGCGAAGATTGACGTAGGCGGTCGGCGTGATCCAGTTCGCATCCGCAACATCGCTTTTGGGCGGCTCCGGCCGTCTGGTCGGCAACGGCACGACCCCCGAAGCTGTCGGCGCGGCATCGGCGCTCGCCGGAGCGGCATCGATCGATGCCGTCACGTCCTCGGCAGCAGCCTGAGGCGCGTCAGCCTGCGTGTCCGGGCTTTGCGGTTCGGCTGCATCGGGGATGGCGGTCACGTCGGCTGCAGCAATGTCCCGATCGGGGATCAGGCTGAGCATCGTCGAGGCGTCGGCGACGATGCGTTCGCCCGGGGCGACCAGCTGGATCGTGAGCTTGGACTCCCCGACCGCGAAAGTCGGCAGCACGAGGTGCAGATCGCCGATCTCGTCGGGCTTCAGCGCCCAGTCCGTGCCGCCGCGGCGATCCCCTGTGGACAGCCTGCTTCCTGGCGGCAGGCCGCTGATGACGATCACGCTGTTTGGCGGCACGGCGTCGGTGCCGTCGAGGGCAATCGGGAAGTTGACGTGCTCGCCGGCCGAAGCGTGGAGCGTGCTCGGCGCGGAAAGAACCGGCGGCGGAAGCGCGACCTGAGCCGAGGCCGGCGCGCCAGCTTCCGCCGCTGGCGCTTGCTTGGACCATGGCATGTCGATGGCGCGCAGCCAAAATGCGGCGAGCGTCAGGTTTGGCAGCAACGCCGCAACGACGAGAACTGCCGTTAGCCTTCTAATTCCCGCGGCCAAGGCGAAAGACGGAGCCGCCACTGCCGCCTGTGCGGCGGCGTGCGGCTCGGCGCCAGACGGGAGCGCGGGCGGCCGCGGCGCGAAGCGTTGGGCGATGCGGGACGCCGCCACAGCGTCGGCATGTGGCGAGCGACTTCCCGCGCAGGCCTTGATCAGCTCGAGACGCTCCGGCGTCAGCGGCAACGCCGCTTCCATGGCCCCGGCGACATAGTCGCCGCTCACCCTGTCATTGCTATTGGCGACAGCTTTCGGGAGACGCGCGACGCTGTTCGGCGGGGGGGTTCGTGGCCTGATCTGGAGTAAGCTCATGCGGCGTCTCTGGCCCTGCTGGCAATGGCTTGCAATCTCGGCAGTTGTTCGACGGAACCTGACCGAAACCGAGATTCGAGCCGGGGGAGATGGAACTCCTCACAACTCGATCGTCGCTGACGCCATGTACTGGAACGCGCGGAAGACAGCGCTGTGCCGATGAGCCGAGACAAAGCCCGACCGGAGCGGCGAGACCTACTCTTTATTACTGGCGCTGCAATCCCTCTAGACGCCGCAACGCGCAAGACCTCCATCGGTTCCCCTGGCCCAGGGGAAATTGTGACGCGCTGCGTTACAGGGCGTATGGCTGGCGATTAAAGGCCTCGATCCCGCTGTCGTCTCTTGGCAAGCGGCCGACCATCCCGAAAGGCCTGGCGGAACTCGTCGGTCGAAACACTGGCCAGACTCTCACGCAGCTCTTCCGCGCGTCCCGAGCCGAAAGCGATATCGAATCGATCTTGAGCTTGGCGCCATAGCCGCGCCGTCTCCTGAAGCTTCTTCGATCCCGCTTTGGTCAGCGTCGCGCGTTTGGCGCGGCGGTCTTGCGCATCGGTCGTGACCGCGACCAAGCCGTGGCGGACCAGCGGTTTGAGGGAGTGGCCCAGCGCCGAAAGATCCATGACCAGCGCGGTTGCCATCTCGCGCAGCGTCGGTGCATCCATCACACGGATCGTGTTGAGCAAATTGTGCTGGGTGGCGCGGAGGCCGCTCGGCGCCAAGGCGTCATCGTAGAGCTGGCCCAGCATGCGGGTTGCCCGGCGAATTGCGGCATTGTTGCAGGGCGTGATGCTCAAGCCCTTGTCGGCCATTGTCGAACTCCTCATCCCCACCCGACTGCAACGCTCAACATAGGTCCGGGGAAAAAAACTTTCAAGGTATATGCCACTGATTTGCCTGGCTGATTGAAGTCTGGCGACTGGCGCGGCGGCGCGCCGCACCCTCCCTCCCCTTGCAGATCACGGCGGCTCCATCCAACTTAGTGGTATATGCCACCAACTGGAGGAAAAGAGTCATGCTCACCACCAACGTTACGGCGCTCACTGCGCCTACCAGACTCGTGCAAGCCGGCAATGGTGTCCGTTATGCGTATCGCCGCTTCGGTAACCAGGACGGCGTCCCCCTTGTGCTGATGCAGCATTTCCGCGGCAGCATGGACAACTGGGACACCGAGCTTCTGGACACGCTCGCCGCCGAGCGCGAGGTGATTGCCTTCAACAACGCCGGCGTCGCATCGACCAACGGCGAGACGCCCCGCTCGGTGCAGCAAATGGCGCGCGACGCCATCGCATTCATCGAGGCGCTGAATCTAGAGAAGGTGGACGTGTTGGGCTTCTCGCTCGGCGGCTTCATCGCCCAGGAGGTCGCGCTTCTAAAGCCCGACCTCGTTCGGAAGCTGGTGCTTGCCGGAACCGGCCCGCAGGGAGGGCCGCAAATGCACGGGTGGCGCAAGGACATCGCCGACGCAGCCCGCAAGCCGGATGCCGGCGCCGCGGAACTCCTCTACATCATGTTCAAGCTCACCCCGACCAGCCAGGCCAAAGGCCCAGAGTATCTGGGCCGGTTCATGGAACGCGAGGTGGACCGTGACCCCCCAAGCTCGCCGGCGACGATCGAGGCTCAATACGACGCCGTCGTCGAATGGGGAATTCCCGATCACGGCAAGCTCCAGCGTCTTGCGGCAATCGAGCAGCCGACCTTCGTCGCCAACGGCGACGGCGACCTCATGCTGCCGCCGCGCCTGTCACATCTGATGGCGGGGCTCATCCCCAACGCGCAGATCAAGATCTATCCGGATTCCGCTCACGGCTTCCTGTGGCAGCACAACAAGGAGTTCGGCTCGGACGTAAACCGCTTCCTCGCGGGCTGAGTGAGAGGACCATCTCGTCGTCGTTCGGACCGGATTGGCCAACCGCCCGAGCGAAGTATCAACCGGCCCAACCTGAAGGAGATACCCCATGAAGAAGCTCTTGATCGCAATTGCGCTGATCGTCGCCTCCGCCGCGCCTGTCATGGCCGAGGGTTTCCCGAACCCCTACGAGACCAACCGCTAGCGGTTCACGACGATACCAGGGACCGGGTCCGAGAATGACCAACCTCTTCCCACTTCCCTATTGGGCACCCGCTCTCACGCGGGTGCCCATTCCCCTTCAGGCGCTCAACGCGGCCTTCAGGCAGGAAAGTCACGCGCCGAAGCGCCGCCTGTTCCAGGAGTGCTGCGCGCTGGGAGTGAGGAGCTGGCTGCGGCTGCGAAGCGCGCGGCCGAGGTGGCGATGGCTAAGCTACTGGCGCAGAAAAATCCGCATGCCCTCGAAGTCGAAGGTCACCGCGTAGGGCTTGAAGAAATCGTGGCCGACCATGCCTGCGAGATGGAAGCCGAAAATGTTTTCCCACGGGAACGGCCCATCGTAGATGCCGGCGACGTTGTCTTCCCGGATGTCCCCAAAGGAAAGCCGCGAAACGGTGTAGGGTACGATCTTCAGCGTTCCGCCGGCCCCAGCACCTTCGGACGCCTCGTCTTCCTCAAGCTTGATTCCCGCCGCCTTGATGACTGGCTCTGCGAGCTTTACGCCCGCACCCTCAAGCCCAGTGTCGACGAACAGGAGCGCAGGCGGCATCGTCTCCACGCGGCCCCAGCCCACCATGAAGTGATCGCTCGCAATCCAGAACGGAACCGCGACGCTGTTGCCCGATGACTCTGCCGCATGCGCCTTGAGGCTCTGCGCGTTTTTGCGGCGGAGCACGAGCTCGCCGCGCGGAAAATCGAGCGTCGCCAGGAAATGGTAGAAGAGCGTGGTGCCGATCACGCCGTCGATGCGCTTCACGCCAAGTCCTGCTGAGAATTGGCGAAAGGGCAGCGTCATGACGGGCAGGTTGCGAACGGTCCAGTCGCCGAGCTTGAGCGTATCGATGCGCGACTGCCCGACCTTTGCCTGCTCGCCGCCTGAGAACGTGCCCTGCACGTCGCCGAATTGCGGAAGGCCGAGCTCCTTGGCGAACTCGGTGTCGAGCCCGAGCTCGGAGCCTCCGGTATCGATGAAGAAATTGACCTCGTCGCCGCCGTTTACCCGCACGCTGACGAC
>DATBSP010000175.1:0-3572 GCA_036559705.1 Hyphomicrobium sp.
GTTGGTGTCGACAGAGCCGCCGATGCCGACCGTGATGATGGCGACCGAGGCGTCGGCGCCGATTTTCCAACCGGCCGTCCGTCTGAATTGGTCGAGCGCCTGCGGCGTCATGAAGGCGATGATGACCGAGCGCTCCTGCACGCCGAGCTGGAAGCCGATCGAGGCCGAGATCATGTTGTAATAGTCGACGGTGCGGCCGCGAACGAGCAGCGCGCCCTCGCCGTATTCGCCGCCGATTCCGAAGCCGGCCTTCACCACCGAGGGGAACACGAGAATGCCCACGGACTTGTTGGCGAGCTCACGCGCCCCGCCGATCTTGTAGAAGAACCGATCAAGCGTCTCGTGAACGCGTCCGTCGATCTCCCGTGCCGACGCCGCTTGCACGTCATGCGGTGTGGTGGCGACGGCCGCCAAGGCGACCAGTGCCGTCCATGCCAAATTGCGTAACATCAGGCATTCCCCCGGGTTTTGAACTCTCTGGGTGCACCGGCTTCTGGCCAAAATCAAGGTCCGCTCAGCGCTTTTTCGCGGCCTTGGCGGCGGGGGGCCTTTTCTTCGCGATCGCAGCCCTCTTCGCCGTCTTCAGCTGTTTGCGCGCGGCGACCTCCTGGGCGCGATACTTGGCGATGCGCGTGATCAGCCGCGCCGGAACGGGCGCGTCAAGCGGGAAGCGCACCGTACCCTTGTTGCTCAGCTCATAGGGCGCCAGCTCGTCCTTGAAGGCAGCGATGAGCGGCGCGGTGACGGGGTAGAGTGCGTAGTCCTGCTTCCACCCGGCAAGTAGATGACGATGCCGCCCGCCAGCCGATAAGCGGGGATCTTATAGGAGATGACCTCCTCAGCGCCGGGGAGCGCCTTGCGCAGGGTAGCGCGTACCTTCTCGAGCACGCGCCGCGTCCCCGCCGGCTGCATGGCGAGGTAGGCGTCGACCGCTTCGTTTTTGCTCATCGAAGGCGCCTTTCTCCCGGTGTCGCAACGCTCGATCTTGTTATAGCCTGAACGCGCGCTGGGAAAAGGCACTGAGCCGTAGCTGCCGCCATCGGGGGATGATGATGTTGGGTCTGTCGTTCGAAACGTTCGTTCTACTGCATACGCTGATCAGCATCATTGGCATCGTCACCGGGCTGATCGCCCTTGTGGCCATGATCCGCGGCGCCGGCCCCGATTGGGTGACGCACGTCTTCCTGGCAACGACGGCGCTGACGACAATCACCGGCTTCCTGTTTCCAATATCCGTATTCACGCCAGCGCTGGGCACGGGCATCGTCTCGACGGTGCTGCTGATCCCGGCGTTCGCTGCCCTCTACACCTTCCACCTCGCCGGGCCGTGGCGCTGGATCTACGCGACGACCGCCGTGGCCGCCCTTTATCTCAACTGCTTCGTTTTCGTCGTGCAGGCGTTTCAGAAGCTGCCCGAGCTTGCCGCGTTGGCACCGACCCAGTCGGAGGCGCCGTTCCTCGTTGCGCAGACGGCGCTGCTGGTGGCCTTCATCTGGGCCGGCTATCGCGCCGTGAAGCACTTCCATCCGCCGGTCGCCCTGGCCACATAAAGTGAGGGGCCGTTGCGAAAGGAGTATTTGATGTGCCGTAATATCAAGACGTTGTACAACTTCTCTCCGCCGGCGTCGCAGGACGAGATCCGCGCCTCCGGCATCCAGTTCGTGCGCAAGCTTTCGGGCATGAATTCGCCCTCGAAGGCCAACGAGGCGGCGTTCAACCGCGCCGTCGATCAGGTGACGAAGGCGGCCGAGGATCTGCTCTCTTCGCTGGTGACCATGGCCCCGCCGCGCGACCGCGACACGGAAGCGGAGAAGCTGCGCGCCCGCTCGGCGCTGCGGTTCGGGGTGCGTTGAGCCCGTGTCGTGGTTTGCCCATTCTCGCGGAGTGATCCCTGGAGGACGACCATGACGAGATGGCTTATCGCAACCGGTCTTGCCGTGTGCCTCGTCTCGGGCAGCGGGAGCGCATTTGCGCACCACGGCTGGGCCTGGACGACGGGGAAGAACATCGAGCTTTCGGGACTGATCAAGCGCGTCCGGCTCGGCAACCCGCACGGGCTCCTCGAAGTCGATGTCGGCGGCGAGCTTTGGACATTCGAGGTGGGGCAGCCTTATCGCCACGAGCGCGTCGGCCTGAAGGACAGCGAACTGGCGGAAGGCGTGACCATACGCGTCATCGGCGAGCCGTCGGCCAACGCATCCGAAAAGCGCCTGAAGGTCGAGCGGCTGTTCCTCGGCGACAAGAAATACGATCTCTACCCCGAGCGAGACTAGATATCGTGGAGGAAATTCTCGCGACCATCGAGGCAATGCCGGTCGCGCAGTACCTTCGCACTTCCCGCTGGGGTTATGCGGCTGTCAACACGGCGCACGTGCTCGGTATCGCGCTGCTGGTCGGCGCCATTCTCCCGCTCAATCTGCGGCTGCTCGGTTTCTGGCGCAGCGTGCCACGTGCGGCCCTTGCGCGGGTCCTGGTTCCCGTCGCGGCGACGGGTCTCCTGCTAGCTGTCGTCGCCGGAGCGCTTCTGTTCTCAGTGCGCCCTGGGGAGTACGCCGCCCTCGGCGTCCTGAGAGTGAAGGTTGCATTGATAGCGCTGGGAATTCTCGGCGCGCTCGCGCTGCATCGCGCCTACGGATTGGTGCTCGAGCAAGCGAGCGACGCCAGGGTGGCCGGACACGCCATCCTCTCGACAGTGTGCTGGCTCGGCGCGCTCATCTGCGGCCGCCTTATCGCCTTCGTCATGGATTGATGTGCCCCGATTGATGGGAGCAGGGCGCTGCTCTTAGTCTCGTCATTCGCCCGCGGCGTTACGCGCCGTTTGCATTTCCAGCACGCGGCCCAAGCCGGCGAGAAGTGAGCCGAGCGCGAACATGGTGATGACGATCACTTCTAGATAGTTCTCCACGCGCTCCTTCGCGATCATGAAGTCGGAGATGTTGGCGTCGGAGTTCTTGTACTGCGCCAGCGTCTCGTCACGCTTGGCCGCGGTCGCGGCCACCTGCTCGGGAGAGGCGTTCATCAGCTTCAACAGCGCGAGTTGATTGTCGAAGGCCGTGCGCAGCTGGATCTGCGCCGACTGCTGCGTGTGGAAGGCGACGAGCCGCCACTCGATCTCGCGTTTGAGCGGCTCGAGATAGAACAGCTGCATCGCTGTCGAGGCGAGCAGGAACACGATCCCGATCAGCTCCCCGAGCTGGTACCCCCGCAGTCGCATCATTTCCCCCGTGCAGGCCAACACTTGGCCGGGCTTAAGACTTTTCCGCCTTTACATAGACGTTCGAGCCCAGCTCGCGGAACTTGGCGCTCATCGCATCCATGCCCGCCTGACGCGCGGCGGCGTCGCCGGCATCCGTCTCAGGATCGACCTGCGTCGTCTCCTCGGCGAGTTCCACGCCCGCCTCGTTGAGCCGCGCCGCGTAGTCGCGCACCTGCTGCGTGATTTCCATGGAGCAGAATTTCGGCCCGCACATGGAGCAGAAGTGCGCCACTTTGTGCGCCTCCTTGGGCAGCGTCTCGTCGTGGAACGAGCGCGCCGTGTCGGGATCGAGCGACAGGTTGAACTGATCCTCCCA